>NZ_JBEOTD010000041.1:0-77953 GCF_040426375.1 Streptomyces sp. NPDC096012
TGGGCCGAGTACGCCAAGGACCCACGGATGCGCGCCAACATCGGCATCCGCCGCCGCCTCGCCCCCCTCCTCGACAACGACCGCAACCAGATCGAACTGTTCACCGCCCTGCTGCTGTCCCTGCCCGGCTCGCCGATCCTCTACTACGGCGACGAGATCGGCATGGGCGACAACATCTGGCTCGGCGACCGCGACGCCGTCCGCACCCCCATGCAGTGGACCCCCGACCGCAACGCCGGCTTCTCGACGTGCGACCCGGGACGCCTCTACCTCTCCACGATCATGGACCCCGTCTACGGCTACCAGGTCACCAACGTGGAAGCCTCCATGTCCTCGCCGTCCAGCCTGCTGCACTGGACGCGCCGCATGATCGAGATCCGCAAGCAGAACCCCGCCTTCGGCCTGGGCTCCTACACCGAACTGCCCTCCTCGAACCCGGCGGTGATCGCCTTCCTGCGCGAGTACGAGGACGATCTCGTGCTGTGCGTCCACAACTTCTCCCGCTTCGCGCAACCCACCGAGCTCGATCTGCGGACCTACGACGGACGGCATCCGGTCGAGCTGATCGGCGGAGTGCGCTTCCCCGCCATCGGTGAGCTGCCCTATCTGCTCACCCTGCAAGGCCACGGCTTCTACTGGTTCCGGCTCACCCGAGTCGCATCCCGCATCGGCCGCCGCCGCTGAAGGCTCGGCGCCGAGGAAAGGACGCGTCACCATGCCGAAGACCATCACTCCCCGACCGAGAACCGCCGTCGGCGTCGACGGCCCGCTCATCTCGCTCGGCGCGCTGTTGCGCGAGTGGTTGCCGAGGCAACGCTGGTTCGCGGGCAAGGACCGGCCCGTCACCGACCTGTCGGTGCTGTCCGTGACCGAGCTGTTCCCGGGGTGTCTGCATCTGCTGGTGCACGCCTCGCACGCGCCCGTGCCCACGCCCGGGGGCACGTCCCCGCCCGGGGACTGCTACCAGCTGCTGCTGGGGCTGCGCGACCACCTGGCGCCGCGGCTGGAGCGGGCGTTCATCGGCCGGGCGAGCGAGGGACCGCTGGCCGGCCTCGCGGTCTACGACGCGCTGCACGACCCGCGCTCGGCCCACCTGCTGCTGGAGCGTCTGCGGCAGCCGGGCACCGCGGGCCCGCTGCGCTTCGAGGCGGACCCGGCCGCGCTCCTGCCCGGGGGCCTGCCCCCGCGCCTGCTCGACGCCGAGCAGTCCAACTCCTCGATCGTGTACGGCGACGCGTACATCCTGAAGGTGTTCCGCCGCATCCAGCCGGGCGTCAACCCCGACCTCGAGGTGTCGGCCGCGCTGGCCGCCCAGGGCTGCACCCGGGTGCCCGCGCCGGTGGCCTGGTTCGGGACGACCGAGCCCCGCCCGGCCACGCTCGGCGTCCTGCAGCCGTTCCTGCCGGACGCCACCGACGGCTGGACGCTGGCCCTGCGGGCGCTCGCCGCCGGTGACGACTTCACCGCCGAGGCCCGCGGACTGGGCCGGGCCATGGCCGAGGTGCACCTGGCGCTGGCCGACGCCTTCCCGCCGGCCGGCCCTGGCGAGAACGGCCGTACGGCCGAGGCGATGTGCGCCCGGCTGGACGCCGCCGCGCACGCGGTGCCCGGGCTGCTGCCCTTCGTGCCCGGCCTGAAGGCGGCGTTCGGGGCGCTCGCCACCTGCGACACCGGGCCGCCCGCCCAGCGCATCCACGGCGACCTGCACCTCGGGCAGGTGCTGCGGGCCGGCCGCGACTGGTTCGTCATCGACTTCGAGGGCGAACCCTCCCGGCCGCTCACCGAGCGGCAGGCCCCGCAGTCCCCGGTGCGGGACGTGGCCGGGATGCTGCGCTCCTTCGACTACGCGGCCCGGCAGCGCCGCCCCTGGCGACCCGAATGGGCGCGCCGCTGCCGGGAGGCGTTCTGCGCGGGCTACGCGGCCCGTGCCGGCTGGGACCCACGCAAGAAGCACGCGCTGCTGCGCGCGCACGAGACGGACAGGGCGGTCTACGAGGTGCTGTACGAGGCGAGACACCGACCGGACTGGCTGCCGGTACCGATGGCGGCGATCAAACGACTCGCCGTGTGGGGAGGCTGACGTCATGGCACTGCGCGACACCTCGCGTCCCGAGGCCGCGGGCCCCCCACCGCCCGTGGCGGTCCCGCTGGATCCCGCCGACCGCGACCGCCTGCTCGGCGGCGCCCACCACGATCCGCACTCCCTGCTGGGCGCCCACCCGGTACCGGGCGGCACCCTGTTCCGGGCGCTGCGCCCGAACGCCCGGGCGGTGAGCGTCGTGGCCGACGGCGTGCGCACCGGGCTCGAGTCGGAGGGCGGCGGGCTCTTCAGCGGCGTGCTCGCCCACCCGGAGGTCCCGTCGTACACGCTGCTGGTGGAGTACGACGACGGGGAACAGGAGGTGCAGGACCCGTACCGCTTCCTGCCCGCCCTCGGTGAGCTGGACCTGCATCTGATCCGGGAGGGCCGCCACGAGGAGCTGTGGCGGGCGCTCGGCGCCGAGCCGATGACCCACCAGGGGGTGGCCGGCACCCGCTTCACGGTGTGGGCGCCCAACGCCCAGGGCGTCCGGGTGGCCGGGGACTTCACCTACTGGGACGGGACGCAGTACCCGATGCGCTCGCTCGGCGCGTCCGGGGTGTGGGAGCTGTTCCTCCCCGGGATCGCCGAGGGCACCCGGTACAAGTTCGAGATCACCTCCCGCCACGGTCACCGGTTCCTGAAGGCCGACCCCATGGCGCGGCGCACGGAGGTCCCGCCGGACACCGCGTCGATCGTGACGTCCTCGCGCTACGCGTGGGGTGACGCCGAGTGGATGGCGCACCGCGGTGACACGCCCGTGCACGAGGCGCCGTTCTCGGTGTACGAGGTGCATCTGCCGTCCTGGCGCCCGGGCGCGACGTACCGGCAGCTGGCCGAGGAACTGCCCCGGTACGTCAAGGAGATGGGCTTCACCCATGTCGAGCTGATGCCGGTCGCCGGGCATCCGTTCAGCGGCTCCTGGGGCTACCAGGTCACCTCCTACTACGCGCCGACGCCCCGGCTCGGCTCGCCGGACGACTTCCGGCACCTGGTGGACGCGCTGCACCGGGCCGGCATCGGCGTGATCATGGACTGGGTGCCGGCGCACTTCCCGAAGGACGACTGGGCGCTCGCCCGGTTCGACGGGGACCCGCTCTACGAGCCCGGGGACTGGCGGCGGGCGGAGCATCCGGACTGGGGCACCTACGAGTTCGACTACGGGCGGACCGAGGTGCGCAACTTCCTCGTCGCCAACGCCGTGTACTGGTGCCAGGAGTTCCACATCGACGGGCTGCGCGTGGACGCCGTCGCCTCCATGCTCTACCTCGACTACTCACGGGACTCCGGCCAGTGGGAGCCGAACGTCTTCGGCGGGCGGGAGGACCTGGACGCGGTGGCCTTCCTGCAGGAGATGAACGCCACCGTCTACCGGCGCTGCCCCGGCGTGGTCACCATCGCCGAGGAGTCCACCGCCTGGGGCGGCGTCACCCGGCCCACGGACGGCGGCGGGCTCGGCTTCGGGCTGAAGTGGAACATGGGCTGGATGCACGACTCGCTGGAGTACGTCAAGAAGGAGCCGGTGCACCGCAAGTACCACCACAACGAGATGACGTTCTCGATGGTGTACGCCTACAGCGAGAACTACCTGCTGCCCATCTCGCACGACGAGGTGGTGCACGGCAAGCAGGCGCTGGTGTCGAAGATGCCCGGCGACTGGTGGCAGCGGCGTGCGGGCCACCGCGCCTACCTGGGCTACATGTGGGCCCATCCCGGCAAGCAGCTCCTGTTCATGGGGCAGGAGTTCGCCCAGGGCGCCGAGTGGTCCGAGTCGCACGGCCCCGAGTGGTGGCTGCTCGGCGACGACTACCACTCCGCGGGCGACCACCGGGGCGTCCAGCAGCTCGTGCGGGACCTGAACGGGTGCTACCGGGCGACGCCGGCGCTGTGGCAGCGCGACACGGACCCGGGCGGCTTCCGCTGGGTGCTGTGCGACGCGGCGGACGACAACGTCTTCGCGTTCCTCCGCTTCGACCACGAGGGGTCCCCGCTGCTGGCGGTGTCGAACTTCTCCCCCGTCGTCCGGCACGACTACCGGCTGTGGGTGCCCGGCGAGGAGACCGCCTGGCAGGAGGTGCTGAACACCGACGACGTCCGCTACGGCGGCGGCGGGGTCGGCACCGGGGGGCCCGTGAAACCGGAGAGCGACGGGACGCTGCGTCTCACGGTCCCGCCTCTCGCCACGGTCTGGATGGCGCCGGAGCGCTGAAGGCCGCAGGTGTCGGCGGCCGTACCAGGGGCAGTCGGGGGCTACAGACCCACGACTGCCCCTGGTGGCATGGACAGAAGGGCGGCACCACGTGCGCACCGTCGGTGTGGAGGAGGAACTCCTGCTGGTCGATCCGGACAGCGGCGACCCGAAGGCGCTGGCAGCGGCCGTGCTCGCCCGGGCCGCTCAGGACGATCCCGGCCAGGAGATCTTCGAGAAGGAGCTGTTCGGGCAGATGCTGGAGTTCGCCACGCATCCGCAGGCGGACCTCACGGCCCTCGGCGAGGAGATCGTCCGCTGCCGCAAGGAGGCGGGCCGGCACGCCGGTGAGATCGGCTGCGCGGTCGCCGCGCTCGCCACCTCGCCGCTGCCGGTGAGTCCCTCCCTCAGCATGAACGAGCGCTACCGCTGGCTGGCCGAACGGTACGGGATCCCCACCTGGGACCAGCTCGTGTGCGGCTGCCACGTCCATGTGTCGGTGGAGTCCGACGAGGAGGGCGTCGCGGTCCTCGACCGCATCCGCCCGTGGCTGTCGGTGCTCCGCGCGATCAGTGCCAACTCCCCCTTCTGGCAGGGCCAGGACACCGGCTACGCCGGCTACCGCAGCCGGGTGTGGAACCGCTGGCCGTCGGCCGGCCCGACGGAGCCGTTCGGGTCGGCCGAGCAGTACCACCGCCGGGTGGCCGACATGGTCGGCACCGGAGCCATCCTGGACGAGGGGATGGTCTACTTCGACGCGCGGTTGTCGGCCCGCTACCCCACGGTGGAGATCCGGGTTGCGGACGTGTGTCTGTACGCGGACACCGCCGTCCTGATCGCGGCACTGAGCCGTGCCCTCGTGGAGACGGCCGCACGCGACTGGCGGGCGGGCCGGCCGGCGCCCGGCCACAGCGTGAGTCTGCTCAGGATGGGCGACTGGCGGGCCGCCCGGTTCGGTCTCGACGGGGACCTGCTGGACCCGGCGACGATGCGGCCCCGGCCCGCCGCCCAGGTGGTGCGCGCCCTGCTGGAGCACACCGGGGACGCGCTGACCGACTTCGGGGACGCGGCCCGCGCCGGGAGGGCCGTCGAGGAGCTGCTGCGCGACGGCAACGGCGCACGTGAGCAGCGCAGGCTGCTGGAGCGCGCCGGCAGTCTGCGGGACGTGGTCACCGGGTGCGTCCGGCTCACCCAGGGCTGAGCGGGCTGGTCACAGGATCAGCACCAGGGCGTACACGAGGAAGAAGGCCGCGATCAGGGCCACGAGGAGGAGGATCATCGTCAGCGGTGCCTTGGCCCATCCTCTGGCTTGAGCGTCCGGCTGGCGGGGCCCGGCCTCGGGCATGCTGCTCTCGGCGGGCGGGGTCTCGCCGGGCGGGACGCCGCCGCCGGGTTCTAGTCCGGTGGTGCGCTCGGGCTCCGGATCGGGGTTCACGTGGGTCATGTCCCCCGGGTCCCCAGGACACGGCCACATCATCAGCCGATCACGACTTTCGCGTTCCCGGCGCCGAGCGCGGCCGCCTGGGCTACATTCGAGCACCGCCGACACAGAGCCGTTCGGTGGAGTCACCCTGCGTACACCCGGGAGCAGCGCATGCGAGACGTCGCACTCGCGCCGACCGTCACCCCGCCGCTCACCGGCGGCCTCGCCGACAGCATCTTCCACACCGCGGACCGCAGCCCGGCCCTGCCCCTCCTCGCGCGCCGCACGGGTGAGGCCACCGGGTGGGAGGAGGTGACGGCCGTGGAGGTACGGGACGAGGTGACCGACCTGGCCAAGGGGCTGATCGCCGCCGGGATCTCCCCCGGGCACCGGGTGGCCCTGATGTCCCGCACACGCTACGAGTGGACCGTGCTCAGCCTCGCGCTGTGGGCCGTGGGCGCCGAGGTGGTGCCGATCCATCCGCGCTCCTCGCGCGACCAGGTCGAGTGGATCCTGCGGGACGCCGGCTGCGTGGCGGTGGCCGTCGAGGACGAGCAGGGTGCCATGACCATCGGCACCGTGTGCGCGGGACTGCCGAGACTGCGGTACGTCTGGCAGCTCGACGCGGGCGCGCCGGCCGAACTCGCCGAGCTGGGCAGGGACGTGCCGTACACCACCGTGGAGTCGCTGCGCCGGATCGTGCTGCCGGACGCCACCGCGGCCGTCGTCTACACCTCCGGCGCCTCGGGCCGCCCGATGGGGTGCGCGCTGAGCCACCGCGGGCTCGCCTATCCCTGCGACACGCTGCTGGCCGGCTGGGGCCACACCGCGGCGCCGCCCGGCGTACAGCCCTCGGTGCTGGCCTTTGTGCCGTTCTCCCACGTCTACGGCCTCATGATCATGCTGATGTGTGTGCGCGGCGGTGTGCTGATGGCGCACGAGCCGGAGCCGACCGAGGCGGCGCTGGCGTCCGGGCTGGCCACCTTCCGGCCGACGTACCTGTACGGGGTGCCGTCGTTGTTCGAGAAGCTGTACAAGAACTTCCTGCGCGCGGCGGAACAGGCGGGCCGGGGAGCGCTGTTCGAGCGGGCGGCACGGACCGCGCGGGACTTCGCCGCGGCCGAGGAGCGGCGCCGGCTGGGCGGTGGTACCGGCCCGGGGCTCGACCTCAGGCTGCAGCACGCGCTGTACGAGCGGACGGTGTACCGCCAGCTGCGCGCGACGCTCGGCGGCCGCGTGCTGCGCGGTACCTCCGGCGGTTCCCCCCTCAGCCGCGAGCTGTCCCTCTTCTACGAGGGCATCGGGGTGTACGTGCACGACGGGTACGGACTCACCGAGGCCTCCGGCGGGATCACGATGCAGCCGCTCGGCCGGGAGAAGTCGGGGACCGTGGGCCGGCCGCTGCCGGGCACCGAGATCCAGGTGGCCGACGACGGGGAGATCCTGGTGCACGGGCCGTCGGTCTTCCAGGGCTACGTCAGCGACGAGACGGCGACACGCGCCGCACTGCGCGGCGGCTGGCTGGCCACCGGGGACATCGGGCGGCTGGACTCCGAGGGCTATCTGACGATCACCGGGCGCAAGAAGGACATCATCGTCACCAGTGGCGGCAAGAGCGTGGCTCCGGCCGTGCTGGAGCAGCGGTTGCGCCTGCATCCGCTGGTCCACCAGGCGGTGGTGATCGGTGACGACCGGCCCTGTGTCGGTGCCCTGATCACCCTGGACCCGGAGTTCCTCGCACACTGGCGCCGGTCGCTGATGCTGCGCGGGGAGGCGGCGGGCCGCGAGAGCCGGGAGGACAACGCGCTGCGGGAGGAGCTCGGCCGGGCGATCGCGTCGGCCAACAGCGCGGTGTCCCGCGCCGAGTCCATCAGGGTCTACCGTGTTCTCCAGGAACCGTTCGCTGTCGACAAGGGGCTGCTCACCCCGTCCCTGAAGCTGCGCCGGGACGCCATCGTGCGCCACTACGCGGCCGAGATCGAGGCGATGTACCAGGCGCGCTCCGGGTCCCGGCGGGGCTCGTACGAGCCGGCCGACTGGGACGAGCCGGACGATGTCTTCCGCTGAGGAGGTGGGAGCGACGTCCGCACGCCGAGGGGGCGGCACGGCGGATCCGGGACGGCCTGCGGACGGATAGGCCGCCCGGCTCGGGGAACCCGCCGCAGGGAGAGATCAGCGACGACGACCGTCCTGGCGGAAGGGGCCCGGGAACCCCTTGCCGGCCGGGAGCGGGGAATGCGAGATGGCGACGGAGCCGCGTTGGGAAGACACACATCCCGCGGAGGAGAAGTACGAGCGTACGTTCTCCTTCGCGGGTGAACTGCGCAATGTCACGGAGGCGCGGGTCGCCGCAGAGGACTACCTGTCCACGCTGGCCAGGCAGGCGCCGCCGGACGCGCACGAGTACTGGGACGACATCCTGCTGGTGGTGACGGAGCTGGCCGCCAACGTGATCCAGTACGCGCCCGGGCCCTTCGCCCTCCGGATGCGCCGCACCTTCGACGGCGTCCACGTGACGATGCGCGACACCAGCACCACCAAGCCGGAGCCACGGCCCTTCCACCCGCGCACCGGCGGTGGCGGGATCGGCTGGCATCTGGTGCACACGCTGTGCAGCCAGGTCAGCGTCGTCGTCCACGACCACGGCAAGGACATCCACGTGTTCCTGCCCTGGTGAGGCCGCGGCCCGGCCCGGCCCGGATACGACGTGTAGCCGGGCGCCGGCCGGTTACTCCGTCCGGTGCGGGGCGTTCCGGTGTCCCCGTGTTCCGCTGCCTGCCGCACCCCGCTGGCGGAACGGCTCGGGCCGGGGTGGGATCGATGTTGGTGCCGAGCGATCCAGGGCATGCGAAGGGCGTCGAGTCGGACCGCCTGGAGCCGCAGAAAGGGATGAACACCGTGACACGACCCAGGATCCTGGTGGTTGGCGCAGGCTTCGCCGGAGTGGAGTGCGTCCGCCGCCTGGAGCGGAAACTCGCCCCCGACGAGGCGGACGTCACCCTGGTGACGCCCTTCGCCTACCAGCTCTATCTGCCCCTGCTGCCCCAGGTCGCGTCCGGCGTGCTCACGCCGCAGTCGATCGCCATCTCGCTGCGCCGCAGCAAGAAGTACCGCACCCGGATCCTCCCGGGCGGCGCGATCGGGGTGGATCTGAAGGCCAAGGTGTGCGTCGTGCGCACCATCACCGACAAGATCGTCGACGAGCCCTACGACTACATCGTGCTGGCACCGGGCAGCGTCACCCGGACCTTCGACATCCCGGGTCTGACCGACTACGCCTTCGGGATGAAGACGCTCGCGGAGGCCGCCTACATCCGCGACCACGTCATCACCCAGCTCGACCTCGCCGACGCCAGCGACGACCCGGCCGAGCGGGCCGCGCGGCTGCAGTTCGTCGTCGTCGGCGGCGGGTACGCCGGGACGGAGACCGCGGCCTGTCTGCAACGGCTCACGCACGCCGCCGTAGAGCGCTACCCGCGCCTGGATCCGGGCCTGATCAAGTGGCATCTGATCGACATCGCCCCCAGGCTCATGCCGGAGCTGGGCGACAAGCTGGGCCGCAGTGCGCAGGAGATCCTCAAGCGCCGGGGCGTCGACGTCTCGCTGGGGGTGTCCATCGCCAAGGCCGGGCCGGAGGAGGTGACCTTCACCGACGGCCGGGTGGTGCCGACGCACACGCTGATCTGGACGGCGGGCGTGGTCGCCAGCCCGCTGATCGGCACGCTCGGCGCGGAGACGGTGCGCGGCCGGCTGGCGGTCACCGCCGAGATGTGCCTGCCGGGCCACGACGGCGTGTTCGCGCTCGGGGACGCGGCCGCGGTGCCCGACGAGGCCAAGGGCCAGGAGGGCGCGGTCTGCCCGCCCACCGCCCAGCACGCCATGCGCCAGGGCAAGAAGGTCGCCGACAACGTCATCGCGTCCATGAAGGGCCGGCCGCTCGAACCGTACGTGCACAAGGACCTGGGACTCGTCGTCGACCTCGGCGGCAAGGACGCGGTGTCCAAGCCGCTGGGCATCGAACTGCGCGGGCTGCCCGCCCAGGCGGTGGCCCGCGGCTACCACTGGTCGGCGCTGCGCACCAATGTCGCCAAGACCCGGGTGCTGACCAACTGGCTGCTGAACGCGGTCGCGGGCGACGATTTCGTGCGCACCGGCTTCCAGGCCCGCAAGCCCGCTCGGCTGAAGGACTTCGAGTTCACCGACTCGTACCTGACGCCGGAACAGGTGCGGGCCCGGGTCGAGGGCAGGGCCGTGGACAGCCAGTGATGTGACGGGCGTCATGGGGGGCCGCCGATCATTTCCGGCCGGTTCGGCGGTCTTCCCCGGTGACCAGGAAACGTCACACGGACGGGACGCACCGGCATGACCGAGAAGACCGTGAAGGGCCCGGCGAGCTACTTCCCCTCGATCGAGAAGAAGTACGGCCGCCCGATCGGCGAGTGGCAGGAAGTCATCCGTTCCTCGCCGCTGACCAAGCACATGGAACTGGTCGGCTGGCTCAAGTCGGAGCACGGCCTGGGGCACGGGCACGCAGGCGCACTGGTGGCGGCCACCCTGGCCGGAGGCGGATGACCGGCGCGGCGTGCGATGCTGGGCCGGAGATCGATTTCCGGCACGGGAGAGAGCGCGGCGGCGTGAGGGAAGCGGTGCGGTCGGGTTGGGCACGGATGTGGGACCGGATCTCGGCGTCCGATCCCGGCCTGCTGAGACTCACCGCTGGACTGCGGACGGTGGCGGCCATCGCCCTCACGCTGACCGTGCTGGGTCTGCTGCGGGTCCCGCTGCCCCAGTTGGTGGCCGGCGCCATCGCGGCGATGGTCGCGACGTTCACCATCCGGGAGAAGCAGCGCGCGGCGCAGGCCCGCACCCTCGCGCTCGGCCTGCCGGTGGCCCTGATCTCGGTGACCCTGGGCTCGCTGCTGAACCAACGGGTCGTCGTGGGCGACCTGTTCTTCGTGCTCGTCATCTTCGGCGCCGTCTACAGCCGCCGGTTCGGCGACCGCGGCACGACGCTCGGCCTGATCGGCTTCCAGTTCTACTTCCTCTCCCTGTTCGTGCAGGCGAACATGTCCACGCTGCCCGCCCTGTACGGCGTGCTCGCGCTGGCCTTCGCCTGCAGTGCCCTCGTCCGCTTCGTGCTGCTGCCGCAGACCCCGGCGGGCACCCTCGAACGGCTGCGGCGGGCCTTCCGTGCCCGGCTCGCCCAGCTGATCGCCACTCAGATCGAGCTGCTGGACGCCGGGCCCGAGGAGATCGACAAGGTGCTGGAGGAACTGCGCACCCGCACCGCCCGGCTGCACGAGACGGCGCTGATGATCCAGGGCCAGCTGGAGGAGGGCACCTCCGACGAGGCGACGGCCCGGCTGCTGCAGCGCCGGATCGCGGACGCCGAGATCGCCGCCGAGCGGCTCGGGCTGCTGCTGCTCACGGCCCGCAGTGCGGAGCGGACCGACACACTGACCCTGCATCTGCCGGGCGCCCCCGTGCCGTCCGGTGGTGCGCAGCCGGTGCGGGACGAGGCGACCGCCGTGCTGCGCCGGGACCTCGAGGCGCTGCGCCTGCTCGTGCAGCGGCCGCTCGGTGAGGCGTCGGGGACGGCGCTGGCGCACGTACGCAACCGGCTGCTGGGCTACCGGGAGGAGGCCAACCTGCCGGAGGCCTCCCCTGCCGTGCAGGACGTGTTCCGGGGGCTCGGTGAGTTGGCCCGGGCCGTGCTCGGGCTGCGGACCGCCCTGGAGGGGCCGCAGGACGAGTCCGACGACAGCCCGGCGACGGCCCGCTCCCGCGAGGAGCTGGACGCCGAGGACGCCGCGATCGAGGTCAGCGAGGAGACCGAGCGGGAGGAGGCGGAGCCGTCCGGCCTGAAGCGGCCCACCACGCGCGCGGCCGTGCAGGTGGCCGCCGGTTCCGCCCTGGCCATCACCGGTGGCGAGCTGCTGTCCTCCCAGCGCTGGTACTGGGCGGTGCTGACCTGCTGGATCGTGTTCATCAACACCGCCTCCACCGGCGAGATCCTGGTGAAGAGCTACCGGCGGCTGGTGGGCACGGTCCTCGGCGTGGTGGCCGGTATCGGGCTCGCCGGGCTGGTCGGGCACCACACGTGGACGGCGTTCGGCCTGATGCTGGTGTGCGTCTTCGCGATGTTCTACACGGCGCCCCTGTCGTACACGCTGATGTCGTTCTTCGTCACGGCGATGCTGGGGCTGCTCTACACGCTGCTGCACACCTACACCACCGAGGTGCTGGTGCTGCGCGTGGAGGAGACGGCGCTGGGCGCCGCCTGCGGGGTGATCGCGGCGGCGGTGGTGCTGCCGATCCACACCGGCCGGCGTACCAACGAGCTGCTCGTCGCGGTCCTGGAGCGGCTCGCCGACGTGACCCGGGCGGCAGTGGACCAGCTGAGCGGCGGGGCCGGGACCGGTCTGGTGGAGCGGGCGCGGGAGCTGGACCAGGCGCTGGCCGAGCTGCGCGCGGCCACGCAGCCCCTGACCCATCCGATCACGCCGCTGCGCTCGCGCCGGAACGCCGTCCGGTACGTGGTGGCGCTGCTGGAGACCTGCGCGTACCACGCGCGGTCGCTCGCCGCCACGGCCGAACTGCTGCCGACGCACCCGTCGATCGCGGCGGATCCCCGGCTGCGCGAGGTCTGCGGGCGGATCGTGCACAACATCGAGGCGATCGCGGCGCACGTCGCCGACCCGCGGTCCGGGGCCGAGATCGAGACCGGCCCCAGCATCGCCTCGATGCTGGAGCCGGGAACCCTGCGCACCCCGCGCTACGACCGGGTGACGGACCGGGTGCTGCGCCATCTGCAGCGCCTGGACGAGGCCGTCTCCGGTCTGGCCCGCCTGCTGGGGGTGCGTACGGCGGCGGAGCCGAAGGGGTGACGGCCCGAGCCCGGCCCCTTCAGGGGTGTCCGTCCGTGTGCCGGCCCATGGCCTCGTCGCGGACGCGGGCGCAGCTGCGGCTGATCAGGCGGGAGACGTGCATCTGGGAGATGCCGAGCTGGTCCGCGATCCGGCTCTGCGTCATGTCCTCGAAGAAGCGCATGTACAGGATCGTCCGCTCACGCTCGGGCAGCCGGCGCAGCCCTTCCTTGGCGGCCTCCCGGTCGACGACGACGTCGTAGGAGGAGTCGGTCGCGCCCAGGGTGTCGGCGAGGCTGTAGCCGTCGTCGTCGGTGGAGAGTTCGGCGTCCAGGGACAGGGTGCTGAAGCTCTCCAGCGCCTCCAGGCCCGCGGACACCTCCTCCTCGCTGAGCCCGGTGTGCGCGGCGACGGCGGCGACGGTGGGCTCGGGGCTGCCCGGATTCTGGGTCAGTTCCCGGCGGGCCACCCGCACCCGGTTGCGCAGTTCCTGCACCCGGCGGGGCACCCGCAGGGCCCACATCCGGTCGCGGAAGTGCCGCTTGACCTCTCCGGTGATGGTCGGCACGGCATAACTCTCGAACGCCCCGCGTGCGGGGTCGAACCGGTCGATCGCCTTCACCAGCCCGAGCGCGGCCACCTGGCGCAGGTCCTCGACGGACTCCCCGCGGTCGCGGAACCGGCCGGCGATCCGGTGGGCCATGGGCAGCCAGGCGGTGACGAGTTCGTCGCGTACGGCGTTCCGCTCGGTACCGTCCTCCAGTTCCGCGAGCCGGACGAACAGCTCCGCGGTGTCGGGAGCGTCGTCATGGCTCCGCCGCTGGGGCGCGGCGGAGGCGGTGGCGGGCGTGCCGGGACGGCTGGTCGACAAATCTGTCAGCATGCGGAATCGCTCCTGAACGTGGTTTCAGGGCACGGGCGGAACCGGGGTTCCGGGCCCTGGCCCGAACGGTGGTGTCAGGGTTGGCCGCGGGGAAACCGCCCGATCCGCCGGAAAGGCGGCCTCGGCAGCGGTACAGCTCACCGCTGGGCACGCGCCTCCGGTCCGAAGCACGAGATTCCGTCTGCCCCCCGCCCCCAGGTCCAAACACCGGTGGGCGGAACTTCGAAATCCGCTTCATATCAGGGCGAGGACGGCCGTGATGCGCTTGCCGCCGCAGGGCAGTTCCGTCACTTTGACGTCCCGTGCGAGCCGGCAGACAATGGGCCACCCGTGGCCGCCGGGCCGGGAACGGCCGTGCTCGTCCCTGGGCGCGAGGGCCGTCGGCATCTCGTCGCTGCGGTCGCTCACCGACACCCAGACACCACGGGAGTCGACGTCGACGTCGAAGCCGGTGATCCCGCCGCCGTGCAGAATGGCGTTGGTGGCCAGTTCCGAGGTGACCAGCAGGGCGTCCTCCATGGCCTCGGGCGCGCAGGCGAGGGCGCGGCTGCGGCAGCCTTCGGACACCGCGTGCCGGAGCGTTCTGCGGGCGTCGGCCGGCCGGCAGGGCAGTCGGCGTCGCGGTTCCCGCAGTACCGCCGGGGAGCTGGTCCGGGTTTCGTCGCGCATCCCTTTCCTCCCTGAGTGGTGCCCGGTACGACTGTTCTCTCCTGTTTCGGCTGACCCGTGACCGCGCCTCGAAACACCGTCGGCGCGGGTGCCATCACCGTGGAGCGGCCGGGTACCCGAGCCGGCATGAGTGAAGTCGTGGACGCGGACGAGTTGCTGAGGCGGATCCACCGGGGCAGGGAGCGCGCCGCCGAGGAGGAGCGGGCCTGGCGGGAGCGCGCGCAGAACCTGACGGCGACGGATCCGGAGGGCGCCCGGGAGGCGGCGACCCGGGCGCTGGCGTACGAGGCGGTGCTGGGCGTCCTGGAGGAGATCGCCCGCCCGGGCGGGTAGCCGCCGACACGGAAGGAGTGAGACGTGTCACCCGAGCCGCGGCCGGTTTCCCGGTGACGGCCGGAATGGTTTATCGTTCATTCATAGTGATGCCGGAGCGGACCGGAACCGTTCTTCCGCCCTCCCCGCGTCACCGCATACGGCCCTGGCTGGTCTCCCCCGTCCAGCCAGGGCTTTTTCCTGTCCGGGGGCGCCGGACGCGGAGAGCCGCGTCCTTCGAGGTGCCCGGGGCGAGTGCAGCGGATGAAATGGGTGTGAGCACAGCATCCGAACCCGCCGCCGGCGAGGAGCCCCGCGCCATGACCAAAGCGATCAAACTGCTCACCGCGCTGCCTCAGGCGCAGCGCGAGCGCCTCATGGAACTGGCCGAGGAGGTCTCCTTCCCGGAGGACACGCGGATCTTCGTGGCCGGCGGCACGGCCGACCGGTTCTGGGTGATCCGTTCGGGCGCGGTCCACCTGGACCAGGACGTCACCTCCCGGCAGCGGGTGACCGTGGCGACGCTGGGCGCGGGCGACCTGCTCGGCTGGTCCTGGCTGTTCCCGCCGTACCGGTGGGACTTCGGAGCGGTCGCCTTCAGCAACGTACGGGCCTACGAGTTCGACGGGCCCGCCGTGCTCGGGCTGTGCGTGGAGGACCCCCTGCTCGGCCTCTCCCTGGTCCGGACGGTGGCGGAGGTGCTCGCCAGCCGGCTGGAGGTGACCCGCGGCAAGCTGATGGACCAGTACGCCATCCGGCGGCGCAGCGGGCCGCTGTAGCGGCCGGGGGCGGACGCGCCGCGGCGGCCGGAGGCGGTGGCGGCGCGGCGGCCGGACGCGGTGGCGGTGCCGCGGTCTCCGAGCGGACCCGGAAGCGGGGCGCCGCGGCGGGTCAGATGCGGTAGCGGCGCAGTGCCGGGACCGCGAGGGCCAGGGCCAGCATCACCACGACGACCAGGGCGCCGCCGCCCGCCGCGGCGGCCCGCGGGCCGAAGGCGGAGCCGGCGGTGCCGTGCAGGACGTCCGCCAGCCGCGGGCCGCCCGCGACGACGACCGTGAACACCCCTTGCATCCGTCCGCGCATCTCGTCGGTCGCGGCCGACAGCAGGATCGCGCCCCGGAACACCATCGACACCATGTCGGCGACGCCGCCCGCGGCGAGGAACACCAGAGCGACCCAGAGGTTGCCGCTCAGCCCGGATCCGGCGACGGCCGCGCCCCAGCCGACGACCGCGCCGATGACCATCCACCCGTGCCTGCGGGCCCGCGAGAACACGCCCGAGAACAGGCCGCCGAGCACCGCGCCGACCGGGATGGCGGCGAACAGCGCGCCGAGCGCGAGGCCCTCGCCCCAGGAGTCGTACGTCTGCGCGGCGAGCTGCGGGAACAGGGCCCGGGGCATCCCGAACACCATGGCGACGATGTCGGCAAGGAAGGACAGCAGCAGCACCTTGCGCCCGGCGATGTAGCGGAAGCCCGCGGCGATCTCCCGCAGCCCGGCTCGGCGGCCCGGGGCCCCGCCGAGCGGTGGCAGCGCGGGCAGCCGGAAGACGGCCCACACGGTCGCGCACAGCGCAACGGCGTCGAGGAGGTACAGCTCGGGCAGCCCGATGACCGGTATGAGCGCCCCGGCCAGGAGCGGACCGGCCACCAGGCCGGTCTGGGTGACCGTGGAGCCGAGCGCGTTGGCCGCGGGCAACTGCCCGGCGGGGACCAGACGCGCGATGGAGGCGTTGCGCGCCGGGGAGTTGAGACCGAAGAACGCCTGCTGCAGGGCGAGCAGGACCATCAGGACCACGACCGAGTCGAGACCGGTGGCGGCCTGCGCCCAGAACAGCAGCGACGTCACCGCGATGCCGATGTTGGTGACCAGCAGCAGCTTGCGGCGGTCCACGGTGTCGGCGACCGCCCCGCCCCACAGCGCGAACGCCACCATGGGCACCAGTCCGGCGAGGCTCGCGTAGCCGACCCAGGCCGACGAGTGCGTGATGTCGTAGATCTGCTTGGGCACCGCGACCGCGGTGAGCTGGCTGCCCACGGCGGTGACGACGGTCGACGACCACAGGCGCCGGTAGGCGGGGATGCGCAGCGGGCGGGTGTCCATCGCCCAGCGGCGCCAGCCCTGCCGGGCCGGGGCCTCAGCCGCCGGTGCGTCGATGTCGGTGCTGCCGGTCTCGCTCGTGTCCACGTCTGTCCTGGTTGCTCGTTACATCTTTTCGTTTTCGCGAGCCTGACTATGGCAGTGATCTACGCGCGGACTGAAGGGGGCGTCTCATGATCCGGCGACGAACAGGGCACCCAGCGCCAGCATGGTGACGGCGACCAGGCCGTCCAGGACCCGCCAGGCGGCCGGCCGGGCCAGGAACCGGCCGAGCAGCCGGGCGCCGAAGCCCAGCGCGGCGAACCAGCACAGGCTGGCGAGGGCGGCGCCCAGTCCGAAGGTCCAGCGCAGCGGGCCTCGGTCGGCGGCCAGGGAGCCGACCAGGAACACGGTGTCCAGGTAGACGTGCGGGTTGAGCCAGGTCATCGCGAGGCAGGTGAGAACCGCCCGCCGGCGGGAGCCGGCCGCCTCGCCCTCCGCGCGCAGCCCGGTCCCGGGCCGCAGCGCCCGGCGTGCGGCCAGGGCGCCGTAGCAGAGCAGGAAGACGCCGCCGATGATCCCGACCGCCCTGACCGCGCCCGGCCAGGCCACCACGACCGCCCCCACCCCGCCGACCCCGAGCGCGATGAGCAGCGCGTCGGACAGGGCGCAGATGCCGACCACGGCGAGGACGGCGTCCCGGCGCACTCCCTGGCGCAGGACGAAGGCGTTCTGTGCGCCGATGGCGACGATCAGGGAGAGGCCGGTGCCGAATCCGGCGACCGCGGCGGTCAGGGCTTGGTTCATGCGCTCGACGCTAGGCAGGAGCGCACCGCAAGTACAGCTAAAGATTTTTACGTACCCTTAGCGATTGTGATGTCAGAGCTTCCCCTGGAGCAGGTGCGGACACTGCTCGCCGTGGTCGACGAGGGCACCTTCGACGCGGCCGCCGCGGCCCTGCACGTGACGCCGTCCGCGGTCAGCCAGCGCGTCAAGGCCCTCGAACAGCGCACCGGCCGGGTGCTGCTGCAGCGCACCAAGCCCGTGCGGCCCACGGAGTCCGGGGCGGTGCTGGTGCGCTTCGCCCGCCAGCTCGCCCGGCTGGAACGGGACGCGTGGGGCGAGCTGGGGCTGAGCGGCGCCGGAGAGCCGACGCGGGTGCCGGTCGCGGTGAACGCCGACTCGCTGGCGACCTGGTTCCTGCCGGCCCTGACCCGGGTGAGGGGGCTCTGCTTCGAACTGCACCGGGAGGACGAGGGCCATACGGCGGCCCTGCTCCGGGAGGGAGTGGTGCTCGCGGCGGTGACCTCGTCGGCGGATCCGGTGCCCGGCTGCACGGTCCGGCCGCTGGGCCGGATGCGCTATCTGCCGGTGGCCGAACCGGGGTTCGCCCGGACGCACCTGCACGGGCAGCCCCTGCCGGAGGCGCTCCCCCGCGCCCCCGTCCTGGTCTTCGACCGCAAGGACGACTTCCAGGACCGCTTCGTCCGCCGGCTGGGCGGCACGGACGCCGGCCCGCTCCGGCACTACGTACCCACCTCGGAGGGCTTCGTGGACGCGGTCGCCGCCGGACTCGGCTGGGGCATGGTCCCCGAGGCCCAGGCCGACCCGCTGCTGGACGAGGGACGGCTGACCCTGATCGCACCGGGGCGGTCGGCGGACGTCCGGCTGTACTGGCAGCAGTGGAAGCTCGACTCTCCCGCCCTCGCGGCACTGGCCGACGCGGTGACGGCGACGGCGGCCCAGGCGCTGCACCGCTGAGCCTCGCGGCGACGGACGACGCGGTGACGGCGACGGACGACGCCGCGACGGACGACACGACGGCGGCGGCCGAAGCGCTGCGCCGCTGACATGGGGTCGCCTCGCCGCACGGCCGGCGCTCGACCGGTCCGGGTCCACGACTCCCACCTCCCGACTTCGGGCCGCAGCCCGGCTCCGCGGCTCCCGGCTCCCGACTTCGGGCCGGAGCCCGACCGTGCGGCTCCCGACTCCTTGGCTCCCAGCTCCTCGGCTTCGGGCCCTTTGGCTCCCGGCTCCCGGCTCCCGGTGAGCGATGGCCCCGGCCCCGGTGTGCGGCAACTCCCCATCCCCGGTGGGCTTTCGAGGGCGTTGTCCTGGCGCACGGGCGCCGGGGGCCCTTGCCTGCCGGCCACGCGGTCGGGTTTCCGGGCCCGTTGCCCTGCCGGGCCAACCGGTTCCGGTTGCCCGGTCCGGCCCGCGCGTGACGCGCGGACCGCTCACCACGGAGGCCGGTGCCCGTCCACCGGGTCATCGGCTCCCGTTCACCGGCCCGTTGACCACGTACGGACTCCCCCCGGGCGGTCCTCGCCGGCGGACGGATCGCGATCGTCGCCGGATTCGCTGCCGTTGCGTCGTTTCACGCCGCCCGCGCCGGTCACCCGAACCATGGAACGCATGCGACACGACAGGAAACGACTCCGATCCGATCCCAGGAGACTTCGATGGACAACTGGCGCGAACATGCCGCGTGCCGTCATGAGGACCCCGATCTGTTCTTCCCGATCGGCACGACCGGTCCGGCCCAGGTCCAGGCCCAGCAGGCGAAGGCGGTGTGCGGGGACTGTCCCGTCCGGGAACAGTGCCTCGACTGGGCGCTGGAGACGGGCCAGAGCATCGGCGTCTGGGGCGGCACGACCGAGCTGGAGCGCCGTGCGCTGCGGCGCCGCGCCCGCTCCCGGCCGCGCTCCGGCTGACACCCGGACGCGGGAGGTGGCCGGCTGACCCGGACGCGGGAGGTGGGCCGGCAGGAGCGGGCGGAGGGCGCGCCCGGCGCGGGCGGAGGTCTCGACGGCCACCGCGGCGCGGGGCGCCTCACGCCCGCTCCTGCCGGCCCACCTCGTGTTCCGCGCCCATGGCACGGTCTTCCCCGGCGCTGCCACGTGCTTCCCCGGCGCTGCCACGCGGCGACCGTCTCCCGCGGCGCCGTTCTCGGCGCCCTGCGACGACCCTTCAGGGCGGCGGCGCGCGACCTTCCACGACGCCGCCGCCCCGGCCGGAGTGCCCCGGGGAGCGCCCGCCGGGTGCCGGGCCCCGTGCCCGCCGTCTGAGGGCTCGTCGTGACCGCCGTCTCAGCGCTCCTCGTGACCGCCCTCTCAGCGCTCCTCGTGACCGCCCTCTCAGCGCTCCTCGTGACCGCCCTCTCAGCGCTCCTCGCGTGGCCGGCCGGCGGCCGGCAGTCGCAGGGTGAAGACCGCTCCCTCGCCGGGCTCGCTCGCGGCGTCGGCCGTACCGCCGTGGGCGGCGACCAGATGGCGGACGATCGCCAGGCCCAGGCCACTGCCGCCGGTGCGGCGGCTGCGGGACTTCTCCGCCCGCCAGAAACGGTCGAAGACGTGCGGCAGGTCCTCGGCGGCGATGCCCGGGCCGGTGTCGGCGACCGTGAGGACCACGTCGCCCCCGGCCCGGCGGGCGGCGAGCGTGACGGTGCCGGCGGCGGGGGTGTGCCGCAGTGCGTTGGAGACGAGGTTTCCGAGTGCCTGCCGCATCCGCACCGGGTCGGCCTCCAGCCAGGCGGCGGGGTCGGCCTCGATACCGAGGGCGACCCCGGCGGCGTCGGCGGCGACGCGATGGGCCGCCGCCACCTGGTCCAGCAGGTCGCCGGCGCGCAGCGGCTCGCGGTGCAGGCGCAGGGTGCCGGCGTCGGCGGCGGCCAGGTCCTGCAGGTCGTCGATGATCCGCTGAAGCACGAGCGCCTCCTCGTGCAGGGAGTCCAGCAGGGCGGGTTCGGGCTCGACGACGCCGTCCCGCACCACCTCCAGCCAGCCGCGGATGTTCGTCAGGGGGTTGCGCAGTTCGTGTGCGACGTCGCTGACCATCGCCTTGCGCTGGGCCTCCAGGCGCTCACGGCGCCCGGCCAGGTCGTTGAACGCCTCCGCCAGGATGCCGGTCTCGTCCCGGGTGGTCACGGGCACCCGCACATGCAGCTCGGGCGGAGCCCCGGCGGCCTCGGTCAGCGCACGCAGGGGCCGGACCAGGCGGACGGCGACGACGGCGGTGACGGCGACGGTGACGGCGAGGACCAGGCCCGCCACGCCGACCACCTTGGCCTTGTTGCCCGGGGACATGTCGAAGCGGGAGGGGTTCTGGTCGCCGATGCCGAGGAACAGCTCGGCCTGCGGGGCGACATACGGTTCGAGCTGGGTGCGGCGGGCCGTCAGGACGCAGTGCTCCACGGCCCGGGCGATCGACCCCTTGTTCGCGACCTTGTACTTGGCGAGCAGGTAACCGCCGCCGAAGGAGTCCTTGGCACCGGGGTCGAAGGTGAGGAACAGGCGCCCGTCGAGGCCCACTCCGGCCTCTTTCAGACACGGCCGGGCGAGGCCGGACAGGGTGTCCAGGGCCCTCCGCTCGGTCGGCGTCGGGGAGTTGAGCCGCCCGTCCTCGCACGCCGTGCCGTAACCCGCCGGATCGGTGCCGTCGGCCCGGGTGAGCACCGGCCGCCCGCTCGCGGTCCTCTTCCGTTCGGCCTGCACGCCGTAGCGCTCGTAGCACCGCTCGCGCTCGGCGGCCAGCGCGTCCAGCTTCGCGCGTTCCGGCGCCGGCAGCCGGTAGGGGCCCACCGCGCGCGGGTCGATACCGCTGAGCTGGGCCCCGGGCTCGGTGTAGGTGTCGGTGCGCAGCGGATCGACGGAGGCGGCGGGCCGGGGCGGCAGCGGGGTGCCGTGCGGCGCGGAGTCGGCGACGAAGGTGCGGTCGGCGGTGGTGAGCGCGATCCGTCGCCCCGTCCGCGCGGCCAGGGCGCGAACGGTGTCCCGGACGTCCGTCCAGTCGGAGTGGGTGGCGGCATAGCCGCTGAGTTCGGCGAGGATGCTGTTGTCGGCGGCCAGGTCCTGGCCCTGCTCCTCCTTCAGCGCGCTGGTGGTGGTCGTCACCGCGAGCCAGGCGGTGGCCGCCACCGAGCAGACGGCGATGAGGGCCGAGACGGACAACAGCCGCACCAGCAGCCTTTTGCGCAGCGGGATCCGCCGCTTCGCACCCCGGGACCGCGCACCGGCCCGCTCCACGCCCGTCGCCCGCACCCCGGCCCGCTCCACCCCTTCCGGCGGCGCCTGCGCCCGCTCCACACCCGTCGCCCGGACACCGGTCCGCTCCGTACCCCCCGGCCGAACACCCTCCCGTTTCACGTCCGTCCACCGCTCAGCTTGTAGCCGACGCCGAACACGGTCAGCAGCCGTACCGGCCGGCGCGGGTCGGCCTCGATCTTCCGGCGCAGGTTCATGATGTGCACGTCGACGGCGCGCTCGGTGGAGGCCCGGTCGAGGCCGCGGGTGTACCGCAGCAGTTGCCGCCGCGTGAACACCCGTTCCGGCTCCCCTGCCATGGCCAGCAGGATCTGGAACTCCGCCGGTGTGCACTCCACCGGCACGCCGTCGCGGCGCACCTCGTGCCGTACCGGATCGACGCTGATCCCGGCGGCCTGTACGACGGGGTCGTCGTCCCGGGCGCCGCCGCCGCGCCCGCTGCGCCTGAGGACCGTGCGGATCCGGGCCATCAGTTCGCGCGGGCTGTACGGCTTGGTCAGGTAGTCGTCGGCGCCCACGTCGAGGCCGAGGAGCACGTCGTCCTCGGCGGCGCGGGCGGTGAGCATCACCACCGGGATCCCCGGATCGGCGCCGGCGCGCAGCGCCCGGCACACCCCGAAGCCGTCGACGACCGGGAGCATCAGGTCGAGCACGACCAGGTCCGGCCGCAGCCGGCGGGCCGCGTCGAGCGCGGCCGCGCCGTCGTGCACCACCGTCGCGGTGTGTCCCTCGGCCAGCAGGGAGCGGCGGATGAGTTCGGCCTGCTTCTCGTCGTCCTCGGCGACCAGTACGTGTGCGCACACGGGTTCGGATCCTAGGCCGCCCGGCCGGCGAGCCAGTCGGCGTACCCCATGACGACGACCGGATGCCGGGCCGGGTCGAGGGTGCGCAGCAGGTGCTTCATGTGGGCCTTGGCGATGCTGACGCAGCCGTGTGTGGGTCCGCCGTGGTCGACGTGCAGCCACACTCCCCCGCCGCGGCTCGGGCCGAGGGGCCGGGTCCAGTCCAGGGGCGAGGTGCCGGGCCGGCGGTTGTAGTCGATGGCGATGACGTAGTCGAAGGAGCCTTCGAGCGGCTCGCCCTGGAAGCCGGTGCCGGGTGAATGGAAGCCGCCGCCGTGGTGGTAGGGCAGTCTGCTGCCGGGGTCCGGGAGGAAACCTCCGGCGTCGGAGAGGGTGTAGACGCCGAGCGGGCTGCGCAGGTCGCCGGACATGTGGTGGGCGCTCCAGCCGCGCAGGGCGTTGTGGGCGGGCCAGACGGGGCCGCCCTGCCAGCCGGTGGCGGTGCGCTCGTACAGGACGACCGTGCAGAGCGGGGAGTTCCTGCCCCGGCCGGTGACGACGACGGCCTGCCGGCTGCGCCCGGGTATCTCCGCGGCCCGGCTCGGCCCGAGTCCGGGTATGCCCCGGGGCGCCTGCTCCGCTGCCGCGGGGGCGGGGGAGGCCGTCGGCGCCGGCCGGCCGGACGCCGGCCGGCGCTCGGTCGCCTCCGCTCCCCCGCCGCAGCCGGTGAGCAGCAGCGGGGAGGCGAGGAGAGCGACGGCGGTTCTGCGTTGGATCATGCGTCGACCTTGGCCGACAGTTGTTTGGAACCGGTCAGGTTCAGGCCTTGTCCGGCTTGCCCTTCGTGTACAGCCAGGTGTGGAACAGTGGCTGCAGCCGCTTGCCGGACGTCCGTTCGGCGAGCCGTACGAACTGCGCGGTCGTCCCGTGTCCCCCGCGGTGCCCGGTCGCCCAGGCGCGCAGGACACGGAAGAAGTCCCGGTCGCCGACGGCCCTGCGCAGCTGGTGCAGGGTCATGGCGCCGCGCGCGTACACGGGTGTGCCGAAGATGTTCTCGCCGCTGCCCGGGTCGCCGGGCGGGTAGGCCCACAGTCCGTCGCCCGCCGGCCGGGCGTAGAGCGCGTCGAAGGTCTTCTGGGCGCTGTCGCCGCCGTGCTGCTCGGCGTAGAGCCACTCGGCGTAGGTGGCGAAGCCCTCGTTGAGCCAGATGTCCTTCCACACGGTCGGCGAGACGGAGTCGCCGAACCACTGGTGGGCGCTCTCGTGGACGAGCGTGCCGAGGCCGGGCGCGGAGTCGTAGAGGGGCCGGGTCTGCGTCTCCAGGGCGTAGCCGACGTCCGGGGCGTGGTCGACGACGGCCCCGGCGGCCCGGAACGGGTACGGCCCGAACAGCCTGCTCTCCCAGGCGAGGACGGCGGGCAGCTTCTTCAGCACGGGTGCGGCGGCCCGCGCCTCCCGCGGGTCGACGGCGTTGTAGACCTGGATGCCGTCGGGTGTGGTGTACCGCTCGGTCTTGAACGTGCCGATGGTGGCGGTGGCCAGGTAGGCGGCCATGGGCCGGGTCTCGCGCCAGCGGAAGGTGGTGCGTCCGTGCGCGGTGCGCTGTCCGAGCGGCACGCCGTTGGCGACGGCGGTGCGTCCCTCGGGCACGGTGATGGTGAAGTCGTACGACGACTTGTCCCTGGGATGGTTGTTCGCCGGGAACCAGGTCATGGCGCCCTGCGGCTCGCCCGCGACGAAGGCGCCGTCGTCGGTGGGGATCCAGCCGTCCGGCGAGCCGTCCGGGTCGGTGACCGGCTTCGGGGTGCCGTGGTAGGCGACGGTGACGCGGAACGACCGGCCAGCGGGCACGGCCTGGCGCGGGGTGACGACGAGTTCCTGGCCGTCGCGCCGGAAGGCCGCCGGGGAGCGGCCGACGGTGACCGAGGTGACCTTCAGGCCGTGGAGGTCGAGGTCGAAGCGGCTGAGCCGCTGGGTGGCGCGGGCGGTGAGGACGGCCTTGCCGTCCAGGTGGCGGCCGGCGATGTCGTAACGGAGCGTCAGGTCGTAGTGGCCGACGTGGTATCCGCCGTTGCCGCTGAGCGGGAAGTAGGGGTCGCCGGCTCCGGACGCGCCGACGGTGCCCGCCGACGCGGGTCCGGCGGCGGCGAGGAGTGCCGCCACGGCGACGGGCACGGTGGCGAGGACCGCCTCGCGGCGGAGCACGGTGGTCCGGCCTCGTGCGGGCTGTCTGGGGGCTGGCGTCACAGGGCGCTCCTCAGGGGGGTGGCTGATGATCGGCTGGCCGACAGACTAGGGGTGCGGGGAGCGGAATTCCCCCTGGTTCGGGTCAAGTCACACCGCGTCGGCGAGCCGGTTGTCCGGGGCGGCCGCAGTAGGCTCGTGGGACCGTCCGCCTGCTGCGAAAGGCCCGACCGTGAGCGTGCGTGTGCGCCGGATCTACGAACCGCCCGAGCCGGGCGACGGGCTGCGGGTCCTGGTCGACCGGCTGTGGCCGCGCGGCCTCTCCAAGGAGGCGGCGCGCGTGGACGAGTGGCCCAAGGCGCTCACGCCCTCGACCGAGCTGCGCACGTGGTACCACGCGGGAGAGGGCTCGTTCGAGGAGTTCGCCGAACGGTACGAGGCCGAGCTGGCCGAGCCCGAGGCGGCCGCGCTCCTCGACCGCCTCAGGGCGTCGGCCGCCGAGGGGACGGTGACGCTGCTCACCGCGTCCAGGGCGCCCGGGGAGAATCACGCCTCGGTGCTGGCCCGGCTCCTGCGGTCCGGGTCCAGGTAGCTCTCGCAGACGGCCAGGGCGGCCGCCATGATGCTCAGCTGGGGGTTGACCTCGGGGCAGCCGGGCAGGACGGAGGCGTCGGCGACCAGGACCCCGTGCACCCCGCGCAGCCGCCCCCCGGGATCCACCGGCGCGCGCCGCGGGTCGGCGCCCGCGGCGGCGGTGCCCGTCGGGTGGAAGGCCGACAGATGCAGGTCGCGGGGGCCGAGACCGGCGAGCAGCGCGTCGAGTTCGGCGAGGGTGCGGGCGCGGGGTGCGCGCGGGACGCCGGTGAGGACCTCGTGGGCTCCGGCGGCGAACAGGAGCTGCCCCATGGCGCGTACGGCCGTCATCAGGCGCTCCCCGTCGCGGGGATCGAGGTCGTAGCGGACGAGGGTGCCGCCCCGGCCCAGGACGCGGCCGGAGGGGCGGTCGGCGATCATGGCGCCGAGGACCGCGAGCCCGTCCGCGGTGTCG
Organism: Streptomyces sp. NPDC096012; assembly: GCF_040426375.1. Taxonomy (NCBI): domain Bacteria; kingdom Bacillati; phylum Actinomycetota; class Actinomycetes; order Kitasatosporales; family Streptomycetaceae; genus Streptomyces; species Streptomyces sp. NPDC096012. Next base: position 25,557 of record NZ_JBEOTD010000041.1, read on the forward strand.
AGTTCGCGGCGCAGCGAGCGTCCGAGGCCGGGCAGGACGAAGCTGCTCATGCCGGGTGGGCTCGCGGTCGCCTCGATGAGGATGCCCCGGTCGTGCAGTTCCTCCACCGCGGCGCTCTGCAGCACGCCCCGCCACGACGTGACCGGCGTGCCGAAGCGGCCGGCCACGCTGGTGGCCGGGTGCACGCTGAGATTGCGGCCCAGCCGCGGATGACCGCCGAGGCCCGAGCGGCGCAGCAGCTGGGGGGTCTGCAGCGCGCCCGCGGCCGCGACGACGAGGGGGCTGAGGATCTCCAGTTCGCTGCCGTCGGCCCGTCGTGCCCTGACTCCGGCGGCCCGCGGCGGTCCGGGGCGGTCGTGGTCGACGAGGATCCGCCGCACGCGCGCGCCGGTGACGATGCGGGCGCCCCGGGCGCACGCCTCGGGCAGGACGGACAGTTGCACGCTCTGTTTGGCCCCCGTGGGGCAGCCGACCACGCACTGGCAGGACCCCTTGCAGCCCGGCGCGTTGCGGCGCAGCGGGCCGGCCTTCCAGCCCAGCCGCTCCGCACCGGCCAGCGCGAGCAGGCCGTTGGCGCCGAGCACGTCGAGGGGCTGGGTGGCGACGCGCAGGGTGCGTTCGACCTCGTCCAGCCGGGCGGCGAGACCGTCGGCGAGGTGGAAGCCGTACCGGCCGCTCCAACGGCGCAGCACGTGGTCCGGGGTGCGGTAGCAGGTGCCGGAGTTGACGACGGTGGTGCCGCCGACGGCTCGTCCGACGGGCAGCAGCAGCGGCGGGTTGCCGAGGGCCACGGTGGCTCCGCCGTCCCGGTACAGGTCGCTGAAGCGGTCCAGCGGGGTGCGGCTGCGGAAGGAGGCCGTGCTGTGCCGCGCACCCTCCTCCAGCACCACGACGTCGAGTCCGGCCCGCGCGAGGGTGCGGGCGGCCATGGCTCCCCCGGCGCCGGAGCCCACGACGACCGCGTCGGCGGTGGCCCGGTCGGGCCACCGACCGGCCGGGGTGCAGTCCAGGGGCGGGTCGTCCGGGGCGGCGGGGGCCGGCGGTGCCGGGATCCGTTCGGTGGCCGCGGCGAGCAGGACGGGGACCTTGAGGAGGTCGAGCAGCGGCAGGAGTGCCGGGCGCCGGGCGAGGGAGGCGAGCACCGACTCGCGTTCGCCGGGGGTGAGGGCGTCGAGGCGGCGTCCGCTGTGCGCCACCGCGTAGGCGTCGGCGGCCCCGAACGCGGCCCGTACTCCGGTGCGTACGGGGCGGGGCAGCGCGGACAGGAAGGTGTCGAGCCTGCCGGGCACGCGGGCGAGCCAGTCCTCCTCACCGGTGCCGGCGAGGAGGGCGGCGACCATTCCGTGGGCGCTCACCGGTCGCCCACCTCGGCGTGCGCGGTGCCGTCCAGTGTCCAGCGGGCCTCGGTGCGCCAGCGGCCCCACCAGCGCTCCAGCAGGATCCGTGCGTCGGCGGTCTCGCTGTTGCGGCAGACGGCCGGGGCGCCGTCCGGGTCCCGGTAGTCCAGGGTGAGCGTGCGCTCGGTGGGCTGTGTGACCTCGACGCGGACACGGCGCAGCAGGGTACGGCCGGTCACCGTCCAGTCGGGCAGGCCGATCCGGGCCCGGAACCGGCCCGCGCCCAGCAGTCCCAGCGCGGAGCGCTCCGCCCGGTGCGGCCAGGTGCGGCCGCGGTGGCGCAGCCGCAGGAAGACGAGGGGCGGCAGGCGTCGCAGTCCGGGCCGGGTGGACACGGCCGCGACGATCTCCAGGACGCCGCCGTCGCCGAGGTCGGCGTGCAGCCAGGCCCAGCGGCGGGCGTTGCCGTGGCCGTTGATCCGGGCGGAGGCGCCGGGAGCGCCGCGCAGGGTGAGGGTGCGTTCGCCGTCGTGGAAGGTGCCGTCGTACGTGGCCCGGGCGGCCGGCAGCATGTGGGCGGCGGGCAGCACGGGGTGCCGCCAGGACCAGCGGGGGAAGGTGAACAGGGGCCCGTCCAGCGGCTGTTCCGTGAGGTCCCAGGTGAAGTCGCCGGCGCTGCCGGTGAGTCGTCCCGGCCCGGCGGTGACGCCGTCGGCGGTGAAGCCGCCGGCCGGGCCGCTCCAGGTGTCGGGTCCGAAGCGGGCGTGGCGCACCTTCGCCCCGGGCGGGAAGGAGGCCGCCCAGCCGTGGGCCTGTGGCGCGGATCCGTCGGTGGGCGCGGTCAGTTCGTGGTGCACCCAGATCCCCGTGCCGGTCGCCGGGTCGGTCAGGGTGGTGTACCAGACCTCGGTGCGGCCGGGGCTGCCGTCCCAGCGTGGCGCGAAGTGCCCGGCCGGGTCCCGGCGTGCGGGGAAGCGGAAGCTGAGGAGGAAGGGGGCGAGGCCGGTGGCGAGGGGGAAGCGGAGCGTGCCCCGCCCGGCCCGGGCGCCGTCCTCGTACAGGGTGAACGGCAGGACGGTCATCGACGCGACCGGGTGGCGCGGGGTCACCGACTTCCAGCCGTCCAGGGTGAGGTCGCGGCCGCCGGCGGTGAAGGACAGCCGGTAGCGGACACGGCGGCGGGCGAGGGGGGAGATCTCCAGCTCGCCGGTGGCGCGAAGGTCGTCGGCCAGTCCGGCGATCCGCACGCGGCCGGTCAGCCGGGCCCGGGTGGTGCGGTGCGGGCGCAGCACCTCGTCGGCCTCGGCGCGCAGGTCGAGCCGGATCGGGCGGGGCGCGGGACCGGTGTCCAGGCGCACGGTGCCCAGCATGGTCTCCGTGAAGACGGTGCCCCTCATCGCAGTCCCTCCAGCATGATCCGCTCGGTCTCCCGCAGGTAGGCGTCGGCGGCGGCGTGCGCCTCGCGGGCGTCCCCGGACGTCACCGCCCGCACCACCGGGGCGAGTCGCCGGTGCGCGGCCGCCGGCTCGGTGAAGGGGCCCTGCAGGGCGGCACGGACGGGGAGGTAGGCGTTGAAGAGCGTGTTGGTCAGCAGCGCGTAGACGCGGTTGCCGGTGGCCCGGGCCAGAGCACGGTGCACCTCGACGTCGGCCAGCTGCACGTCGTCCGGGCTGCCGGCCTCGCGTACGGCGTCCAGGAGCGCCCGCAGTTCGGCGTGCTGCGACGGGGTGGCCCGGGTCGCGGCCCGCTCGGCGATCAGCGCGCCGATGGACCGCCGCACCTCGAAGATCTCGCGGACCCAGGTGGCGTCGTGCCGCACGAGCATCGGCAGCAGGTCGGCGCCGCCGAGCCGGGCGTAGTCGCGCACTCTGGTGCCGACCCCGTGCCGGGTCTCCAGCAGGCCGGCCTGGACCAGCCGGCCGAAGGCGTGCTTGAGGGTGGTGCGGGTGACGCCGTACCCGTCCGCGAGCCGGCGCTCCGGCGGCAGGTAGCTGCCCGCCGGGTGACGGCCGGCCAGGATGTCCTCGCGCAGCCGGGCCTCGAGCGTGTCCACGATCGTCTCGCGGGGCAGTGCCTCCACGGATCGCCTCCTCGGTGGGGCGGAATGCGGCGAGCCGGGGCGGCTCGGGCGACTGACTGGATCAGTGGCTGAGCCACTCAACCAGTAGCGGTGCACGGGGGTCAATCCCCGTGCCGCCGCGGGCCGTTCGGCGCCGTGCGGCGCCGTGCGGCGCCGTGCGGCGTGCGGCGCCGTGCGGCGTGCGGCGTCATGCGGCGTGCGGCGTCATGCGGCGTGCGGCGTCATGCGGCGTCATGCGGCGTCATGCGGCGTGCGGCGTCGTGCGGCGTGCGGCGTGCGGCGGGGGCGGCCGGTGCCACGCTCCGGCCGCCCCCACCCCCGCCCCGCCCCCGCTCGCTCCGCCCGCCTCCCCCACGGCCTGCTCCGCCCACCCTCGCTGCGGATTGCTCCGCCCGCCTCCCTGCGGCTTGCTCCGGTCGCGCCGTCACCGCGGCTTGCTGCGGTCAGGCCGTCACCGCGGCTTGCTCCGGTCCGGCCGTCGCCGCCGCTCGCTGCGGTCAGGCCGTCGCGTGTGCGGCGGCGCGTCCCGCCGCCCGTCCCGAGAAGAGGCAGCCGCCGAGGAAGGTGCCCTCCAGGGCGTTGTAGCCGTGCACACCGCCCCCGCCGAAGCCGGCCACCTCGCCGGCCGCGTACAGCCCGTCGATCGGCGAACCGTCCGTGCCGAGGGCACGGGAGTCGAGGTCGGTCTGGATGCCGCCCAGGGTCTTGCGGGTCAGCACGTGCAGCCGCACCCCGATCAGGGGCCCCGCGGCCGGGTCCAGGATGCGGTGCGGGGCGGCCACCCGGCCGAGGCGGTCGCCGATGTAGCGGCGGGCGTTGCGGATGCCCTGGACCTGGGAGTCCTTGGTGTAGGGGTTGGCCATCTGCAGGTCGCGTGCCTCGATCTGGTCGCGCACCCGGGCCGCGTCGAGCAGCGGTTCGCCGGCCAGTTCGTTCATCTTCGCCACCAGTTGCTCCAGGGTGCCCGCCGTGACGAAGTCGGCGCCCTTGTCGAGGAAGGCCCGCACCGGGGCGGGTGCGCCCCTGCCCAGCAGCCGGTCGCGCAGGACGGCCTTGCGGTCCTTGGCGGTGATGTCGGGGTTCTGCTCGGAGCCGGAGAGCGCGAACTCCTTCTCGACGATCTTCCGGGTGAGGATGAACCAGGAGTGGTCGTACGCGGCGATGTCCTCGGTGGTGCGCAGGTGCCTGAGCGTGTTCAGGGTGTCGTAACCGGGCAGGCAGGGGTCGGGCAGCCGGCGGCCGAGCGCGTCGAGCCAGATCGAGGACGGGCCCGGCAGGATGCGGATGCCGTGGCCCGGCCAGACGGGGTTCCAGTTCTGTAGGCCCTCGGTGTAGTGCCACATGCGGTCGCGGTTGACCAGCCGTACGCCCGCCTCGGCGCTGATGTCGAGCATGCGGCCGTCGACGTAGGCCGGGACGCCGGTGACCATCTCGGCCGGGGGCGTGCCGAGCCGTTCGGGCCAGTGGCGGCGCACGATGTCGTGGTCGGCGCCGATGCCGCCGGTCGTGACGATCACGGCCTGGGCGGTGAGTTCGAAGTCGCCGGTCCGCTCGCGGCTGGAGGCGACGCCGCGCGGCGAGTCGTCGGGGGCGAGGACGGTGCCGCGCACCCCGCGTGCCGTGCCGTCCTCGATGACCAGCTCGTCCACCCGGTGGCGGTGGTGGAAGGTCAGCAGTCCGTCCCGGGCGGCCTGCCGGGCGTACCCGACGAAGGGTTCGACGACACCGGTGCCGGTGCCCCAGGCGATGTGGAAGCGGGGTACCGAGTTGCCGTGCCCGTCCGCCCGCAGGTCGCCGCGCTCGGCCCAGCCGACGGTGGGCAGCAGCTCGATGCCGTGGCCCCGGAGCCAGCCCCGCTTCTCGCCGGCCGCGAACTCGACGTAGGCGCGGGCCCAGCGCACGCCCCAGGAGTCCTCGTCCTGGAGCCGGTCGAATCCCGCGCTGCCCTGCCAGTCACGCCAGGCGAGGTCGAAGGAGTCCTTGATGCCGAGCCGGCGCTGTTCCGGGGTGTCGACGAGGAAGAGCCCGCCGAAGGACCAGAACGCCTGGCCGCCGAGGTTGGCGGCGTTCTCCTGGTCGACCAGGGCCACCCGGCGGCCCCGGCTGGTGAGTTCGTGTGCCGCGACCAGGCCGGCGAGACCCGCTCCGACGACGATGACGTCCGCGTCCATGACGACTGTGTCCTTCCCTAGGGGTGCTCGCGGCCGGGCCGTGCCCGTGTCCCCGCGGGGGTGCGGCCGCCGTCCGTGAGCAGGGCGGTGAGCAGCTGCTTGAGCCAGGCCCGGGCGGCCTCGACGTCCTTGTCCAGCAGCAGTTGGGTGGTGACGCCGTCGTACGCGGCGACCACGGCGTGCGCGGCGCCTTCGGCGTCACCGAGCACGGCGGGCAGCGCGGTGTTGCCGCGGGCCCGGAAGAGGCGGTCGGCGATGGCCGCCCGCAGCCGCGCGCGGTGGCCGAGGAGGGCTTCGGCGACGCCCGGGTCGCGGGCGGCGTGCACCAGGAAGTCGGTCTTCACCAGGAGCCAGTCCACGTCGAGGAGCAGCACCTCGGCGACCCGGTCCACGGAGGCGGGCACGTCGATGTCGGGCCCCTCGCCGGCGAGCGCCTCGGCCACCTGGGAGGCGATGACGTCGGCGCGCTCCCGGTAGAGGGCGAAGAACAGCTCGTCGAGGGTCGCGAAGTTCGAGTAGAAGGCGCCCCGGCTGAACCCGGCCGCCTCGCAGACCTCCTCGATGGAGACCCGCCCGAAGCCCCTCGCGGCGAACACCTCGAACGCGGCGTCGAGCAGTCTGGCCCGGGTCCGGACCCGCCGCCGGGTGACACGCCTGCCCGTCTCTTCTATCGGCACCGGCCTCTCCGTTCGATACGGGAATGTATCCGATACACCGGTGTATCGAAAGGGTCCCGGGCACGCCTCCTTCGCCACCCAGGCGCTCCCGCCACCCGGCCCCGCTCACGCCCCCTCCCCGGGCAGGCGGCGACCCGGGTGATCATATGCGAACGCATTTTCGATTAAGGGGTACGCTGGGCACATGTCCATGAATCTCCAGGGCTCCCTGTTCGACCAGACCGACGAGCTGCGGCTCGGCCCTTTGGACGGGCTGCGCCGCACGGAGCTGGGCTCGGGCGCCTGGATCGACGTCCTGCCCGGCTGGCTGAGCGGCGCCGACGCGCTGTTCGAGCAGCTCGCGGCGGAGGTCCCGTGGCGGGCGGAACGCCGGAAGATGTACGACAACGTGGTGGCCGTACCGCGGCTGCTCGCCTTCTACAAGGAACACGACCCGCTGCCCCACCCGGTGCTGGACGAGGCGCGCTCCGCACTGTCCCGGCGGTACGCCGAGGAGCTGGGCGAGCCGTTCACCACCGCCGGGCTGTGCTTCTACCGCGACGGCCGGGACAGCGTGGCCTGGCACGGCGACCGCATCGGCCGGGGTGCCCGCCACGACACCATGGTCGCGATCCTCTCCGTCGGCGCGCCCCGCGACCTGCTGCTGCGCCCGGCCGGCGGGGGCGGCACGGCGGTACGGCGGCCGCTCGGGCACGGCGACCTCATCGTGATGGGCGGCTCCTGCCAGCGCACCTGGGAGCACTGCGTCCCGAAGACCAACCGGGCGGCGGGCCCGCGCATCAGCATCCAGTTCCGGCCGCACGGAGTGCACTGAGGCGGCCGGTTCCGGCCGCTCCGGCCGCTCCGGGTGCACCGGGTGCACCGGGTGCACCGGGTGCACCGGGTGCACCGGGTGCACCGGGTGCACCGAGGCAGCCGGTTTCCGGCCGCACCGTGTGATCGACGCCGGCACCCTGGTGCGCCGGCCGTCGGCGCATCTGGTTGGCTGTCCTCGACGATCAGCCGTTCCGGGCCCCCGGGGAGACCATGACCGCGGACGTACAGCAAGTCGCCGACGGCACCTACCTGGTGCACGGCCACGACACCAACTGGGTCATCCTGAAGGACGGCGACGCCGTCACCCTGGTCGACACCGGGTACCCCGGAGACCGGCCGGGGCTGCTGGAGTCCCTCACGGCGGTGGGCAGTTCACCGGAAGCCGTCGCCGCCGTGCTGATCACCCACGCGCACAACGACCATCTGGGCTCCGCCGAGTACCTGCGCGCCGCCCACGGCACGCCCGTCCTGCTGCACCCGGCCGAAGTCCCGCACGCCCGCCGGGAGTTCCTGCAGCAGGCCACCATCGGCGACGTGGTGCGCAACGCCTGGCGGCCGGGCGTGCTGCCCTGGGCGGTGCACGTGATCCGAGTGGGCGGCATCGAGCAGCATCCCGTCACGGCGCCCGAGCCGTTCCCGAACGACGGCCCGCTCGACCTGCCGGGCCGGCCCGTCCCGGTGCACACCCCTGGGCACACGGACGGCCACTGCGTCTTCCACCTGCCCGGCTCGGGGATCGTGATCTCCGGTGACGCCCTGGTCAGCGGGCACGCGACCTCGCGGGTCAAGGGCCCGCAGCTGCTGCCCGGCTTCTTCCACCACGAGCGCGCGCGGGCGCTGGACTCGCTGGAACTGATCGGGGCGCTCGACGGCGACCTCCTGCTGCCCGGACACGGCCCGGTCCACCGCGGGCCGGTGCGCGCGGCGGCCGAGCAGGCCCGGGAACGAGCCGCCTAGAACGTCCGCGCGGGCCTTAGGGTTCGTGCCATGGCCTTGCAGATCAGCGCCACCAACCCGGAGCACCCCGCGCTCCTGCTCGCCCTGCCCTGGGACGTGCCCCTGGAGGAGTGGCCCGAGGAGTACCTCGTGCCGCTCCCCCGCGGCATCTCCCGGCACGTCGTGCGTTACGCGCACGCCGGCGACGAAGTGGTCGCCGTCAAGGAGCTGGCCGAACGGCCCGCCCTGCGCGAGTACGGGCTGCTGCGCGACCTGGACCGGCTCGGCATCCCCGCGGTCGACCCCCTGGCCGTGGTCACCGGCCGCGCCGACGGCTCGGGCGCCCCGCTGGAGCCGGTGCTGGTGACCCGGCATCTGCGCGGCTCGCTGCCGTACCGGTCGATGTTCGAGACGACCATGCGCCCGGCGACCATGCACCGCCTGATGGACGCCCTCGCCGTGCTGCTGGTGCGGCTGCACCTCGCGGGGTTCGCCTGGGGCGACTGCTCGCTGTCCAACACCCTGTTCCGGCGGGACGCGGGCGCCTACGCCGCCTACCTGGTCGACGCCGAGACCGGTGACCTGCATCCGCGGCTGAGCCCGGGGCAGCGGGAGTACGACCTCGAGCTGGCCCGCGTGAACATCAGCGGCGAGCTGCTGGACCTGGAGGCGTCCGGCGCGCTGCACCCGTCCGTCGACCCGGTCGAGTTCGGCCACGAGATCTGCACCCGCTACAGCGGGTTGTGGCAGGAGCTGACCCGCACCTCGGTGTACCCGGCGGGCGAGTACCACTACATCGAGCGCCGGATCCGCCGTCTGAACGAACTCGGCTTCGACGTGGCCGAGATGCAGATCGAGCACTCCGCGGGCGGCGACACGGTCACCTTCGTGCCGAAGGTCGTCGACGCCGGTCACCACCAGCGCCAGCTGCTGCGGCTGACCGGCCTGGACACCGAGGAGAACCAGGCGCGGCGCCTGCTGAGCGACCTGGAGAGCTGGATGGCCACCCAGGAGGACCACGCCCCGGGCGATCCCCTGGCCGCCCGCCCCGAGGTGCTGGCCCACCGCTGGGTGCGCGACGTGTTCCGGCCCACCGTGCGGGCGGTGCCGCCGGAGCTGCGCGGCTCCATGGACCCGGCCGAGATCTACCACGAACTCCTCGAACACCGCTGGTATCTCTCCGAGCAAGCGCAGCGCGACATAGGCCTCGACACCGCCGTCGAGGACTATGTGAGGAACGTGCTGCCCCGGGCCAGGGAGACCCTGGAGCCGACGACACCGGCGTGACGTCCGGGGCCGGGGATGCCGACGGGCCGACCCGCACCCGGCTGACGACCGCACGGCCGCGGCAGCCGTACGGGGCGAGCGGCGCCGACGCGTCAGACGTGCGGACCGAGCGGCGCGGGCCCCAGCCCGCGGGCGGCCCGCACCCGGCGGCCGACCGCACGGCCGCCGCAGCCCTACGGGGCGAGCGGCGCCGGCTCGTCAGTCGTGCGGAACCACCGCCACCGGGCAGTCGGCGTGGTGCAGCACCCCGTGCGCGACCGAGCCGATCCGGGCGCCGACGGCCGTGCGGTGGGCCCGGCGTCCGACGACCATCAGCTGGGCGCGTCCGGCCACCGACAGCAGCACCTGCCCCGCGCTGCCCATCTCCACGTGCTCCGCCACGGGCACGTCCGGGAACCGCTCGCGCCACGGCTGCAGCGCCTCGGCCAGCGTCCGCTTCTCGTACGGCTCCAGACCGCCCGCGTCGTCCAGCAGCTTGAGCGAGCCGGGGCTGTAGGAGAAGACCGGCGGCAGCGTCCAGGCCCGTACCGCGCGGACGGTCGCGCGGCGGGCCGCCGCCGTCTCGAACGCGAACCGCAGCGCGGCCGCACTGTCCTCGGGAGCGCCGTGCTGGCCGACCACGACGTCCCGGCCGGCGGCCTCCGCCGCCGGCCGGTCGCTCGCGCGCACCAGGACCACGGGCCGGGCCGCCTCGGCGATCACCTGCTGGCCCACCGAGCCCAGCAGGAACCCGACGACCGGTCCGTGCCCGCGCGAACCGAGCACCAGCATCTCGGCCTCCGCCGCCGCACGGGCCAGCGAGTGCGCGGCGCCGCCCTCGACCACGTCGACGCTCTCCTGAAGCTCCGGGTGCCGCTCCGAGACGGTCCGCACGGCCTCGGCCACGCCCTCCTCCACCCATCGGCGCTGGGTGTCCCGGTCCGCCGTGGCGAGCGCCTCGGCATACCGCCAGGCGTGCAGCACCCGCAGGGGCAGGCCGCGGCGTACGGCCTCCCGGGCAGCCCAGTCGAGCGCGGCCCGGCTCTCCTCCGTACCGTCCACTCCTGCCGTGATCGGGCGTGCCATGCGTGGGCCTCCTCGTCGTCGCCGCGGTCGCGTGCCGCCGGTGTTCACTGCCGGTACCTGAGCGCACGAGCACGATGATCTCGCGCCTCGGGGCGCCGCACGATGATCTCGCGGCCGAGCCGCCGCGCGATCTGCGCGGAGGAGGGACGGGCGGGGCGGGCACGAGGTGCCGGCGGGCGCGGTTCACCACCGCCCGCCCAGGAGCCGCCGCCGGCGCCGGTGCGGGTGCCGGCGCCGATGCGGGTGCGGGTGCCGGCACCGGTGCCTGTGCCGGTACTGGTACCGGTGCGGGCGCCGCCGTCGGCGCCTGTGCCGGAGGGGAGGACGGCCGGGAACCGGCCGCACGTCGCCTCCGGTCCCCGCGGTCCGCCGGCCTCTTCCGCTGGTGCGCGGCTGATGTCCAAGGCCCCGCCGCCGTCCTGGAGCGGTGCCGGGCGATCGAACATACGATGGGTTGCGAACCGGTGCGGTGGTCCCCACGACACCGCCCGTGCGATCCGATGCCCGGGGTGGGAGACGCATGGCACAGGCCGCCGACGCAGCGCGGACCGTCATCCTGACGGTGGACGACGACCCGGGGGTCTCCCGTGCCGTCGCCCGCGACCTCCGGCGGCGTTACGGCGAGTCGTACCGGATCGTGCGCGCGGAGTCCGGCGGCTCCGCCCTGGAGGCGCTGCGCGAGCTGAAGCTGCGCGGCGACCTGGTCGCGGTGATCCTGGCCGACTACCGCATGCCGCAGATGAACGGCATCGAGTTCCTGGAGCAGGCCCTCGACATCTACCCGGGAGCCCGTCGCGTGCTGCTGACCGCGTACGCGGACACCGGCGCGGCGATCGACGCGATCAACGTGGTGGACCTCGACCACTATCTGCTCAAGCCCTGGGACCCGCCGGAGGAGAAGCTCTATCCGGTGCTGGACGACCTGCTGGGCGCGTGGCGCGCCGGCGCGTACAAGCCGGTGCCCAGCACCAAGGTCGTCGGCCACCGCTGGTCGGCGCGCTCCTCGGACGTGCGCGAGTTCCTGGCCCGCAACCAGGTCCCCTACCGCTGGTACTCCGTGGAGGAGCCGGAGGGGCAGCGGCTGCTGACGGCCGCCGGGCAGGACGGGCAGCGGCTGCCGCTGGTGATCACCCCGGACGGCGGCGTCCTGCTGGAGCCCGAGGCGCCGGAACTGGCGGCGCGGGTCGGCCTGGCGACGACGCCGACGGCCGACTTCTACGACCTCGTCGTCATCGGCGGCGGCCCGGCCGGGCTCGGAGCCGCCGTGTACGGGGCCTCGGAAGGTCTGCGGACGGTGCTGGTGGAGCGGTCGGCGACCGGCGGGCAGGCCGGGCAGAGTTCCCGGATCGAGAACTACCTCGGCTTCCCCGACGGCGTCTCGGGCGCCCAGCTCACCGACCGGGCACGGCGGCAGGCCACCCGGTTCGGCGCCGAGATCCTCACCACCCGCCAGGTGACCGGCCTGGAGGCCAACGGCGCCGCCCGCGTCGTACGGTTCGCGGACGGCTCGGCCATCGGCGCGCACAGCGTGATCCTCGCGACCGGGGTGCAGTACCGGCAGCTGGACGCCGACGGCTGCGGCGACCTCACCGGCTGCGGGGTGTTCTACGGTTCGGCGCTGACGGAGGCGAGCGCCTGCCTGGGGCAGGACATCTACGTCGTCGGCGGCGCCAACTCGGCCGGCCAGGCGGCGATGTACCTGGCGCGGGGCGCGAAGTCGGTGACGTTGCTGGTGCGCGGCCCGGACCTGTCGGCGTCCATGTCGTACTACCTGATCCAGCAGATCAACGACGCGCCGAACATCTCGGTGCGCTCCCACACGGTCGTCGACGCGGCGCACGGCTCGGACCACCTGGAACAGCTGACGCTTCGTCACACGGTGTCCGGTGAGAGCGAACGGGTGGACGCCCAGTGGCTGTTCGTGTTCATCGGGGCCGCCCCGCTCACCGACTGGCTGGGCGACACGGTGCTGCGCGACCGGCGCGGGTTCATCCTGGCCGGCCCGGATCTGACCGCCGACGGGCGGCCGCCGGACGGCTGGGAGCTGGACCGGCCGCCGTACCACCTGGAGACCAGCGTTCCGGGCGTGTTCGTGGCGGGCGACGCGCGCGCCGAGTCGGCCAAGCGCGTCGCGTCCGCCGTAGGAGAGGGAGCCATGGCCGTGATGCTCGTCCACCGCTATCTGGAGCAGTCATGAGCGGGCAGCTCATGCCGTGCAGCCCCCGGGAGGTCAGCTCCCTGTTCCTCTTCGAGAAGCTGAACCCCGAGCAGCTCGGGCGGCTGTGCAGCGAGGGACGGATCGAGCTGTTCCAGCCAGGGCCGGTGTACACCGAGGGGGATCCCGCCACCTGCTTCTTCGTGATGATCGAGGGCACGGTCGTACTCTCCCGCCGGGTCGGCGGTGACGACGTGGAGGTCACCCGGACCTCGCAGCCCGGCGTGTACGCGGGCTCGATGCAGGCCTATCTGGGCGACCGGGTGCGGCAGGCCTACAACAACTCGATGCGGGTCACCGAACCGACACGGTTCTTCGTGCTTCCGGCGGACGTCTTCGCCGACGTCATGCGGGAGTGGTTCCCGATGGCCGTGCATCTGCTGGAGGGCCTGTTCTTCGGGTCGAAGAACACGCAGGCCGCCGTCGGCCAGCGGGAGCGGCTGCTCGCGCTCGGCTCGCTGTCGGCCGGGCTCACCCACGAGCTGAACAACCCGGCGGCGGCTGCCGTCCGGGCCACCGCCACCCTGCGGGAGCGGGTCGCGAAGATGCGGCGCAAGCTCGGCGTGATCGCCGAAGGGCCGTTCTCCCGCGACGCCCTGGCGGCCCTGATCGAGATCCAGGAACGCACCGCCGAGCGGGTCGCGAAGGCTCCCGCGCTCAGCCCGCTGGAGGCGTCCGACCGGGAGGACCTGCTCACCGACTGGCTGGAGGAGCACGGCATCGACCGGGCCTGGCAGGTGTCCCCCACCTTCGTGCAGGCCGGACTCGACGTCGACTGGCTGGAGCAGATCGCCGCGACCGTGGGCGAGGACATGCTGCCGAACGCGATCGGCTGGCTCAACTACACGGTCGAGACCGAGCTGTTGATGGACGAGATCGACGACTCCACGACCCGGGTCTCGCACCTCGTCAACGCGGCCAAACAGTACTCGCAGCTGGACCGGGCCCCCTTCCGGGAGGTGGACGTGCACGAACTCCTCGACAGCACCCTGCTGATGCTGTCCGGCAAGCGGGGCCCCGGCATCAAGCTCGTCAAGGAGTACGACCGCACGATCCCGCGGGTGCCCGCCTACCCGGCCGAGCTGAACCAGGTGTGGACCAACCTCATCGACAACGCGGTGTCCGCCATCGACGGCGCGGGCGGCCAGGGCACCTTGACGGTGCGTACCGCGCTCGACCACGAGCAGGTGCTGGTGGAGTTCCGGGACACCGGCCCGGGTGTCCCGCCGGAGATCAAGGGCCGGATCTTCGACCCGTTCTTCACCACCAAGCCGGTCGGCCAGGGCACCGGCCTCGGCCTCGACATCTCCTGGCGGATCGTCGTCAACAAGCACCACGGCACCCTGCGGGTCGAGTCGGTGCCCGGCGACACCCGCTTCCAGGTGCTGCTCCCCCTGACCGCCGAAGCGCCGGCGGAGGAGGCGGAGGACTCCGTATGAGCGCCGTCGACGGAATCGACCCGACCGCCCCGCCGAGCGGCACCGGCTGCGTGGAGTGCGAGGAGGCGGGCGGCTGGTGGTTCCATCTGCGCCGCTGCGCGCAGTGCGGGCACATCGGCTGTTGCGACGACTCCCCCGCCAGGCACGCGGCCCGCGAGACGGCGGCCGGGCTGGGCGCGGCGCCGCTGCTCGAGCGGATCGACGCGCTGACCGGGCGCGAGCGTTCGGCGACCGCCGCGGCCGCGGACCGCGTGACGCCGCTGACCGCTCGCGAGCGGGACGTGCTGCGGCTCCTCGCGCTGGGGCACAGCAACCGGAGAATCGGCGAGGAGCTGTTCATCACCGGCAAGACGGCCAGCGTGCACGTGTCCGACATCCTCGCGAAGCTGGGCGCCGCGGGCCGTACGGAGGCGGTGGCGATCGCCCACCGCCGGGGTCTGCTGGCGCCGGAGCCGGCCGGGCCGGGCTGACGCGGCCTCAGCGGGTGCAGTCCAGGCCCCCCGGGGCGACGGAGTCGGCCAGGGCCCGCATGCCCCTGTCGCTGGGGTGCAGGTGGTCCCCGCCGTCGAGGGACGGCGAGATCCGCTCGGGGTCGTGACGGTCGCGCAGCGCGCGGTCGAAGTCGGTGACGCCGTCGAAGTCGCCGCTGCCGCGCAGGAACCGGTTGACCTCCCGGCGTACGGCTTCGGCGGCCGGATCCCATTCGTACCAGCCCTTGAAGGGGGCGACGGTGGCGACGACCACGCACCTGCCGGCCGCGTGGACGCGCCGCGCGAGGTCCTGGTAGCCGGCGATCAGGTCGGCGGCCGTGACGCCGGTGTGCGCCTTGATGTCGTTCACGCCCTCGGAGAGGAACACGGTGCGCACTCCGGGCTGGCTGAGGACGTCCCGGTCCAGCCGGTGCAGGGCGCTCTGCCCGCCGTCGTCGTCCGTGAGGAGCATGTTGCCGGAGATGCCTTCGTTGCCGACGCCCTTGACCGGTGTGCCCGCGGTGCCGAGGCGCCGGGCGAGGTAGTCGGGCCAGCGGCGGTTCAGGTCGGTGCCGGACCGCCAGCCGTCGGTGATGGAGTCGCCGAGCGCCGCCACGGCGCCGGTGCCCCGGCCGGCCGGTCGTACGGCGACGGCGTCCAGGTACCACCAGGAGCCGGTGGTCCGCGTCCAGTCGCCGCCGCTCTCCTCGGCGGTGTGGTCGCCCCGGCCGGTGTACGAGGTCTGCATCGCCGTCCAGTGGCCGGATGCCGGGCCGGCCGCGTCCGGGGTGCGCAGGCTGACGACGAGATCGCTCCCGGCGGGCAGCCTGCCGGGCAGCGGGTCGCTCCAGGCGACGGCGCCCGCCGGGATGCTCACCGTGTGTGCCCCGCCGAAGGTCAGCCGCCGGTTGCTGCCCGGCCGGAGCGCGGCGCCCCGGTCCCGCAGACCGGCGTGGACACCGGTCAGGGTGAGCGGCCGGTCGCCGAAGGCGTTGCTGAAGCGGACCCGCACCCCGCTTCCGCCCACGCTGGTGCGGACGATCAGCCGGTAGCCCTGGCCGGGCGTGCCGTGGCCCATCCGGCCGGCACCGGCCGCCCAGGTCAGGACGTCGGCCGTCCGGGCGGCGGGTCCGGACGGTGGGCCGGCCGCGTGGGCGGGGCCGATCTGCCAGGAAAGGGCCGTCAGCAGCGCCGCGGCGACGCGGCAGCCGCGTCCGAACGGGCCGCTCACCGGGCGGGGTCCCGTATCGTGACGGACCCGCCGGCCCGGGTGCGGACCGTGCGGGACCTGCCGTCGTGTCCCACGCAGGCCATGCTCCCGCCGATACGGCGGAGGCGCACCTCGGTGGACTCGGTGTCCTGCCGGTTCAGTCCGCAGAGGAAGCCGCCGCGGGCCCCGGCCGGCGAACCGGAGGCGCATCCGGGTCCTTCCGGATGCGCACGCCCGGCGCTCCCGTCGGGCGGCTCCAGGCCGTCACCGCGCCGTGAAGTCGCTCCGCCTGGACCCTCGTTCGGTCGATGGGCCCTGTCGGCTGGAACGTCCGGAAGAGCACGGGGTCATGGTGCCCGTGGCACCGGCGGGAGCCGTTCGCGCCCGGACGTGCGGATGCCCCGCGCGAGGCGGGGCATCCGGTGGTGCGGGGGTGTGCCGGTGCCCGTCGGTGACGGGCGCGGCGAGTGGGCGGCGGGTCCGTCAGTGACGGGCGCGCGGCGTGTTGGCGGCGGTCACGTTGACCGCCGACCACGCCTTGTCCACCGTCTTGTACTCGGTGCTGCCGGCGCCGTACAGGTCCTTGGCCGCCTTCAGGGTCGCGATGCGCGCCTGGTGGAAGTCGGTCGTGGAGACCATGTAGCGGGTGAGCGCGCGGTAGTAGATGGCGGTGGCCTTGGTCCGGCCGATGCCCTTGACCGCGATGTTGTGGTAGGTCGGCGAGTTGTAGTCGACGCCGCCGATCCTCTTCTTGCCGCTGCCCTCGGCGAGGAGGTAGTAGGCGTGCGAGGAGACACCGGAACCGGCGTGCACCTCGGTGTAGTACACGTCCGGCGACCAGTAGTCGACGGTGCCCTCGAGCTTGTCCAGCGACGGGTGGTCCAGGCGGCGCAGGAACTTCTGCGCGAGGCCCAGCTTCTCACCGACGAGGTAGTCCGGGGTGTCCTTCGCGTTCTTGGCGTAGAACTCGACGTTCGAGCCGAAGATGTCGGCGAGCGACTCGTTCAGCGAGCCGGGCTCGCCGAACTGGTTGCCGTCGGTGTCGATGATGGTCGGCTGCAGGTTCGCGGTCGCCTCCACCACGCCGTGGGTCAGTTCGTGACCGGTGACGTCGAGGACGACGAGCGGCTTCTTGAACATCTGGCCGTCGCCGTCGCCGTAGAGCATGCAGGTGCAGGTCGGGTCCCAGAAGGCGTTGGCGATCTGCTTGCCCCAGTGCACCATCGCCTGCGCGGGCTTGCTGTCGCCCGCGATGCCCTTGCGCTTGAAGGTGTTCTTGTAGAAGTCCAGCGTCTTGGTGATGCCGTACTGGGCGTCGGCGGCGGCGCTGACCCGGCTGGAGGTGCTGCTGTTGCCCCAGACGTCGGAGGTGTTGGTGAACTTCGTACCGGCGCTGAACTTCTCCGTGTACGAGCCCTTGGCGTCCCGCGTCTCGGTGCCGTACCGGCTCAGGTCCTTGAGCTGGTAGTGGCCCCGAGAGGTCTGGGTGGTGGTGAGGCCGACGTTGCCCACGAAGAGGGTCTTGCCGGTGCCCTTCGCGGGCGCGGGGTAGCGCGCGGCGCCGGACAGGCCCGAGCCGAGCAGGCCGGCGGCCGGCGCGGACGAACCGGCGCCGGTGGACGGGTCGATGGTCTCGCCGCGCCGGCGCAGGGTGTCGAGCAGCTTGGGCGACAGGAACTCGTCGCTGTCCGGGGTGTTGCTGCGCACCTTGCCGGTGACGGCGTCGACGACCACGGTGTGCGTGCCGGCGGCGCCGCTCACGGTCACCTGGTAGGCGAGGGCGGAGGCTCCGCCGCGCGCGTCGACGACCAGCTGGGCGGCGCTCGCGTCGCCCTTGGCGGCCTGGGCCGCCTTCGCGGCTGCCTGCCGCGCGCTGAGCCTGGCGTGCGAGGTGGCCGGGGCGACGGCGTGGTCGGCCGCGCGGGTCACGCCCGTGTAGGCGAGCTTGTGGTCGAGGTGGACGATGAGGTCGCCGCCGAGCACCGGCAGGTCGCCGTGGGTCCGGACGAAGCGGACGTGCCGGGCACCCTCGGGGTCGATCAGGACGTCCCGGGGCTGCAGTTCGTCGCCCTTGGAGACGCCGGTCGCCGCGGCGTGCGCGAAGGCCGCGGTGCGCGCCGCCTCCACCACCGCCGTGGCGTTCGTGGTGGCGGACGCGGCGGACCGCTCCGCACCCGTCGTGGAGGGAACGGCGAGGGCCGTGCCGGCCAGGCCCGTGGCAGCCGTCGTCACCGCGACGGCGACCGCCACGGAGCGTATGTGCGGTCTACGCAATCTGATCAGGGTTCCTTCGTTCGAAGGCAGCAGGGATCCCCAACCGCCTTGATACGCAGCGCAGTTGCGCGCCACAGGGGCGGGTAGGGCCCCGGGGTTCACCCTTACGGATCAGTCATGTCCACGTAAAGCCGGAATGATCCATTTCGCGAACTTCTATGGCAATCCTTTGCAAAGGGGCGCCACAGAGTGATCGCGAGCCGGACGACTGTGTGTCGGCTGTGGAGACGACACCCTCGTCCCCTAGGTTCCAAGGCCGGAATGTGACCGACGTCGCATCAGAACACCTACGGATGGGAGAGGGTGCCGAATGGTATCAGCCATGGTGGGCCGGACCGCGGCCCTCGGAGCGGTCGCGCTGTCGCTCCTCACGGTCCCGGCGCGCGCCGCCGACGGGGCCCCGGACACGCCCAGGACGGCGCTCGCCGCCCCCGACACGGCGGGCGTGGCCTCGGTCCTGCGCTCGGCCGTGGACCGGGGCGCGCCGGGTGCGCTGGCCCGGATCGACGACCACGGCAGGACGTACCGGGCCACCCAGGGCATCGCCGACCGCGGCACCGGCCGGGCCATCGCCACGGACGACCGGTTCCGCATCGGCAGCGTCACCAAGACCTTCTCGGCCGTGGTCCTGCTGCAGCTCGCCGACGAGAACCGGCTCTCGCTCGACGCGCCTGTGAACCGCTACCTGCCGGGGCTGCTGCCCGACGACCGGATCACGGTCCGCCATGTGCTCGGCCACCGCAGCGGTCTGTACGACTACACCGAGGACATGTTCGCCCGCAGTGTCCCCGGCTTCGAGGCGGTGCGGAACAAGGTCTTCACCTACCGGCAGCTGATCGCGCTGTCCCTGAAGAAGCCCCGCACCAACGCGCCGGGCGCCGCCTACTCCTACTCCAACACCAACTTCGTCGTGGCCGGACTGCTCATCGAGAAGCTCACGGGACAGCCGGTGCGCGCCGCCTACGAGAACCGCATCCTCAAGCCGCTGAAGCTGCGCGACACGTTCTACGTGCATCCGCGGAAGACGATCCCCGGCCGGTACGCCCGCGGGTATCTCACTCCGGACGCGGCGGGTGCCCAACTCGTCGACGCGACCGAGCAGACGGTCTCCTGGGCCCAGAGCGCGGGTGCCGTCATCTCCAGCGCCCGGGACCTGAACACCTTCTACGCCGCGCTGCTCGGCGGCAGGCTGCTGTCCGCTCCGCGGCTCGCCGAGATGGAACGCTTCCAGCGGGTCAACGACACGACCGCCTACGGGCTCGGCCTGCGCCGCCGCGACCTGTCCTGCGGGATCTCGGTGTACGGCCACACGGGCGCGGTGCAGGGCTACTACACGTACGCCTTCGCGACGAAGGACGGCGGGCGCGCCCTGACCGCCGTGGTCAACACCTCCAACAACGGCAAGGTGCTCGACACGCTGGCGGGCGCACTGGAGCCGGCGTTCTGCGGAAAGACGGCGAAGGCGCCGCGCGACAGGGACCTCGCGGGGCGGGAACCGGAGTAGCGGGAGCGGGGGGGGACGGCCTGGGCGCGTGCGGTGGAGGAGCAGGGGCGAGCGGGGGCGCGCCGAAGGGTGCGGCGTGGGTCGCGGACGCCGCGATCTTGGCGGAACGACATCGTCCGGGACACCATGCGCACATGAAGGGTGACCTCTTTTCCAGTCAGCACGTGGTGCAGCCGGCCATGGAGCCGGGAATGTCCATCGAGAACGCCAAATGCCTCAGGTACGCGGTGAACGGCGAGATGTACGCCCGCCAGGGCGCGATGATCGCCTACCGGGGCGGCCTGAAGTTCGAGCGCAAGGGCCAGGGCGTCGGCGGCATGCTCAAGCGCGCGGTCACCGGTGAGGGACTGCCCCTCATGACGGTGAGCGGGCAGGGCGAGGCCTGGTTCGCGCACGAGGCGCAGAACTGCTTCATCGTCGATGTCGAGCACGGCGACCAGTTCACCGTCAACGGCCGCAACGTGCTGTGTTTCGACGCCACGCTGTCCTACGAGATCAAGACGGTGAAGGGCTCGGGCATAGCCGGCGGCGGCCTGTTCAACAGCGTCTTCAGCGGGCAGGGCCGGCTCGGCCTGGTCTGCGAGGGCAACCCGCTGGTGATCCCGGTCTCGGCGCAGTTCCCGGTGTACGTCGACACCGACGCGGTGGTCGGCTGGACCGCACACCTGCAGACCTCGCTGCACCGCTCGCAGTCCATCGGCTCGATGCTGCGCGGCGGTTCCGGTGAGGCGGTGCAGCTGATGCTCCAGGGCGAGGGCCATGTCGTGGTGCGGCCGAGCGAGCTGACACCCCAGAAGGCGCAGCAGCACTGAACCTTCACATGTGATCCCTTCCAGGCGGGCAACCCGCCCCGCCGCACCGGCGTCTTGATCGTCAACAGACCGATGCCCCGACCCTGAGGGCCGGGGCATGTTTCCGAGATGCTATACACGACATGTATACACTCCGTGTATAGAAGGGTACGCATGTACGGCAAGGCTTTCGCCCCGGAGTACCAGGGCGCCCTGACCACCCTGTCCGTGAACTCCTCGCTGGTGGAGGTGCTGGCCGAGGGCACCGAGCGGTTGCGTGAGGCCGAACGGGCCGGACGGCCCGCGGAGGCGGCGCGCTGCGGGCTCGCCGTGGCCGAGGCCCAACGGCGGCTCGGCCGGATACGGGAAGCGGACCGGGCCTGGAAGGCGAGTTACCGGGCCGCCCGCGCCGCCGGGGACACGGCGGCCAGGGCCTGGGCCCTGTGGAGCGGCGGCACACTGGCCCGGCAGCGCGGGGCGTTCCCGCTGGCCTGGCGGCTGCTGAAGCTCGCGGCCGAACTCGGTGAGCTGGGCGGGGACGTCGTGGTCCGCGGGTACTCGCTGGCCGGACTCGCGGAGACCGGCCGCATCCAGGGGGACTACGAGGCGGTCGGCCGGCTGCACGAGCAGTTGCTGGCCGAGGCCCGCAAGCGGGGAGAGGCCCGGCACACGGTGTGGGCCCTGGAGGGCATCGCGCAGATGCACCGCAACACCGGCGACTTCGACCGGGCCTACGCCCTGTTCGAGGAAGCCGCGCAGATAGCGGAGCGGGCCGAGGACCGGCGGGGGCACGCGTGGGCACTGCGCGGACTCGCCGACATCCTCTCGGTACGCGACGGTGACACCGGGCGGGCGCTGGAACTGCTGTCCGAGGCGGAGGCCGGCTGCCGTGCCATGAACCTCTCCAGCGCGCTCGCCTACAACCACAAGATGCGCGGCAACGTCCTCTACCGCGCCGGGCGTCACGCCGAGGCCAGGGACATGTACGAGCTGGCGCTGGAGGAGTTCCGCGCGATGAGCGAGCCGCGCGGCGAGGCGCTGGCCCGGCTGGGCCTGACCAAGTCACTGGCCCGCCTCGGCCGGGACCGCGCCGAGACGGCGGCGGAACTCGCCGAGCTGGCCGAGACGTTGGACCGCAGCGGCCTCAAGCACGCCCGGGAGATGGTGACCCGGGCCCAGCGGGAGTTCGGCGTCCGCACGCAGACCGTGCGGGGCGTGGAGGACGATCGGGACAGGCGGGTCGCGCCGCAGACGCAGGTCGGGCCGGAGACGCAGGTCGGGCCGGAGACGCAGGTCGCGCCGGGTCCCCAGGCCGTCCGGGGCACGCGGGACGCGCGGGACGCGGAGGTCGTACGGTGACCGCGCTGCACACGGCGGTGCGGGTGCCGCTCAGCCCCGTCGAGAACCTGGCCCGCTGCCGGGATCTGGTGCGGCCGGCGCTGACCGAGGCGGTCGGCCGGATGCACCCGTGGGTCGCCGAGATGGCCGGGTACTCCTTCGGCTGGTGCGAGGTCGGCGGGGCCCCCGCCACGGCACCGGGCGGCAAGGGCGTACGGCAGGCGCTTGCGGTGCTCGGCGCCGAGGCGGCCGGCGCCGACGCGACGGCCGGCGTCCCGGCCGCCGTCGCGGTCGAGCTGGTGCACGCCTTCTCGCTGCTCCACGACGACATCATGGACGGCGACGCCACCCGGCGACGGCGCCCCGCCGTCTGGAAGGCGTACGGCACCGGTCCCGCCGTCCTCGCCGGGGACGCCCTGTTCGCACTGGCGGTGGACACCCTCGCGACCGTGCCGCGCGGTCCCGGCGCCCTGCGGTTGCTCTCTGCCGCGCTCGCCGATCTGGTCCGCGGCCAGGCCGACGACCTGCTGTTCGCCGCCCGGCCGTGGACCGGGCCCGAGCGGGTGACACCCCAGGAGTACCGGCGGATGGCGGAGGGCAAGACCGGCGCGCTGCTGGGCTGTGCCGCCGCGCTGGGCGCGGCGCTGGGCGGGGCGCCCGAGGCGACCGTCACCGCGCTGGACCGGGCCGGACGCCATCTCGGCATCGCCTTCCAGCTCGTCGACGACGTGCTGGGGATCTGGGGCGACCCCGCCGTCACCGGCAAACCCGTCGGCGGTGACCTCCGGGAGGGCAAGAAGACGTTCCCGGTGCTGGTCGCCCTCGGCGCCCCGGCGTCCCGACGGCTGTCCGCCCTGCTCGACTCCCCGAGCCGGGCCGCGGAGTCGGCCACGCTCGGCGCACAGGCCACACGACCGCCCACCTCCCGCCCACCGGCACAGGCCACACGGTCAACAGCGCTCGGCTCATCCACCCGGACCGCCGAACCGGCCCCACCCCGCCCACCCGCACAGGCCGCACGACCGGCCGCGCCCGACTCCCCCGCCCGCACCACCGAAACGCCGGCCCCCCAGCCCCCCGCACAGGAGTCGGCCGGGTTCGGGTCGCCGGAGTGGGCCGCCGAAGTGGCCGCGCTGATCGAGGAGGCGGGTGGCCGTGCGGCGGCGGTGGCCGAGGCGCGGGTCCGGACGGCTGCCGCGCGGGCGCTGCTCGCCGACGTGCCCCTGGCGGGCCGGGCCGCCGAGGAGCTGCACCTGCTCCTGGACCACCTGACGCACCGCGTGCTGTAGCCGCCGCGGCCGTACTGCGAAACGGCGTTGACCTCTGCCGTCCTCGCGGGTCAAGGTGCGCACGGCGCGGTTCCCGTCCCCGCGCCGGAAGGGTGACCCACCTTGATCGGCATCTCGGACATCGAAGCCGCCGCCCAGCGGATCGCCGGACACATCGTACGGACGCCGACCGTGCCGAGCCCCGGCCTGACCGCGCTGCTCGGCGCCCCCGTCACCGCCAAGCTCGAACTGCTCCAGCGGACCGGCTCGTTCAAGGCCCGCGGAGCCACGGCGAAGCTGCTGTCGCTGAGCGAGGCGGAGCGGGCGGCGGGCGTGGTCGCGGTCAGCGGCGGCAACCACGGGATCGCCCTCGCGGTGATGGCGACGGCCCTGGACGTGAAGGCGACCGTGGTGATGCCGCGGACCGCGCCCGCCCGCTCCATCGAGATCGCGGCGCAGGCGGGCGCCTCGGTACGGCTGACCGACGGCATGGACAGCGCGTTCAGACTGATGACACGGCTGCGCGACGAGGGGCTGACGCTGGTCCACCCCTTCGACGACCCGGTCGTGATCGCCGGGCAGGGCACGGTGGGGCTCGAACTGGCCGAGGACGCCGGTGAACTGACGGACGTCGTCGTCAGCATCGGCGGCGGCGGGCTGATCGCCGGAGTCGCGGCGGCGCTGCGCGCCCGGCGGCCGGGCGTGCGCGTGTGGGGCGTGGAGACCGAGGGCGCCGAGTCCATGTCCGCGGCGCTGCGGGCGGGCGGTCCGGTACCGGTACCGCTG
The DNA here is from genome assembly GCF_040426375.1 of Streptomyces sp. NPDC096012. Taxonomy (NCBI): domain Bacteria; kingdom Bacillati; phylum Actinomycetota; class Actinomycetes; order Kitasatosporales; family Streptomycetaceae; genus Streptomyces; species Streptomyces sp. NPDC096012. The sequence goes on from NZ_JBEOTD010000041.1 coordinate 49,221, forward strand.
TCGTCGCTGGTCACCACGCTCAGCCCGCCCTCGGTGACCCGGCTGACGTACGACCATGTCTCCGTCCTCGTCGAGGAGGTCCTGGTGGTGACCGACCGGGACGCCGTGCGCGGCTGCCTGGAACTCGCCGAACACGCCAAGGTGTGGGCCGAGCCGGCCGCGGGCTGCCTGCTGCCCGCGGCCCGGCAGGTGCTCGAACGCGTCGGTGGAGACGCCCGGATCGGGCTCGTGGTGTGCGGGGGCAACACGGCACCCGGGGAACTCATCGGCTGGGCCGACGGCTTCTCCTTGCTGTGACGGGAACCGCAGCTCCTGCTTACCTTCGGTAACCCGCAGGTCGAAGAGCCTCTGGGGGCCGCCGTCCGCAACCCGGGGCGCGGCCTGGGCGATGGAATGGAAGGCGGTGCGGTGACTTGGGTCGAGGATCCTTTGAACGGACCCCCGGGCTCCCCGCGTACCTCTGGGAGACACCGACCGGGGGTTGCGCGAGGGATGACCATGGGCAAGTCGCACGTCTGCGGACACGAGCTGGTCGCCGGGCGGTACCGGCTCCTCGAGGTATTCAGCCGCGAGACCAACCGCCTGTGGTGGTACGCCGAGGACGTGGCGGTGGCGCAGCCCCGGCTGGTGGCGCAGTCGGCTCTTCCGGAGCCCTCCGCCGACGACACCGCGCGCCGGGTCGCCGCGCGGATCGTCCGCACCTCCGAGCGCATGCGTCTGCTGATCCCCGGCCGGGTCGCCGCGGTCGTCGACGCGGTGGTGGAGGGCGGCAGCCTGTGGATGGTCACGGAGTGGGTCGGCGGCTCGTGTCTGGGCGAACTCCTGGACCGTGAGGGCTCTTTCAGCCCGGCCCGGGCGGCGCGGATCGGCCTCGACGTGCTCGACGTGCTCGACGCCGCGCACGAGGCAGGGATCACCCACGGCGAGCTGAGCCCCGCCCAGCTCCTGGTGCGGGAGGACGGACCCGTGGTGGTCGCCGGATTCGGGCTCGCCGGGTCGACCCTGGTCCCGCGGCTCACGGCGCCGTCGTACGCCTCGCCGGAGCAGGCCCGCGACGAGCACATCGGCCCGGGCACCGATCTGTGGGCGCTGGGCGCACTGCTCTACACGATGGTGGAGGGCCGCCCGCCGTTCCGGGATCGAGGCCGCCCGGAGGCCACCCTCCGGGCCGTGGACCGGCTGCCCCTGCGCACCCCGCTGCGGGCGGGCCCACTGACCCGGATCGTGCTGGGGCTGCTGCGCAAGGACGCCGGCGAGCGGCTGACCCGGCCGGTGGCCCGGGAGGCGCTGACCCGGGCCCTGACCGAGGGCACCGACGCGGACCGGGATCCCGCCCCCGGCTTCCGGGTGCGCGGCGCCTACCGGGGCGTACGGTTCCCCGCGCCGGGGCGGGGGCGGCGCTCCCTGGTCCTGGGCACCTTGCTGGCCGCGGTCACCGTCACGGCCGCGGTCCTCGCCGTGACCCGGCTGCTGCCGGGCACGGACACGGCGGACGCCCCGCCGGGCGCCACCGCCACCGCCGGCACGGACCCCGCGGGCCCGGCCCCCACCGCCTCCCCCACCTCGGCGCCCTCCCCCTCCCCCTCCGCCTCCGCCTCCGCCCTGCCGGACGGCTACCGGCGCCTGACGGCGCCGGAGGGCTTCTCGGTGGCGCTCCCCGCCGGCTGGAAGCGGCTCGCCACCCAGACGACGGGTCCCGCCTACCGCGTCACCTTCGGCACGAGCGGCACCTCCCCCACCCTCGCCGTCACCTACAGCGAGCGCGTCGGGCGGGACCCGGTCACCGTCTGGCGGGACGAGGTCGAGCCCGAATTGCGCAAACTGCCCGGCTACCGGCGCGTCGGCGAGATCCGGGCCACCACCTACCAGGGCCGTCGGGCCGCCGACCTCGAATGGCTGGCGGGGACCGGGAACGGGCGGGTGCACACCTTCGGGCGCGGATTCCTGCTGGGCGGCGGCCGGGGGTTCTCCCTGCGCTTCACCACCCCGGCCGCGGACTGGAACGACGCGGCCGACCGGCTGGCGCTGAAGACGTTCCTGCAGACGTTCCGGGTGCCGGAGCGCTGATCCCCGACAGGCCCGTTTCCCCGCGGCCGACCAGGGGACTCGCGTCTTATGGTGCAAATCGGATACACGATGATGACCGAACAGGCCGGACCCCGGGAGCTGGTGGACCACCTGGTGCAGGCCGAGGAGGCCGGGTTCGACTTCTCGGTGACCTCGGACCACTACTTTCCGTGGCTGCGTTCCCAGGGGCATGCCCCGTACGCGTGGAGCGTGCTGGGCGCCGCCGCCCAGGCCACCTCGCGGATCCCGCTGATGACCTACGTGACCTGCCCGATCCTTCGCTACCACCCGGCGGTGGTGGCACAGAAGGCGGCCACCGTGCAGCTGCTGTCCGAAGGCCGGTTCCGGCTCGGACTCGGGGCCGGCGAGAGCCTGAACGAGCATGTGGTGGGCGGCGGCTGGCCGCCCGTGGACGTCCGGCACGAGATGCTCGAAGAGGCGGTGCAGATCATCCGCGCGCTGTTCGAAGGCGGCCATGTCACCCACCACGGCCAGCACTACGACGTGGAGTCGGCACGCCTGTGGGACCTCCCGGACCAGGCCCCGCCGATCGGCATCGCCGTCTCGGGGGAGCGCTCCTGCAAGCTCGCCGGACATCTCGCCGACCTGGTCATCGCGACCGAACCCAAGGCGGGCCTGCTCGACGCCTTCGACCGGCACGGCGGCACGGGCAAGCCGCGGGTCGGCCAGCTTCCGGTCTGCTACGACCCCGACCGGGGCACCGCGATCAAGCGCGCCCACTCGCAGTTCCGCTGGTTCGGGCTCGGCTGGAAGGTGAACGCCGAACTGCCGCACCCGGACTCCTTCGAGGCCGCGACGCAGTTCGTGACCCAGGACGACGTCGCCTCCGCCATCCCCTGCGGCAACGATCCGGACGACTTCGTGGAGGCCGTGCGGCCCTACGCCGAGGCGGGGTTCGGGGAGATCGCCCTCGTGCAGATCGGCGGCGACACGCAGCCCGAGTACCTGGACTGGTCGGCGAAGACCCTGCTGCCCGCCCTGCGCGAGGCGTTCGGCTGACGGGGCCGTCCGGCGCGAGGCGTTCGGCTGAAGCGGCCGCCCCGTGCGAGGCGTTCGGCCGGCGCCCCGTGCCGGGAGCACCCGCCGCCCGGGCGGCCGGCCGGGGCCGTCGCGGCGAGCCGCGCTGTGCGAAACCCGCGCCGAATCATGCGCACGGGTGAGCATTCCGGGCGGGACGGGGGTACTAGAGGTCTCTACGCCGACTGCTCCGGAGGCCCTCGCGTGAACTCGTTCGTGTACAAGACGCTGGTGGTACAGCTTCGCGCGGGAAGCACCGACCGGTGTCCCGTGCTCGCCCATCTCAGCTACGACGCGGACGACCCGTTCGCCGTCACGGCCGTCTTCGGCCACGACGGCCATGTGCTGGCCCGCTGGCGGCTGGACCGGCAGATGCTCTCCGACGGCCTGACCGGGCCGGTCGGCATCGGCGACGTCCGGCTGCGGCCCACCGGTGACGGAATGCTGCGCGAACTGCGCCTGGAGTTCCTCGGCGAGCACCGGTCCGACGGCAGCCGGCATCACGCGGTGGTGTTCGCCTGGGCGCCCGCCGTCGCGGCGTTCCTGCGCGAGACCCATCGCATCGTCGCACCGGGGCACGAGAGCGTCCCGGTCGACGAGTTCCTCGCGGAGATCCTCTCCGGGGCTGAGTAGCCGTACTCATGCCCGGCCCCCCGGCCCGGCGCCACCATGGGGCTCCGACGACGCCCCGAGGCGAGGAGCCCCGCCGTGACCGCAGTGCACTCCGCCCCGCACGCCCCGCCTCGCCGCGTGCCGCCCGTCGTGTTCGCCGGGATCGCCGCCCTCGGACTCGCCCTGTCCGCCTGGGGTGCGCGGGACCGCACGACCTGGTTCCTGGAGACCGTGTGGGCGCTGGCGGGCCTGCCCCTCGTGGTGCTGCTGTGGCGCCGCTTCCCGCTGACCGGCCTGCTGTGCGGACTGCTGACCGTGCACACGCTGGTCCTCGCGGTGGGCGGCCACTACACCTACGCGCAGGTCCCGGCGGGCGACTGGGTGCGCGACGCCCTCGGCCTCGACCGCAACCCCTACGACCGCTTCGGGCACCTCGTGCAGGGCTTCGTGCCGGCCGTCCTGGTCCGTGAACTGCTCAGCCGCACCTCGCCGTTGCGCGGCAGCCGCTGGCTGGCCCCGCTGACCGTCTGCGTCTGCCTGGCCTTCAGCGCCTGCTTCGAGCTGCTGGAGTGGCTGGCGGCCGAGATCGGCGGCCACGGCGCGGACGCGTTCCTCGCCACCCAGGGCGATGTGTGGGACACCCAGTGGGACATGTTCTGCGCCCTGATCGGGGCCGTGCTCTCCGTGCTGCTGCTCGGCGGGATCCACGACCGCCGGCTGCGGGCACTGGAAGGCACCGCCCCGGCCCGCGCCGCCCGCTGAAGTCTCCCGGGTGCCGCACCAGTCGGGGCCGCGCAGGCCAGAGGGCTCTAGGTGCGGGGGCCGGTGGCCAGAGGGCTCTAGGTGCGGGGCCGGTGACCCTCGTCCGGCCCCGGGGCCACGGCCGGCTCGTCCGCCCGGGAGGTGTGCTTGCGGCGGGCCCACAGGGGCAGGCCGAACCAGCAGACGAGGTACCAGGCGACGACCGCCGCGACCAGGTAGGGGACGTAGGCGTCGTGCGTGGCCACCCGGAGGATCAGCAGCAGTGCCGACGTCATCGTGACGAGCAGCAGGACCAGGCCGACGAACGTCAGCCGCGACGCAAGCCGGACCGCCTGCGGCTTGACCCGGCGGCCGGAGACCAGCCGGTGCAGGGACACCGGGCCGATGAGGGCGCCGGTCGCACAGGCGCCGAGGACGACGGTCACGATGTAGATGACCTGGTCGACGGTGGTGAGCTGGGTGTACTTGGGCTGGAAGACCACCGTCAGCAGGAAGCCGAAGAGGATCTGCACGCCCGTCTGGGCCACCCGGACCTCCTGGATGAGTTCACCCCACATCCGGTCGGCCCGTTCCTCCTCGGTCTCGTCGCGCCCTCGACGCACTGCTTCCTCCGTCATGCGGTTGCGTGTAACCGTACGGCCGTTCGTTCAAACGGCAAGCGTCCACGGCGACCTGCGGCGCCTACCAGCGGTGCTCGACCTGGTCCTTGATCCGCCGCTCGTACAACTCCCGGATCGCGGCGGAGGTCTCCGCCGGCAGCGGCGGCAGCTTGGCGGCGGCCGCGTTCGCACGGGCCTGCCGCGTGTTGCGCGCACCGGGGATCACCGTGGTCACGCCGTCCTGGTCGATGATCCAGCGCAGCGCCAGCTGGGCCGGTGTGAAGTCCCCGGGGGCCAGCGCGGCGAACTCGGCGGCCGCCTCGACACCGGTCTCGTAGTCGACGCCCGAGAAGGTCTCGCCCTGGTCGAAGGCCTCGCCGTGCCGGTTGAAGGTGCGGTGGTCGTCCGCCGCGAACACCGTGTCCTTCGTGTACCTGCCGGACAGCAGGCCGGAGGCGAGCGGCACCCGCGCGATGATGCCGACGCCGGCCTCCCGGGCGGCGGGCAGCACCTCGCGCAGGGGCTTCATCCGGAACGGGTTCAGGATGATCTGCACGCTCGCCACGTTCGGCCGGGCGATCGCGGTCAGCGCCTGCGCACAGGTCTCCACGCTCACCCCGTACGCCGCGACGCGCTCCTCCTCGACCAGGGTGTCCAGGGCGTCGAACACCTCGTCCGAGGAGTAGACGGCGGTGGGCGGGCAGTGCAGCTGCACCAGGTCGACGCGGTCGACGCCGAGGTTGCGGCGGGACCGGTCGTTCCAGGCGCGGAAGTTGTCCAGGACGTAGTTCTCCGGGATCTGCTCGACCCGGCGGCCCATCTTGGTGGCCACCAGCACATGGAGATCGGGCCGGCCGCGCAGGAACGCGGCGATGGTCTCCTCGCTGCGCCCGTCGCCGTACACGTCCGCCGTGTCGAAGAAGGTGACACCCGACTCGGCCGCCGCCTCCAGGACGGAGAGGGCCTCCTTGTCGTCCACCTCACCCCAGTCGGCGCCCAGCTGCCAGGTGCCGAGACCGACCACCGACGCCCACTGACCCGACCTGCCCATCACGCGTTCGTCCATGGCGGTCAGTGTGTCATCCGGCGCGCGTTCCGCGGAACGGACCGCTCCGGTGCGCGGCCGGCGCTTCGTCCGCCCCCCGCGGGTGACAGGCGTCGCGAACCACTTCCTCGACCGCCTCCGGTGCCGGGCGGTTCCGGACACCGGCGGCCGGCTCAGCCCGCGGGTGTCAACTGCGCCTGTACGACGGGCCGATAGCGGTCGGCGACGACGTCGGCGTCGTTCTCCCACAGGTGCGGGCCACAGGGCGATGCCGTACATGACGCCGAGGCCCCGCGGAGGGCCGGGGGGGCGGGTGCTTCGGACGCGGACGTCGCGAAGGGCGCGGACGTCGCGGCGGGCGCGGACGGCGCGAAGGGTGCGGGGGCGGGCGCGGTCCGGGGGGTGGCGGTCTCTTCCGGGCCGGGTGCGGTGCTCACGCTCCCTCCATGGCCTCGTCGCGGGTGCCCCGGGTGGCGCCCCGCGCGCGCCCGGTGCCGCCGGAGGGGGCGTCGCCCGGGATGGACAGCGCCGTGGCGCAGGCCGCGAGCGCGACGGCGCCCGCCATCGCGAAGGCGAGCAGGTAGCCGTGCAGGGTGGGTACGGGTGTCCCGGCCACCGGGCTGCTGTGGTGGACCAGGACGACGGCGACGGCGGCGCTGGAGACGGCCTGGCCGATGGTGCGCATGAGGACGTTGACGCCGTTGGCGGAGGCGGTCTGCCCGGCCGGGACGGAGCGCAGGATCAGCGTCGGCAGAGCGGAGTAGGCGAGGGTGGTGCCGGTGGCGACGACGGTCGCGCCCAGGATGATCATCCACAGGTCACGGCTGTCGGCGATGCGCAGGGCGTAGCCGCAGGCGATGACGGCGGCGCCGACGGCGAGGGTGATCCGCGGACCGCGGGCGGCGGAGATACGGGCCGACAGCGAGGAGAACAGCAGCATGGTGACGCCGCCGGGCAGCAGGCACATACCGGTGGCGACGATGGACAGGCCGAGCCCGTAACCGGTGGCCTCGGGGGCCTGCACCAGCTGGGCGGTGACCAGGGTGTTGGCGCAGAAGGCGAACCCGGTCAGCAGGGCCGCCACATGGGACAGCCCGACCCGCGGCCGGGTGACCAGGCGCAGGTCGACCAGCGGCCGTTCGGCGCGCAGCTGCTGCCACCACCACAGGGCGAGGACCACCGCGGCCGCGCCGAACAGCCCGAGGACCCGGGCGCTGCCCCAGCCCCAGGTGCCGCCCTGGGAGACGCCCAGCAGCAGGCACACGAGACCGGCGGCCAGGCCCAGCGCGCCCAGGACGTCGAAACGGCCGGGCTCCCGGACGGGGGATTCCTTGACGGCCCACCAGGTGGCCGTCACACCGAGCGCGCCGAGGGCGCCGGTCAGCCAGAACAGGGTGTGCCAGTCGGCGTACTGCACGACCAGCGCGGCCAGGGGCAGGCCGAGGGCGGCCCCGATGCCCACGGTGGAGCTCATCAGCGCCACCGCCGATCCCCGGCGCTCCGGGGGGAGTTCGTCGCGCAGGATGCTGATGGACAGCGGGACGACGGAGGCGGCGGCGCCCTGCAGCGCGCGGGCGGCGATGAGCACGCCGATGTCGCGGGACAGGGCGCACATCACCGACCCGAGGGTCATGAGGGCGAGCGCGGCCGTGAGGACCCGGCGTTTGCCGTACATGTCGCCGGCCCGGCCGAGCACGGGGGTGAGGACGGCGCCGGAGAGCAGGGTCGCGGTGACCATCCACGAGACGGTGGCGGCCGAGGCACCGGTGAGCCGGGGCAGGTCCGGCAGGAGGGGGATGACCACGGTCTGCATGACCGCCATGAGGATGCCGCCCGACGCCAGCACCGGGATGGTGAGCCGGTCCCGCAGCGGGGGTGCGGGGGCCGGGGTGCCGGGCGGCCGGGGTATCGGGCTTGCGGGGTCCATCGACGCTCCTGCGGACGACGCGGCTGCGAGGTGAACGGGAATTCACCCTATCGGGTGAACCCTTCATCAACGCGTCCATTTCCGGCGCCCGGGCAGGGGGGCCGGTCAGTCCCGGTGGGCGGTCGAGCGGGCGTGCAGGGCCCGTGCCGCCCTCGGCCCGAGCCAGCGCTTGAGCCTGCGCAGCACCTCCAGCCGCCCGGCCGCCCTGTCGAGGCCGTAGTAGAGCTGCGGCGGGACGTACGGCAGCAGCGGTGAGTGGCGCTGGCCGAGCAGGGCGAACATCCGGTGCGGGGGGAGGTGGATGTAGCGGGGCAGGTTCTCGTACCACTGGGCGCTGTAGCGGGCCGCGCTCTGTGCGGACAGCAGCTCGGCCTGGCGCCGGCGCTGGTAGGCGGCGAGGGCGCCGGTCAGGCCGGTGTGCTCGTGCAGGGCTCCGGCGAGGCACATGGCGTCCTCCAGGGCGAGGGTGGTGCCGGCGCCGATGGAGTAGTGGGTGGTGTGGGCCGCGTCGCCGAGCAGGACCAGGTTGCCGTGGTGCCAGGCGCGGTTGGTGAGGGTGCGGAAGTTCAGCCAGCCGGCTCCGCCGCGGGCGATGAGGGGGTGGCCGTCGAGGATGCCGGCGAAGAGCTTCTCCAGCAGGGCGAGCCCCTCGCCCTCGTCCGCCCGGTCCAGGCCGAGGCCGGTGAAGGTCTCCGGGGAGCATTCGACGACGCAGGTGCTGTGCCCGTCGCCGTATCCGTAGCCGTAGGCCCAGATCCAGCCGTGCGCGGTCTCGGTGAAGGCGAAGGTGAAGGAGTCGAACACCTTGGTCGTGCCGAGCCAGACGTAGTGGTTGCGGCCGGTGGTGGTCCGGGTGCCGAACTGCTCGGCGCACCGGCCGCGCAGGGCGCTGTGCACGCCGTCGGCCGCGACGACGAGGTCCGCGCCGGCGGGAGGTTCCGTGATCTCGCTCTCGTACTCCAGGCGTACGCCCAGGTCGCGGGCGCGGTCGGCGAGCAGGTCGAGCAGCCGGTGGCGTCCGATGCCGAAGCCCTCGTCCCCGTGCTGACGGGTCGCCAGGTCGCCGACGTGGGCGACGCCCTCGCTCCAGCGCACCGAGTGCTCCTCGATCGCCCGCGCCGAGACGGGGTCGTGCTCCCGGAGCCTGTCGAGGAGGCCGCGCCAGTACGTCACGCCCCAGCCGTAGGTCGAGCCCTGCGGGTTGCGTTCGTGGACGGTGACGTCGTGCGAGGGGTCCCGCCGTTTCAGCAGGATGGCGAGATACAGGCCCGCGGGCCCTCCACCGACACAGACGACCTTCACCGTACACACCCTCGCAGTCACCCGACGTGATCGTTCGGCATCGCAGGGTAGCAGGGTGTCGGACCACCCGATCCCGCCAGATTCCCGTGGTGAGCCGCGCCACTCGGACGGGCGGCGCACGCGAAAGATCACCGGGAACGGGGGCGGTACGGCAAGGAATTGCCCCTTCCGGAGCGGACCGGCCCGGCACCACAACAAGATCATCTTGGTTCAACACTGTAGGACATGTGGCCAATTGTCCGGATCGCAGCCAACCGGTCCGGGGGAATTTCCCGCGTTCACGGACCTCCGGATAGGCATGCGTCGTCACCGCAGGAACACCCTCCAGGAGGACCCGCATGCCCGACATCACCCGGCGTCGCGCGATCACCGCGGCGGCCGCGCTCGCCGCCACCGCCTCGGCCGCCGCCGTAGCCGCTCCGCACGCCCTGGCCGTCGCCCCCGGCACCTCGGCCGCCGGTCACGACCACACCGCGCCGGTCACCTTCGACTTCGACGAGGTCTACAAGGGCCGCCGGATACAGGGCCGGCCGTCGGGCGGCGGCGGTCACCACCACGAACACGGCGGCGGGTACGCGGTGTTCGTGGACGGGGTGCAGCTGCACGTGATGCAGAACGCCGACGGCAGCTGGATCAGCGTCGTCAGCCACTACGACCCGGTCCCCACCCCGCGCGCCGCCGCCCGCGCCGCGGTGAACGAGCTGCAGGGCGCGCCGCTGCTGCCCTTGCCCGCCAACTGACCGCCGACGCACAGACTTACGGAGCACCGCGCACCATGACCGTTCGCAAGAACCAGGCCGTCCTGACCGCCGGCGAGAAGAAGAAGTTCACGGACGCCGTGATCGAGCTCAAGCGCAGCGGGCGCTATGACGAATTCGTCCGCACACACAACGAGTTCATCATGGCGGACACCGACAGCGGTGAGCGCACCGGGCACCGCTCACCGTCCTTCCTGCCCTGGCACCGCAGATTCCTGCTCGACTTCGAGGCGGCGCTGCAGTCGGTGGACTCCTCGGTGGCGCTGCCCTACTGGGACTGGAGCACCGACCGCACGGTCCGCGCCTCGCTGTGGGGTCCGGACTTCCTGGGCGGCACCGGGCGCAGCTCGGACGGCCGGGTGATGGACGGCCCGTTCGCCGCGTCCACCGGGAACTGGCCGGTCAACGTGCGGGTGGACGGCCGTACCTTCCTGCGCCGCTCGCTCGGCACGGGCGTGCGCGAGCTGCCGACGCCGGCGGAGGTGGAGTCGGTGCTGGCGATGGCCACGTACGACATGGCGCCGTACAACAGCGCCTCGGACGGCTTCCGCAACCACCTGGAGGGCTGGCGCGGGGTCAACCTGCACAACCGGGTCCATGTGTGGGTGGGCGGGCAGATGGCCACCGGGGTCTCCCCCAACGACCCGGTGTTCTGGCTGCACCACGCCTACGTCGACAAGCTGTGGGCGGAGTGGCAGCGCCGGCACCCGGGGGCCGGGTACGTGCCCACGGGCGGCACCCCGGACGTCGTGGACCTGAACGACACGATGAAGCCGTGGAACGACGTGCGTCCGGCGCAGCTGCTGGACCACACGAAGCACTACACGTTCGACGTCTGATCAGGCCTCGGCGGTACGGCACTCCGGGTGGCCCCAGCCCTGCGCGTTCTTGGCGATGGACTCGCCGGCCGCGTAGGAGCGGCCGCACAGACAGCGGCCGGGGAACTTCGCCTTGAGGGTGCGTGGGGACGGCCCGCCGCCGGTGCGGCGGGGCGCCTTCCCGCGCGGTGCCCCGGACGCCTTGGGGGTGTCGGGCGAGGGCGGCGGCTCGGCGGAACCGAGGGCGCTGCCGGCCGCCTCCTGGACGATGGCCGCCTGGCTGGCGGCACGGTCGGCGAAGTCGTTCAGCGGATCGCCGTCGACCTGGTGGGCCGGCACGTAGCGGAACTCGACGGAGCGGCCGTCGAGGAGGCCGTCGATCCGGACCACCAGGTCCTGGTTGGCGACCGGCTTCCCGGCGGCCGTCTTCCAGCCGTTGCGCTTCCAGCCGGGCAGCCACGTGGTGACGGCCTTCATCGCGTACTGGGAGTCCATCCGGATCTCCAGCGGCACATCGGGCTCGACGGCCGCCAGCAGCCGCTCCAGGGCGGTCAGTTCGGCGACGTTGTTGGTGGCCCGGCCCAGCGGGCCCGACTCCCAGCGGCCCGGGGTCCGCTCGTCGCCCTCGCAGACCACCCATGCCCATCCGGCCGGTCCGGGGTTCCCCTTCGAAGCCCCGTCGCACGCGGCCACCACACGTTCACGCATGCGCCCGATCATGCCATGGCCGCGCCCGCCGGTGTTCCCGGCCCGGTCAGACGTCCCTGACCCGGGGCATCTCCCCGTCGGTCACCGTGATGTCGATCACCGAGAAGTTCGCGCCCTGCGGGTCGCTGAGCGCCGCGAACCGGCCGAAGGGGCTGCTCATCGGACCGAAGCGGAGGATGGCGCCGAGCTTGACGGCCCGGGCGACGGCCTCGTCGCAGTCGTCCACCGCGAAGTAGATGTTGATGTACGAGGGCACCTCGGGCGGGAAGTCGTCCGTCATCCGCATCCGGCCGAGGACCGTGTCCTCGCCGATCCGGAACATGCGGAAGTCCACCGCGGCGTCCTCGATCTCCGTCATCCGGTAGGGGAAGACGGCGCACAGGAAGGCGTCGGTCAGCTCCGGCTCACGGGTGAAGACCTCCGCCCAGCAGTAGGCGCCCGGCGTCGCCGTCACCTCGAAGCCCTCATGGGTGCCGGCCTGCCACACCCCGAAGACCGCCCCGCTGGGCTCACGGGCCAGGCACATGGTGCCGAAGTCGCCGACCTGCATCGGCTCCATCAGGACCTCGCCGCCGTTGTCCCGGATGCGCGCCGCGGTGGCGACGGCGTCCGGCGAGGCGAGGTACAGACACCACTGCGACTGCCCCTCCTGGCCGGGCATCGGCGGCACGACCGCGGCCACCGCCTTGCCGTCCACGTATGCCTGCGTGTAGTGGCCGTACTCCGACGAGGAGTCGCCGAAGGTCCAGCCGAGGACGTCGCCGTAGAAGCGCTTGGCTCCCTCGACGTCGCCGAACATCGCATCGGCCCAGCAGGGCGTTCCTTCGGGTCGCACAGCCATGGTCCGGGCCCTCTCGTCAGCCGGTCTGCCCCGGTACCTCACGCTAGCGACCCCTCGGTGGGCACGCGCGCCGAGCGGCCCGGAACCAAACCCGGGCCGGCCAGGGCGCGGAGGCGGCGGACCGGCGCGCGATCACCCCAACCGCCACAGAACGCTCTCAACGGCAGGTTTACACCTCTTGATGATCAGAACCGCCCCTTTCACGCGGTACCCACACATCACGCCTCCTGTTTGGCTGGTGCACGCACCGCACCACCGACCGAACCGCCTCGCCCCTGTCCGCTTCATCGCAGGAGGGAACGTGTCCACTCCGGACATCGCCACCGGCCCCGCAGTCGACGAACCCGACCCCGTGCATCCGGCCGACGGGCAGCTCACCAGCCTGAGCACCCAGGCGGCCCGCCAGCTCGCCACCACCACCAAGTCCGAACCACAGATGCAGGCCATCACCTCGCGATGGCTGCTGAAGACGCTGCCGTGGGTGGACGTCAAGGGCGGCGCCTACCGGGTCAACCGCCGCCTGCAGCTGCGCACCGGCCGCGGGCGGGTGCACTTCGAGCACAACGGCGCCGACGACATCCGGGTCATCCCCGAGACGCTGACCGAGCTGCCGATCCTGCGCGGCTACCCCGACACCGACGTGCTGCGGGACATCGCGAGCCGCTTCCAGCCCCGGGAGGTGCGCGCCGGCCAGGTGCTGTTCGAGGCCGGGCAGCCGGTCACCGAGACCTATCTCGTCGTGCACGGCCGGTTCACCCGCTACACCGCGGGCAAGTACGGCGACGAGGAGATCATCGGTGTCGTCACCGACGGCGACCAGATGGGTGACGAGGCGGTCGGCCAGTCCGATCCGCTGTGGCTGGCCTCCGTACGGGCCGAGACCGCCGGTGTGGTGCTGGCGCTGCCCTGGGCCGTGGTGCGGGAGATCACCGAGCGGGCACCGTCCCTCGCCACCCACCTCCAGGCCTATGTCGAGCGGCACCGCAAGCCGATGAACCGCAAGGGCGAGGCGGAGGTTCCCGTCCAGGCCGGCCATGTGGGCGAGCCGACACTGCCGGGCGGCTTCGTCGACTACGAACTCTCCCCCCGCGAATACGAACTGTCCCTGACCCAGACCGTGCTGCGGGTGCACACCAGGATCGCCGACCTCTACAACGACCCGATGGACCAGACCGCCCAGCAACTCCGGCTCACCGTGGAGGAGATCCGCGAACGGCAGGAGTGGGAGCTGGTCAACAACCGCGAGTTCGGGCTGCTGCACAACGTCGACCACGGCCAGCGGATCAGCTCCTTCACCGGGCCGCCGACCCCGGACGACATGGACGAGCTGCTGGCGATGCGGCGCAAGACCAAGGTGCTCCTCGCCCATCCGAAGGCGATCTCGGCCTTCTTCCGGCAGTGCAACAAGCGGGGCCTGGTGCCGGGCACCGCGCATGTCGACGGACACGAGGTGCCCGCCTGGCGCGGTGTGCCGATCTTCCCGTGCGGCAAGATCCCGATCACCGGCCACCACACCAGCAGCATCATCGCGCTGCGCACGGGCGAGGCCGACCAGGGCGTCGTCGGCCTCTACCAGACGGGCATCCCGGAGGAGTACCAGCCGGGTCTGAACGTCCGCTTCATGGGCATCGACGGCGCCGCGATCATCAAGTATCTCGTCACGGCCTACTACTCGCTGGCCATCCTGGTCCCCGACGCCGCGGGGATCCTCGAGAACGTCCAGGTCGGCCGGACGGCCGAGTGAGGGCCCGGAGCACGTCATGAGCGCATCGACCCCTTCCTACACGCTGCCCGGGCCGCCGGACATCGCCCGGAGCCTGCGCCGGGAGCGGCGCACCGGGGTGATCCCCGGTCTGCACCACCGGCCGGCCGTTCCCGCCGATCCGGGGAAGGCAGCCGAGATCGACCGCCGGCTGGAGAGCTGGGCCCGCGGCCTGGACCTGTTCCCCGAGGCCTGGGCGGGGGACTTCTCCGGCTTCCAGTTCGGTCGGGCCGTCGTACTGCAGCATCCGGGCGCCCTCGACCTGGAGCGGCTGACCGTGGCCGGCCAGCTGCTGCTCGCGGAGAACGTCGTGGACTCCTGCTACTGCGAGGAGGACGAGGGCCGGGGCGGAGCGCGCCGCGGCCTCGGCGGCCGGCTGATCATGGCCCAGTCGGCGATCGACCCCTACCACGGCATCCCGGAGCTGGAGGAGGAGTGGCGTGCGGGCGTGCGGGCCGACGGTCCGCTGCGCTCGTACCACTTCGCCCTCGCCGACTACGCCGGTTTCGCCACCCCCAGCCAGACCAGCCGGTTCGTGCACGACATCGCCCGGCTCCACCTGGGCTACCTGGCGGAGGCCGCCTGGGCCGAGACCCGGTACGTGCCGCGGGTCTGGGAGTACCTGGTGATGCGGCAGTTCAACAACTTCCGCCCCTGTCTGTCGATCGTCGACGCCGTGGACGGCTACGAGCTGCCCGAAACGGTGTACGCCCGCCCCGAGATCCAGCGGATCACCGCCCTGGCCTGCAACGCGACCACCATCGTCAACGACCTGTACTCCTTCACCAAGGAGCTGGCGAGCGACCCGACCCACCTGAACCTGCCGCAGGTCGTCGCCGCCGGCGAACGGTGCGGGCTGAAGGCCGCCTATCTGAAGTCCGTCGAGATCCACAACCGGATCATGGAGGCCTTCGAGGAGGAGTCGGCGCTGCTGTCCGCCACCTCACCGCTCGTGGAGCGCTATGCCCGCGGGCTCGCCGCCTGGGTGTCCGGCAACCACGAGTGGCACGCCACCAACACCCACCGCTACCACCTGCCCGACTACTGGTGAGAAGCCAAGTGTCCGTGAAACGCCGTCAGCATCACGAGGAGCCACCTTTGACCAGCGCCCCCGTCGCCCCGTCCATGACCGCGTCGGTACCGGCCCAGTCGACGTACCAGAGCCGCGTCGCGGACTACTGGAACGCCGAGGAGAACCCGGTCAACCTCGAACTCGGAAGAATCGACGACCTCTACCACCACCACTACGGCATCGGCGCGGCGGACGTGGCGGTGCTCGACGAGCCCGACCCCGGCGTGCGCCGGGAGCGGATCACCACCGAACTGCACCGGCTGGAGCACGCCCAGGCCGAACTGCTCGCCTCCTGGCTCGGCCCGCTCTCCCCCGACGACCGCGTCTTCGACGCCGGCTGCGGCCGCGGCGGCGGCAGCGTCGTGGCGAACCTTCGCTACGGCTGCCACGCGGACGGCGTCACCCTCTCCACCAAGCAGGCCGAGTTCGCCAACGAGCAGGCCCGCGCCCGGGGCATCGACGGCAGGGTGCGCTACCACCACCGCAACATGCTGGACACCGGCTTCACCACGGGCGCGTACGCGGCGTCGTGGAACAACGAGTCCACCATGTACGTCGAACTGGACCTGCTGTTCGCCGAGCACGCCCGGCTGCTGCGCCGGGGCGGACGGTACGTGGTGATCACCGGCTGCTACAACGACACCTACGGGCAGGCCTCCCGCGAGGTGTCGCTGATCAACGCCCACTACATCTGCGACATCCATCCACGCTCGGAGTACTTCCGGGCGATGGCCCGCAACCGGCTGGTGCCGGTGCACGTCGAGGATCTGACGCAGGCCACCATCCCCTACTGGGAGCTGCGCAAGGAGGCGGACCACCTGGTCACGGGCATCGAGGACACCTTCCTGTCCGCGTACCGCAACGGCAGCTTCCAGTACCTGCTGATCGTGGCCGACCGGGTCTGAGCGAGGAGTGCGCGAGGAATAATCGCCTCGACAACCGGGGCGCCGAGGCGCTGGGATGGGCCGCGATGACTGACATCGACAGCCTGCAGCCGCGGAAGATGCACGCGGACGAACCCGACCTCGACGCCCCGCTGGTCCGCCGGCTGGTCGCCCGCCGCTTCCCGCGGTGGGCCGGCCTGCCGGTCCGGCGCCTCGCGTCCTCCGGGACCGAGAACGCCATGTTCCGTCTGGGCACCGACCTCGTGGTACGGCTCCCCCGGCGGGCCGCCGCCGCCCCGGACGTGCGGCGGGAGCAGCTGTGGCTGTCCCGGCTCGGGCCGCTGCTGCCGGTGGCGGTGCCCGAGCCGCTGGGGGTGGGCGAACCGGACGAGGGCTTTCCGTGGCCCTGGTCCGTCTGCCGCTGGCTGGAGGGCCGCAATCCGGTGGCGGGGGCCGTCGAGGACCCGGAGTCACTCGCCGGGGAACTCGGGGCGTTCGTGCGCGCGCTGCGCCGGATCCCCGCACAGGACGGGCCGGCCGGCTACCGGGGCGGCCCGCTGCGGGACCGCGGCGAACCCACCCGCGCGGCCGTCGCCGAGCTGGGCGCGCGGGTCGACGCCGAGGCGGTCACGGCCGTGTGGCAGGAGGCGCTGCGCGCCCCGGAGCACAGCGGACCGCCGGTGTGGGCCCACGGGGACCTGACCCCGGGGAACGTGCTGGTCGACGGCGGCCGGCTGAGCGCCGTGATCGACTTCGGGACCGCCGGGGTCGGCGATCCCGCCGTCGACCTCATCGTGGCGTGGAACCTGCTGCCGCCGGGCGCCCGGGACGTCTTCCGCGAGGCCGTCGGCGCCGACGACGCGGAGTGGGCGCGGGGGCGGGGCTGGGCACTGTCGATCGCGCTGGTCGCCCTGCCGTACTACTGGGACACGAACCCGGCACTGGCGGACAACTCACGGCACGTCATCACCGAGATCCTCGCCGAGGCGCGCTAGCGTCCCGCGCCCCGGCGTCCACCGCGCGCCCCGAAGTCCCCGCCCGGACCGGCCTTCAGGGACCTACTCGCCCGCGTACGCCTTCTCCAGAGCGGCGATGTCGAGCTTCCCCATGCCCATCAGCACGCTCATGGCGCGGCCGGCCTTCTCCGGATCGGGGTCCGCGGCCATGGCGGCCAGGCTCTCGGGCACGACCTGCCAGGAGACGCCGTACCTGTCCTTGAGCCAGCCGCAGGGGCCGGGCTCGCCGCCGTCCTCGGTGAGCCTCGCCCAGTAGTGGTCGATCTCGTCCTGGCTCCGGCAGGGGATCTGGAAGGAGATCGCCTCGTTGAAGGTGAACTGCGGACCGCCGTTGAGCGCGACGAACCGGTGGCCGTTGGCAGTGAACTCGACGGTCAGGACGCTCCCGGCGGTGCCGGGGGCGTCCTCGGGGTAGTGGGCGACCCTGCCGATGCCGGAGTTCTTGAAGATCGACACGTAGTACTGCGCGGCCTCCTCGGCCTGGCCGTCGAACCAGAGACACGTGGTGAATCCGTCTGTGGTCATGAACACCTCCTGGGCGCACGTTGCGGTCACCTGTACCGACCGGTGCGCGGCACGGAACTCATCGGCCGGGGCGGTGAAAGATCCGGACGGGTGAACCGGGAGCACGCGGATCCGCCCGGCCGCCCACCCTCTCGGGCGGCCGGGCCGGAGACCGTCGGCCGGTCAGGCGGCCAGGCAGAGACCGGCCTGGGGCCGGCGCGGCGCCGCGGCCGGCCGCCGGTGTCCCGCCGTGCGGCCGGTCAGTTCGCCGTGCGCCCGCGACAGCAGGTCGCCGAGCCCCAGACCGAGCGCCTGGGCGGCGGCCGCGAGGACCTCCGAGGAGGCCTCCTTGCGGCCGCGTTCGATCTCGGACAGATAGGGCAGCGAGATCCGGGCCGCGTCGGCCACGTCCTTGATCGTGCGCCGCTGCGTCCGGCGCTCGCGGCGCAGCACCTCACCGACCAGATCGCGCCACAACGGTTCCCTGTCCTCGGCGCGGCCGTCCGGGCATTGGGGCACCGGCCGCAGGGGGGTCCCTTCCGGGCGGTGGGGCACTGGTCGCAGGGGGATCCCCTCGGGGCGGCGGGGCGCCGGCCGCGGGGGGATCACTCGGGCGTCGTTGCTCACCTGTTCGCTCACCCCCGTCAGCCTAGGAGCCGCCCGGCTCGGGGCAAGGGCCCGGCATTGCGCCGAGAGGGAACGCGGGCCAGGCCGGGCGGCGGGCATCTCCGGCACCTGGTCACCGGTGTGCCGGTTTCGGGCCGGTGCCGCGAAAGCGCGCATACGAGGCGTCACCGGGGGTACCCGCCGGGTGAACGGTCGCGCAGGCATGCATGAAGCCCTCGGTCGGGGGTACCCGGCGGGCACGGACGTCGGCCGGGGACCGGACACCCGGACCACCGAGACCGACGTCGAACCATGACTTTCGTGGGAGAGGCAATGGACACCGCCGGTATCCGGTCGGAGGCAGAGGTCGCCTTGAGGACCGCACAGGTCGCCGTGAGGACCGAGCAGGACGCGATGGGCGAGGGGCCGCTGCCCGGCATCGCGGACCCGTCGTCCGTGGCCCCGCGCGACGCACGGGACCTGTCCCGCCAGTTCTTCCGCCGGCTCGCCGAGGTGGAGGAGGGCACGCACGAGTACCAGTACGCGCGCAACACCCTCATCGAGATGAACATGTCGCTGGTGCGTTTCGCGGCCGGCCGGTTCCGCGGCCGCGGCGACGACATGGAGGACATCGTCCAGACCGGGATGATCGGCCTGATCAAGGCAATCGACCGGTTCGAGCTGTCGCGCGAGGTCGAGTTCACCTCCTTCGCGCTGCCGTACATCGTGGGCGAGATCAAGCGGTTCTTCCGCGACACCACCTGGGCGGTGCACGTGCCGCGCCGGCTCCAGGAACTGCGGGTGGAGCTGGCCAAGGCACGCGAGGAGCTGTCCAGCCGGCTGGACCGGGACCCGACGGTGGCCGAGCTGGCCACGCTCATGAACATCTCCGTGAAAGAGGTGGTCGAGGCCCAGCTGGCTTCCAACGGTTACAACTCGTCCTCCCTGGACGCCGCCCTCACCGGTGACGGCCCCGAGAACGGCGAGGCCGTGCTCGCCGACTTCATCGGCGTGGAGGAGGAGGGGCTGCGGCTCGTCGAGGACTTCCACGCGCTGGCCCCGTTGATGGCGGAGCTGAGCGAGAGGGACCGGGAGATCATCCATCTGCGGTTCGTCGAGGAAGCGACCCAGGCGGAGATCGGGGAACGGCTCGGCTGCTCCCAGATGCACGTCTCACGGCTGATCAAGCGGATCATCGCCCGGCTGCGCCAGGGCATGCTCGGCGAACTCGGCTGCGCCTGATCCGGAGCCGGGTTGACGGGGCCTCGGTCTGACAGGGGGTGGGGCCGACCAGACGTCGCTGAACAAACCAGACGTCGCTGAACAAAGCGGACAAGGCGTGGCCGAACACGCCTGACAGGGAGTTCGGTCGGCGAAAGACCTGACAGGGAGCCCGGCCGGCGAAAGAGGCGGCCTGACGCGAGGCCGGGGCGGCCCGCTGCCGGCGCTCCCCCGGCCCGCTCCCGCCGTGTCCCGGTCTCCCGACTCTCGACGCGTCCTCCGGCACGCTTCCGCCGCGTCCCCGGTTCTCTTCACGTCCTCGGCCGGACCGCGCGCCCGGTCGGCTCAGTGCTTCAGTTCGAAGCGAGCGCGCACGCGTTTGCCGACGGGCACCCGCTCCACCGTGACCTCTGAAGCCAGGGCGTGCACGATCTCCAGACCGTGCCGGCCCACGCGGTGGGGGTCCTTGGGATAGCGGCGGGGCAGAGCCGCGCTGCTGTCGTACACGGACACCATGACGGCGCTGTCCGTACCCTCCAGCTCCAGGATGTACGGGCCGCTGCTGTGCTGGTCGGCGTTGGTCACCAGTTCGCTGACCATCAGCAGCAGCTCACCGTCGGCGCGGCGGTCGGCGGTGGCGCACCACTCGGTCCTGAGTTGCTCCAGGAACTGCGCCGCGAAGGCGCGCGCTTCGGCGATGCATCCGGGTTCACCGGTGTAGTGCGCGGCGCGGCGCAGTGGCTCCACGGGTACGTCGAAACCAGTCGGTATCACTACCCCGCCCAGGTGTTCGGTCATGCTGTCTCTCTAGGAATGCCCGATCCGGCCCATTGCTGTTGCACCAGTCCTCGTACCCCGAGTCGGGCCCGGCAGTCCACCCGATGTGTGTGACGTGCGCGCACTGTGGCGATTGTCACGTCCGGGGCCCCGGGAGGGGCGTGCGCCCGCCGTCGGCCGCGGGGCGCCGGTCAGGACGGCACGGGCCTCGCCGGCCTGTCACGCAGGTGCCGCGCGGAGCGTCCGCCGCGCCTCCGGAGCGGCCGGGCCGCCCGTCACGCCAGTGCCGCGCACCCTGCCGGCGCCGCCCGTCACGCAGACCCACCCATCGCACGGGGGCCACGCGCCCGCACCCCGCCGGCGCCGCCCGTCACGCGGGCCACCCGTCGCACGAGGGCCACGCGCGTCCCGGTCGTCCGGGCCCGCGGAGAGTACGGACACGTGTCAGGCGACGGGCACGACGAGGGCCGGCACGGTGCGCTGCATGCGCAGCGCGTCGACGGACTCGGCGAGCAACTCGTACTCGGTGGTGTCGTCGTGGGCGGCGATCCGCACCAGCCGCCCGGCGGCAAGCTCGTCGGCGACCAGTTCCTGCCGGATGTCGTCGGCACACCAGGCGCGCAGCAGGGCCGGCACGTCGGCCACCGTGTCGGCCACCGGCACCAGCGCCCCCGCCGGGAAGGGGGCGTCGTCGGGGCTCGGATCGAGACGCTCGGCGATCCAGGAGGCCCGGTCCCGTAACCACCACAGCGCCAGTGCCAGGGTCGGCGCGCGGTACGTGCCCAGCGGTACGCCGATGCGCCTGCCGTCGCACGTGCCGTACGCCGTGACATGGCACAGGAATTCGTCGTGCACGTCTCACTCCCCCGTCGCCTCGGTGATGGCCGGCCGGGCTCTCGCTTGGGTGCGGCGCCTGTGCGGTGAAGTGCCCCTGGCTCCGAGTATCGCCACGGCCGACACAGAGTCACCACGACTTTCCGGCCACTCTGTTGGCATATTCACCGCCCGCTCTGGCCGGAATGCACCGAGCTGTACGGGCCCTTGGGCATGACGCCGGAGGTAATCGACCGCTCCGGTGCTCCTCCGGCATGGTGGTCACACCGGAGCGGCGGGAGTCGAATCCGGGCCATGACCAGGAGATACGACCACGATGGAGGCTGATTCACCATGTCCGCGAACACGAACCGTTACGAGGATGCCGCCGCCCGTTACTTCGAGGCCTGGAACGCCACCGGGCCGGCGGCCGTCGGCAAGGCGGTCGCGGCAGCGTGGACCGCGGACGGCGGCTACACCGACCCGCTCGCCGAGGTCCGCGGGCACGAGCGGATCGCGGCCGTCATCGCGGCGGCCCACGAGCGGTTCCCGGGTTTCGTGTTCCGCCCGCTCGGTGTCGTGGACGGGCACCACGACACCGCGCGCTTCGGCTGGGAGCTGGTGCGCGAGGCGGACGGCTCCGCGCCGGTGGCCGGGTTCGACGTGGTCACACTGGACGAGGAGGGCCGCATCCGGCAGGTGCTGGGCTTCCTGGACCGGGTGCCCACGGACACCTGACGGCGGCGGCCGGCGCGGCGCCAGCGGAGCGGAGTCCTGCTTGCCCCCGGCCGGCGCGGCACCACCGGGGTGACGTCCTGCCTGACCCCGGCCGGCCCGGCGCCACCCAGGTCGAGTCCTGCCCGACCCCGGCCCACTCGGCCCCACCTGGGTCGAGTCCTGCCCGACCGCGGCCCACTCGGCGCCACCTGGGTCGAGTCCTGCCCGACCCCGGCCCACTCGGCCCCACCGGGTGGAGTCCTACCCGACCCCGGCCGGCGCGGCACCGCCGCCCTGCGGCGCTCTCAGCCCTTCACGATCTCGTCGATCCGCGCCAGCTCGGCGGCGTCGAAGTCGAGGTTGCGGATGGCGCCGACGCTGTCCTCGACCTGGCGCGCGCTGCTGGCGCCGATCAGGGCGGAGGTGACCCGGCCGCCGCGCAGCACCCACGCCAGGGCCAGCTGGGCCAGGGTCTGGCCGCGGGACCCGGCGATCTCGTCGAGGGCGCGCAGCCGGCCGACCAGGTCCTCGGTGACCGCGTCGGAGTTCAGGAAGGGGCTGTCGCTCGCCGCCCGGGAGTCCTCCGGGATGCCGTCCAGGTAGCGGCCGGTGAGCAGGCCCTGCTCCAGTGGGGAGTAGACGATCGAGCCGACCTGGAGTTCGTCCAGGGCGTCGAGCAGGCCCTCGTCCTCGGGGCGCCGGTCGAGCATCGAGTAGCGCGGCTGGTGGATGAGGAGCGGCGTGCCGAGGTCGCCGAGGATGCGGGCGGCCTCGCGGGTCTGCTCGGCGGAGTAGTTGGACACGCCCACATACAGCGCCTTGCCCTGCTGCACCGCCGAGTGCAGCGCGCCCATGGTCTCCTCCAGCGGAGTGTCCGGGTCGAAGCGGTGCGAGTAGAAGATGTCGACGTGGTCCAGGCCCAGCCGGGCGAGGCTCTGGTCCAGCGAGGAGAGCAGGTACTTGCGCGAGCCCCATTCGCCGTACGGCCCGGGCCACATCAGGTAGCCGGCCTTGGTGGAGATGACCAGCTCGTCGCGGTAGGGCGCGAAGTCGGCCCGCAGGGCGTCGCCGAGCGCGGACTCGGCGGCGCCGGGCGGCGGGCCGTAGTTGTTGGCGAGGTCGAAGTGGGTGACGCCCAGGTCGAAGGCGCGGCGCAGGATGGCTCGCTGCGTGTCGACGGGGCGGTCGGGCCCGAAGTTGTGCCAGAGGCCGAGGGACAGCGCGGGAAGCTTCAGTCCGCTGCGTCCGGCGCGCCGGTAGGGCATCTCGGCGTAGCGGTCGGGGTGTGCGGTGTACAACGCGACTCCAGAGGGGTTGGCACACGGTCTACCGGTTCCACTCTCGCCCCGCCGACGTGCAGTGGTCCAACAGGAGAATCCGATGCAATTGTGCGGTTAGGCTTCTCAATCATGGAACTGCGTCATCTCCAGCACTTCGTCGCCGTCGCCGAGGACCAGCACTTCACCCGGGCCGCCGAGCGGCTGCTGGTGTCCCAGTCCGGTCTGTCGGCGTCCATCCGGGCACTGGAGCGGGAGCTGCAAGCGCCGCTGTTCGTGCGGACCACCCGCCGCGTGACGCTCACGGAGGCGGGCCGCGCCCTGCTCGTGGAGGCCGAGCGGATCCTGGCCCAGGTGCGTTCGGCGCACGAGGCGGTGGCGGCGGTCCAGGGCGTCCTGCGCGGCACGCTGTCGCTGGGCACCGAGCAGTGCATCGCCGGGGTGCACGTGGCCCGGCTGCTGGCCGCGTTCCGCGGCCGGCACCCGGACGTGGAGATCCGGCTGCGGCAGGCGGGCTCGGGCGCGCTGGCCGACGAGGTGGCGGCCGGGCGCCTCGACCTGGCCTTCGCCTACCGCACCCAGGCCGACACCGACCAGCTGCGCTCGGTGTCGCTGACCGGCGAGCCGATGACCGTGCTGTGCCACCCCGGCCACCGCCTGGCCGCGGCCGGCACCGTCGTCTGCCCGGACGACCTGACCGGCGAGGTCTTCGTCGACTTCCACCCGGACTGGGGGCCGCGCCGCACCACGGACGCCGCTTTCGCCGCGGCCGGTGTCCGGCGCACGGTCGCGCTGGAGGTCAACGACGTGCACAGCCTGCTGGACCTGGTCGACGAGAACCTCGGGATCGCGGTCGTGCCCCGGCACTTCCGGCACAAGCGGCCCTCGCTGACGGCACTGCCGCTGAAGGGCACCGGCGAGACCGAGTACGAGACGGTCGCCCTGCTGCCGCCGGAACGGGCCACCAGCCCCGCCGCCCGCGCGCTCGTCACCCTCCTCGAAACAGGGGGCCTGGCACCACCCCAGGACGGGTCCCAGGACACCTGATTCCGGCCGTCCGCCGCAGCAGACTCGTGACCGTCGGACACCACAACGGCGTTCAGGAGCAGGCATCATGGCGGAACACACACGGCGGACCGTGCTGCGCGGCGCGGCCGGGCTCGCGGCGGGCACGGCGGCCGGCGCCTGGACCGGGGCCGGCGCGCCGAGGGCCGCGGCGGCCCCGGCGACCGCGTCCGCGCAGGACACGAGAGGTCGGTTCCCCTTCCTGGAAGGGGCGTTCGAGCCCGTCACGGAGGAACTGACGGCGTTCGACCTGCCGGTCACCGGCCGCGTCCCCCGCGAGCTGAACGGCCGTTTCCTGCGCAACGGCCCCAACGTCCTCGGGCTGGAGGACCCGCGGGCCCACCACTGGATGCTCGGCGAGGGCATGGTGCACGGGGTCCGGCTGCGCGACGGCCGAGCCGAGTGGTACCGCAACCGCTGGGTGCGTTCCACGCAGGTGGCCGCGAAGCTCGGCGAGCCCCGCCCGGGCCCCGTCCCGCCGGACGACTTCGCGTGCAACACCCATGTCATCCCGTACCGGGGGCGGATCCTGGCCCTGCAGGAGAGCGGCCCGCTGCCGTACGAACTCGACGGCGACCTCCGCACCGTGGGCACCTACGACTTCCGGGGCACCCTGGAGGGCGCGTTCACCGCGCACACCAAGTTCGACGCACACGCCGGCGAGCTGCACGCCGTCGCCTACTACCCGGCCTGGGACCACGTACGGCACCTGGTCGTGGACCCGGCGGGACGGGTCGCGCGCACGACCCGGATCCCGGTCGCCGACGCGCCGATGATGCACGACTTCGCGCTCACCGAGAAGCACGTCGTCGTCTTCGACCTGCCGGTCACCTTCGACGCCGCGGCCGCCGGACGCGGCGCCCTGGTGCCGTACGTGTGGAACCCCGACCATCCCATGCGGGTGGGCGTGCTGCCCCGGGCGGGCGGCCCGGTGCGCTGGTTCGGGGTGGCTCCGGTGTTCTACTCGCACACCCTCAACGCCTACGACGAGGGGGCGTGCGTGGTCGTCGACCTGACGGCCTACCCCGCGCCGTTCGACGTCGCCGCCCCCGGCACGGACGGGCCGCGCGCGGTGGGCACGGCGAGGCTCGAGCGCTGGACGATCGACCTGCGCCACGGGCGGGTACGGCAACGGGTCCTGGACGACCGGCCGCAGGAGTTCCCGCGGGTCAACGAGGCGCTGGTGTCCCGCCGGCACCGCTACGGCTACTCGGCCGCGGCCGCCGACATGTCACTCGCCTACCTGGGGCCCGACGCGAGCCCGCCCGACCGCGCCTTCACCAACGCCCTCATCAAGCACGACCTGCTGCGTGCCGGCACCCAGGTGCACCGGCTCCCGAAGGGCGCGGCGGCGGGCGAGGCGGTCTTCGTGCCCCGGGACCCCGGGTGCGCGACCGCGGCCGAGGACGACGGATACACGCTCGCGTACGTCCACGACCCCGACCGCGGGAGGGCCGACCTGCTGATCCTCGCGGCGCAGGACTTCACCGGGGAGCCGGTGGCCCGGATCCACCTGCCGGGGCGGGTGCCGCTGGGTTTCCACGGCAGCTGGATTCCGGACGCGTGAGCGCGCACCGTGCGCCATGGTGGACGCATGCATGCAAAAGACGTCCTCATCGACGGCTACGGCCGCATCCGGGAAGAAGTCCATGCCGCTCTCGACGGCCTCGGACCGGACGAGTTGCACTACCGCCCGGCTCCCCGCGCCAACACCATCGCCTGGCTCGTCTGGCACCTCACCCGGGTGCAGGACGACCACATCGCCGGCGCCTTCGACCTCGACCAGGTGTGGCTCACCCAGGACTGGGAGAAGCGCTTCGGCCTGGACCTGCCCCGGCTCGACACCGGGTACGGGCACAGTCCGGCCCAGGTAGCGAAGGTCCGGGTGGCTTCGGCGGACCTGCTGACCGGGTACTACGACGCCGTGCACGAGCAGACGCTGGCAGCCCTGCGCGGGCTCGCCGCGAAGGATCTCGAACGCGTCGTGGACGAGCGCTGGGACCCGCCGGTCACGCTGGGCGTCCGGCTGGTGAGCGTCCTGTCCGACGACCTTCAGCACGTCGGACAGGCCGCCTACGTCAGGGGGCTGGTTCAGAGCGCGGACGCGTAACCCGGCAGGACCACGTCCTCGATGAGGGCCCTGCGCTCGTCGAACGGGAGGAACGCGCTCTTGAGGGCGTTCACCGTGACCGTGCGCAGGTCCTCGATCGTCCAGCCGGCCTCCTCGACCAGCAGGGACATCTCCCGGGTCATCGTCGTGCCGGACACCAGACGGTTGTCGGTGTTGAGGGTGACCCGGAAGCCGAGGTCCTTCAGCGCGGTGATCGGGTGCTCGGCGATCGAGGTGGCGCAGCCGGTCTGCAGGTTGGAGGTGGGGCACATCTCCAGGGCGATGCGGCGGTCGCGGATCCAGGAGGCGAGGCGGCCGAGCTTGCCGGCCGCGAGGTCGGGGATGTCCTCGGTGATGCGCACGCCGTGGCCGATGCGCTGGGCGCCGCAGACCTGGAGGGCCTGGTGGATGCTGGGCAGGCCGTGGGCCTCACCGGCGTGGATGGTGAAGGGCACGCTCTCCCGGCGCAGGTGCTCGAAGGCGGCCAGGTGGTCGGCGGGCGGGAAACCGTCCTCGGCGCCGGCGATGTCGAAGCCGACGACTCCGGCGTCGCGGTAGGCGACGGCCAGGGCGGCGGCCTCGCCGACGCGGTCGAACATCCGCATGCCGCACAGCAGGGTGCCGACGCGGACCGGGGTTCCCGCGGCGGCCGCCTTGGCCATACCGGCGGCGAGGCCCTCCTGCACCGCCTCGACGACCTCGTTCAGCGTCAGCCCGCCGTTCACGTTCAGCTCGGGGGCGTAGCGCACCTCGGCGTAGACGACGCCGTCGGCGGCGAGGTCGAGGACGTACTCCTCGGCGGTGCGCAGCAGGCCCTCGCGGGTCTGCATGACGGCCAGGGTGTGCTCGAAGGTGGCGATGTAGCGGACCAGGTCGCCGGAGTTGGCCGCCTCGAAGTACCAGGCGGCCAGTTCGCCGGGGTCGGTGGTGGGCAGCTTGTGGCCGACCGCGGCCGCGAGTTCGACGACGGTGGCGGGACGCAGGCCGCCGTCGAGGTGGTCGTGCAGGACGGCCTTGGGGAGCCGGCGAAGGGTCTCGGTGTCTATGCGGGGCGCGGTCATGGCAGGGGCTTTCCTCGGCAGATCGTTCACGGGGTGGTCAGGCGGCGGGCTGGAGCAGGTCCCAGCGGTTGCCGTACAGGTCCTGGAAGACGGCGACGGTGCCGTACGGCTCGTGCCGCGGCTCCTCCAGGAAGGTCACGCCGGCGGCCGTCATGCGGGCGTGGTCGCGGGCGAAGTCGTCGGTGTGCAGGAAGAACCCGACCCGTCCGCCGGTCTGGTCGCCGACGCGGGTCTGCTGGCCCTGGTCCTTGGCGCGGGCCAGCAGCAGGCCGGTCGCGGCCCGGTCGCCGCCCGGCTCCACCACGACCCAGCGCGAGCCGTCGGGGCGCGGGGCGTCCTCGGCGAGACGGAATCCGAGGGCCTCGGTGTAGAAGCGGATGGCCTCGTCGTAGTCGTCGACGACGAGGGTGACCAGGGCGAGGCGTCGCATCGGAACCTTCCGGTGGGGGTGGTTAGCGGGTGAGGTTATACGTAAAACTTCGCCCGCGCCAGTCCCCGTTCTACGCGCGTCGCCCCAGGCGCGGGACGGGGCTCACGCGGGGACCTCGTGGGGCGGTCGGGGGGCTTCGCGCAGGGGGTGGGGGCCTTCGAAGGACGCCTTCAGGCAGCCGGGATCGATGTGCCGCAGCGGCGGCCGGCCGGGCTTCGAGGCGGGTGCGGGCAATCGGCGTCCCGGGGCACTCGGTCGGGGATACCCCGGGTGAGAGCGACCGGTCAGGACGGCGCCCAGCCGGTCGGGCCGAACGGGGTCCCTGTGGCACTCGGTCGGGGATGCCCGCGGCACGGATCTTGGCGTTGGCGCGCCTCCTCGGTGAGATCGATGTCGCCGAGGAGGCGGACCAGGACGGCGACCGCGCGCCCGCACTCGGCGCGGCAGACGGTCTCGGCGTCGGGGACCTCGGCCATGGGTGCCACTCCGCAGTCGGTGCCGGTCGGCCCGGGCACCGGACCGCCTCAGTGCCGGGTACGCCCTCAGTGCTGGTCGGCGAAGGGCCGTACCTCGATGGGCAGCGTGGTGGCGAGCGCGGCCTTGCGGCCCCACGCCAGTGCCTCGTCCAGATCGGCGGCCCGGATCAGGCACAGTCCACCCAGGTATTCCTTGCCCTCGGCGTACGGGCCGTCGGTGACGAGGACGTCGCCGCCCTCGGGGCGCAGCATGGTGGCCGTCTCGGGGCCGTCCAGGCCGCCCGAGAAGACCCAGGCCCCGGCGGCGCGCAGTTCGTCGTTGAAGGCTTCGACGTTGCGCATGATGCCGGCGAGTTCCTCGGTGGCCGGCGGGCGGCCGCCGGCCCGGGGGGCCCCCCCGAGGCGGGGGGTGGTGAATACGCCCCCCACCCAGAGGCGCCCCGGCCCCCGCCCCCTACGAGAAGC
>NZ_JBEOTD010000042.1:0-73043 GCF_040426375.1 Streptomyces sp. NPDC096012
GTCGAACGTGATCTTCGAGGTGTACTGGCGGGGTCGGCCGAGGAGATGGTTCGGGTCGTGGGCCGCGGTGACGGTGCCCGACAGTTTCGCGGAGGCGAGCTTGCCGGACATCCGTGTGAACGCGTTGCTGGCGTCGAGCGGCTTGCCGGCGGTGGGTGTGGCGGACGCGCCAGCCTTCCCCGTGGTCGACTGGGGCGTCGGCGGTCTCCTGTTCGGCGCCCTCGCCGCCGGGGCGCCGTGGTGAGCCCTCATGGGGTGTACCGCCTACGCCTCCGCCCGCTTCAGCGCGTGGTCGAGCACCACCAGCAGTGCGTCGAGCACCGAGCCCCGTTCTCGGGCGTCGAAGACGAACAGCGGGACGTGGTCGCTGACGTCCAGCGCCCAGCGCACGTCGTCAAGCTCGTGCGCGACCTCGCCGTCAAAGGCGTTGACGGCCACCGCGAACGGGATGTCCCGGTGCTCGAAGTAGTCGACCGCGGCGAAGCAGTCGTCGAGGCGGCGGGTGTCGACGATCACCAATCCGCCCAGGGCGCCCTCCACCAGGTAGTCCCACATGAAACCGAAACGCTCCTGGCCGGGCGTCCCGAACAGGTACAGCTTCAGGGTCGGATCGAGGGTGATGCAGCCGAAGTCCATGGCGACCGTGGTGGTGGTCTTGTGAGGGGTGTGACTGAGATCGTCCACGCCCGCCGCGACCTCGGTGATCGACGCCTCGGTGGTGAGCGGTTCGATCTCCGAGACTGACGCCACCGTCGTGGTCTTGCCGACGCCGAACCCGCCCGCGATCACCATCTTCACGGGAAGAGGCGGCCGTTCGGTCTCGTGTGGGACGCACGGTGCGTCAATCCCGTTGGCTGTCACGGTGTATCCCTTCGGATTCGGCGACGCCGCGGAGACCATCGATCACCCTTTGCAGAACGGAGACGTCGCGGGAGGCATCGGCACTGGGCACGTATACGGCGAGGAGCGCATGGGCGCGCAGGTCGGTCGCGAGCACACGGACGACGTTCAGATGCAGGTGCAGCTTCGCGGCGACCTCGGCCAGCGACTGCGGCCGCCGGCACACGGCGACGATGTCGCGGTGTTCGAAGGCCAGGGTTTCGAGGGTGGCCAAGCCCAACGAGGTGGTCACGACCTGGGTCTCGATGGGGAGCGGCGCTACCGCGTCGCTGCCCGCGACCCTTCCCGCGGTCAGCAGGAACGGCCGGATCGCCGAAGGGCGGCCGCCGGATCCCGCACCGCCGGAGCCCGGGTGGTGCTGACCACCCTCGGAGGCCATTCTGGGTCTTTCCTTCCTGCTGCATGTGGTAACGGACGGTTCACCCGGTCGCCGGGGAACCGACGCTGTTCTTGAGCTCGAGGACCAGCTCGGGGCTGAGGGCCGCCCCCACCCGGTTGGCGAACAGGGTCATCTCGTAGGCGACGTTCCCCAGCTTCGCCTCGTTCGAGGTGACGACGCCGAGCACGGATCCGCTGCCGATCGCGGCGACGAGGAGATGGCCTCCTTCCAGATCAATGATCACCTTGTTGAGGGCGCCGAGGCCGTAGTTGCCCGAGGCGCCGGCGGCCAGGCTGGTGATTCCCGAGACGATG
This sequence comes from Streptomyces sp. NPDC096012, assembly GCF_040426375.1. Taxonomy (NCBI): domain Bacteria; kingdom Bacillati; phylum Actinomycetota; class Actinomycetes; order Kitasatosporales; family Streptomycetaceae; genus Streptomyces; species Streptomyces sp. NPDC096012. The sequence continues at coordinate 1,594 of NZ_JBEOTD010000042.1, forward strand.
GCCGCGAGACGCTCGGAGTCCGCGTGGTCGCACAGCCGCGAGACCGCGATCAGCAGACCGTCGGAGGAGACGGCGATGGCATCCACCACGCCCGCGGTCTCCGTCGCGAATCGGTTGAGCAGCCAGGTGAAGTCCTCTGCGGCGGCACGCAGGTCGACGGGCTCCACTGGGTTGAATTGAGTTCCACCTGTCGATGTGGTCACTGTCCCACTCCTTCCGGTCCCTCCGGGGACTCTGGTGATGCCGGCATCCGAGTCGGCTGTTGTCCCGGCTGCGCGCTCTCGCGCTCGGCCCGGGCCACCGCCTCCTCGAACTCTTCGATCGAGGAGCGGACCGCCTCCGCGTCGAGCGGCCGGCGCGACGTCGGCGTCGGCCGGCGTGCCGCCGCGGCGTTCTCGAGCGTGGCGCCGCGCACGCGGCGCCGTAGCGGCGGCGTGGCCGGTGCCGGGGTGAGTGCCTCGCCATCCGGATGTTCCTGTGCCTGCGCTGCGGCACTTTCGGCCGTGTTCGCGGACCGGGTTTCGGGGGGCGGACCGGCCGTGTGCGCGGTCCGCGGGACACGTCGCGGCAACGGTGCGGGCTCCTTCCCGGCGTTGTCCCGCGGTGCGCCATCCGCGGGGGTTCGCCGCGAGGGCTGGGGATGCTGCCGGGGAACGGCGGATGTGACGGCAGGCCCGGTGAGCGCTGGGGGCTTGGCGGGCCCCACGGGCCGACTCCGGGTGGGGAGGACCGACGAGGAAAAGCCCTCGCCCGCGAGCACCGTGGACACGTGGCTCAACGGCATGAGCAGCGTCGAGGGGATGAAGACCCTGCTGGTGACCCCACCGCCCATCGTCGCGGTCAACGCGACCCTGATGCCCCAGCGCCGGGCGATCCGGCCGACCACGAAGAGCCCGAGGACCTTGGTGGGGACAAGATCGAGCCGCTCGCGGCGCACCAGCCGCTCGTTCTCCTCATTCAGACGCTCGGCGCTCATGCCGAGCCCGTGGTCGACGACCTCGACCACCGCCGCCTCGCCCTGGGAGCGCACCCGCACCTCGACGGGGCTCTCGGCAGGGGAGAACGCCACCGCGTTCTCCATCAGCTCGGCGAGCATCAGGGTCAGATCGCCGACGATGTCGGGCGCGACGGTGACCTCGTCCAGCACACGCAGGTGGATCCGCTGGTACTCCTCGATCTGGGCGAGCGCGCCCCGTACGACGTTGGTCAGCGCCGTCGGCCGGGCCTCGAGAGTGGTCTCCGCCAGCCCGGCGAGCAGCATCAGACTGTCGGCATTGCGCTGCAGGCGCACCGCCAGGTGGTCGATGTGGTAGAGCTGGTCGAGCAGCGCGGGGTCGGTCTCCTCACGCTCGACCGCATCGATCAGCGCCAGCTGGCGCGCGGTCAGGTTGCCGACGCGCCGCCCGACGTTGCCGAACATCTCCGCCACATTGCGCCGGCTGAGCACCTGGCGCTGCAGCAGGGCGGCGGCCGCTTCCTGTACCTCGTTGAACGCCTCCGCCAGCGTGCCGATCTCGTCGCGTGCCCGCACCGGGACTGCGTTCAGCCTGAGCCGGCCGTCGTCCTCGGCCTCGTCGTCCGCCACCCGCGCGAGCTCCTGCCCGGTCGCCCTGGCCACCTGCTGGGCCGCGGCGGTCAGCATCCGCACGGGCCGCACGACGGAGCGCCGGACCAGGAGGGAGAGCAGCAGCCAGAAGGCGAAGATCAGCACCACCGCGGTCAGCAGCCACCCCACTCGCCACCAGGCCTTGGAAGAGGCCCGGTCGCCGTCGTCCGCGATCTGGTGGATCAGTGACCGGGTGGTCTCCAGCCGGGTGGACGCCTGCTTCTCGTACGTCGGATACGCCGCGATGGCCTTGTCGACGGCCGCCCGCACCTCGTCGAGGTCCCTGGCCTCCAGGGAGGAGGGATCGAACTGGAGGGACGCGAACTCGGACCGGATGGCGTTCTGGTGCGCGTTGCGCTCGATCCGGGCCAGCCGGCCGCTCTGGGCCACCGAGGCGATCCGGCTGAAGCGCTGGGCGTGGTGGTTGTAGAGCTGGAGGCTGCCCACCGCGCCGGTGAATTCCGTGAGCGCGCTGGAGTCGCCGGTCTGGGCGGAGAAGACACCGGTCTCGAACGCGGCATGCGCGGCGTCCGCGCGCAGCAGGGTGTCCAGGACGTTCTCGGGCGACGACACCGCACCGCCCGCGGATCCGCCGAGGCCGAGCCCGTCGATGAGGTTGGACACCATGGAGTCATAGGCCGGGTCGATGCTGTCGGCCGGGAGGTAGGCGCCTTCGACCGTCTTGCGCAGCCCGGTCAGCCCGGCGACGCCCCGCAACGCCCTGGTCTCCGCCGCGGGAAGGCGGGATCCGAACGCGGAGCGGACCTCGGCGACCTGGCGGTCGACGGCCCGCTGGGCCCGGCGGTAGTCCCGCGGCGACGGCGCGGGCCCACCGGGCTCCGCGGCCTGGTAGCGCACCGAGAGCAGAATCGCCTGCTGATGCTCCCTCTGCAGGTCGTCGACGAGGGAGGCGACCTGCTCGCTGCTGCGGACGAGGGCCGCGGTGCGCGCCGCTGACTGCGCCTGTGCGACCTGGCCCGCGATGACGTAGGCGAGGATGGCGGCGACCACCGCGGCGGGGATGATCACCAGCACATTGAGCTTGCGCTGGAACGGCCAGCGGTCGAGGAACACGTCGGCCCTTGGCCGAACCCACGCTCCCCGACGTGCCTGTTCCGCTGCTTCCACCTTGTGCGGGGACACCAAGCCTCCGGAACGATGTCGTACGGGCAAGCTGCTCTGTTGCCTGGGTGAGTTGCCGTGCTGATCTGTATCGCTTGGCCGAACGGGCGGAGACTACAGCCTTTTTGCCCGTGGGGTTCAAGCGTCGTGCAGAGAGAACGGTGACGATGGGCGTGCCGGCCGGTCCGGGGCCGGACCTTCGAGGAGCCCGGCGCTCGGGCGGCGGTCTTTGCCCTGCCGGGCGGCGCCCGTGCACGGCTTCGGCCCTCAGCCGTCGACGGAGAAGTCGCGGAACCGGTAGTCGGACAAGGGGTGGCTGGGGGTCGGGACCAGTCCGCCGACCCCGGCCGCGTACGCGTCGACCTGGTTCTTGAAGCCCCAGACGATGTAACCGCCGCGCTCGTACTCGATCTTCTGGGCTGCCTTGAGCAGTTCGTTGCGCTTGCCCTCGTCGAACTGGCCGCGGGCCTGGTTGACGAGGGAGGCGAACTCCGGGTCCCTGAAGTGCGTTTCGTTGTAAGGGGCACCCTTGATCGATCCCTGTTCCACCTGCGCCAGGTAGTTCCGCGTGAACCAGTAGTCCATGGCGAACGGCCAGCTCAGGTACTTGTCGCCGTAGAAGGTCGCGGAGTCGGTCTTGCGGACCCGCACCGTCACCCCGGCGCCCCTGGCCTGCTGGGCGAAGAGCTGCGCGGTCTCGACCGCGCCGATGCCGATGCCGTTGGAGGTGACCAGCTCCACGTTGAGCCCCTCGTGCCCGGCGGCTTTCAACAGGAATCTGGCCTTGTCGAGGTCCTGGACGCGCTGCGGCAGATCGTGGTTGTACGCCGGATCGAAGGGTGCGTAGAGGTCGTTGCCGATGCGTCCCTGTCCTCTGAGCACCTGGCGGACCATCTGCGGCCGGTCGACGATCAGCCGCATCGCCTGGCGGACCCGCTCGTCGTCGAAGGGGCCGGTATCCAGGCGCATGGTCAGCGGGGTCCAGGCCCCGGGCTCCGAGATCAGGACCTTGCAGCCCTGGGCCTCGACCAGCTCCATCTGCTCGAACGGCAGGTTGTCCATGGCGTCGATCTCCCGGCTGAGCAGCGCGTTGACCCTGGCCGTGTCGTCGGGGAAGTCGATGATGTGCAGTTCGTCGACGTGGGCCGGGCGACGCCAGTAGTTGTCGAACCTGGTGAAGACGCTCTCGTCCCCGGGGGTGAAGGACTTGTAGACGAACGGGCCGGTGCCGATGGGTTTCCTGAGGTCGAAGTCTGCCGGGACGACAGCCATGACGGTCTGCGCGAGCAGGTCCTCCAGCAGGGCGTACGGAGTCTTCAGCGGGATCCGCACGGTCAGGGCGTCGAGCCGCTTGAGGTCCGCGACGTCGACCACGGCGAGGCTGCTGGCCCCGGCGGCGGGCGCCTTGGGGTTCGCGATCCTGCGCAGGGAGGCGATGACGTCGTCGGCGTCCAGGGTCTTGCCGTTGTGGAACTCCACCCCGGAACGGAGCCTCAGCGTCCAGGCCCTGCCGTCCCTGGACGGCTCCATCGAGTCCGCGAGCAGGGGCTTGACGCGGTATTTCTCGTCATGGACGAACAGCCGCTCGAAGAGGTTCACCGCCCGTGCGTGGTCGGGCCAGATGACGGGATTGTGAGGGTCGAGGGTGTCCTTCGCGCTGCCGCCGGTGCAGCCGACGCGCAGGACGCCGCCCTTCTTCGGGGGCCTGGCTCCCGAGTCGTCGCCGCCGGACCCGGAGCACCCCGGGAGCAGGCCCGCCGCGGCCGTGGCGAGCAGGCCGCCACCACCACGCAGGACGGTTCTTCGCCTCATGGCTCCGCTGGGGTTGTTTCCGTGCTCGGTCATGGACAGGTGTCGCCTTCACATCAGGGCCGTTCTCATGGCGCGCTGACTGCTCGGATGACGCGCAGCACCTCTGCAACGCGGGCAAAGGCCGGTCGGCCGGGCTTCGCGCACGCCACAGCCGACCGCCTCGCCAACGCGGTCATCGCCCCATTACGGATCGTCAGGAGATTAGAACATGTGCCCATCGAACACCCATCGAACATCGGGAAATGGTGCAAGAGATCGGGCCCGGTCTGCCGGACGGGGGTGGACCGGGTCACGGCCGGGGATCTCAGCAGTTCACCGCGGCGCCGCGCCGGTCACCGAATCGGTCAGCCCGTCCACGAACTGCGGCAGTCAGTCATGCTCTGGTCGGACGATCCGAAGATGAACCCATCCACCACAGCTTCTATGCCTTGCGTAACCGAACAAACACACAGAGAGCAGGCGGGCTCATACGTCAGCTCTCCCCTCAAGGGGTGTCCGAGGTAGGGGATGGCCATGGCTTGGGATCGTCTCGGACGACCTTCACCTGCTACGAGGCGCAGACCCCAAGCTGGCAGCGCCCGGATCTGCAACTGTTACGCCCAGTCGACGCCCAGCTCCTGCAGGGCGTCCCGCTGCTCCTGGGTGAGCTTGTCGCGCCTGGCCTTGGTGTTGCTGTACCCCGTCGGCGTCGACCAGGTCCGCCAGGACGCGGTAGTGGCGTTGCCAGTCCAGCGGCCACGGGCAGTTGGCGAGTTCGCGTTTCTTGAGCGACTAACCACAGCAGTTCCACCGGGTTGGGCTCGGGCGCGTGGGCAGGTAATCGCTCCAGGGTCAGCCAGTCCTGTTCGGCGACCCAGGCCCGCATGGCCCGGCTCCAGCGGGCGGACCGCCCGTCCCAGACCAGAACCACCCGCTCTCCGCTGTAGAACACCTTGAGCTACTCAACTCCGATGAGGGCGGCGGTGTCATAGCTGCCGGGCTCGAGGTGAAAGCACAGACGAGGGCCGCGGTCGGGCTCGGCGGCGTGGTAGCCGAGAGCCGCGGCCATCGAGGCGCGCTTCGTAGCACCGCGGCCGCCGGCCGCGCTCGCACCCGCGAAGTCCCGTCTTCCCGACGTCGAGAAGCGAGTACCACCAGATGAGGACCGCCAACAACACCTTCTTCCCCAACCGGTTCGCTGAGCACCGGCATGGCTGCAAGGCGTGCACCAGACTGCGGCCGCCCCCGTCACGCAGCGCCTGCCCGCGGCGGCCGGGGCCGGGGTCAGGACAGGTCCGGTACGCAGCCGAACCAGTTCACCACGTGGCCGTCCTTGGTGTAGCCAAGGCATCTCATGGTCTTGTCGTGGAGGGTGCTGGTGCCGGCCAGGGACTCCTCCAGGTAGTCGTTCCTGTGGCGAGGCTGGACCAGGGTGTCGACGTCGATGACGTACCAGCGGTGCTTCTGGTCCGGGACGTCGCAACCGCGGGCGGTGACGTTGCGGCTGGGGCCCTCGCTCCATATCGGGCGCTCGGCGCGGTCGCAGTGGGCTCGTGGGGATGCGGCGGCGGTGCCGGCGCCGGTGCCGAGCAGGGCCATGGCGCCTGTGGCCAGCGCCGCGGCAGCGCCGAGCAGGCGGTATGCGGTGCGATTCGTCAAGGGGTCCTCCTGGCGGGTGGGGCCTGACGCGAGCCTCACACGCTCTGCCGCGGCTGTCCTGGCGGGCGGGAGGCCGGTCCCACGTCCCGGTGACGGACGTGGTGCCAATGCAGCAGTGGGAGTGCAGCGGGTCACACGCCACCGTGTCCCATCCTCACCGTCCCCGCCGTCAAGGAGGTGCACGCACCCGGCTGTGGTCGTGCTTGCCCGCCTTCCTGCCGGCCCGGGATTCGGCCCGCTGAGCAGCCAGGTCTGCACACCGCTCTGCTCGCGCCGCCGCTCCGTCGTTTCCTCCCGCCCTTCGCACCCCGGCCACACCCGACGCCCGAGCTGCGGCACGTCGGGTGGCCCTCTGCCAGTGGTTCGTGGGCCTGCAGTCGGCGGTAGGTGGCACCGGCTCATGAGCCGACGTCGAGAGAGTGGGTCGCCTCGTGCCGGGGGGCGAGTCCAGCCTGGAAGAACCGAGGCCCTCGCATTCTCGATGGAGTGCAGAAGGCACGGCTTCATCGGGTGCGCCGGCCGGTCAGCCCGAAAGCCTGCAGGCGTGCCTGCCGAGCCAACGGGCCGTGCCGGGGCAGTTGGTCGTGGCAGCCTGTGCCGTCCCGGGGAGGAGGGATGTGCTGTGCGTCATGACGCTCGTTTGACGCTCTGGTCTCCCGCAGGCGGGACAGCGAGCCGAGAAATGGCCTCTGACCTGGCCTTTTCCGAGACCCGCTCAAGCCGGCATCTTTCCGATGGCGCATCATGCGGGCCGGCCGGAAAGTGGACACGTACCGGTCGCGGTTGACACGCGCGGCCGTCCGGGCGGGCGGATTCGCGTTCGCGGGGTGAAGCTGAAGGCGTGAACAGCAGTGACGAGCGCCGGGTAGGTGCCGGGCAGATCTCCGCGGCTCTGGCCGCCCTGGCGGCCGAGCCGGTGGCGGATTCCGAGAAGCTCCGCGAGGAGCCCCGGGAACATCGCCTGCATCTGCTCGGCAGCCTGCTGGCGAAAACGGAGCTCGAGATCACCGCCGGGACCCGGCTGTCCGAGGAGGACGAGATCGAGGACGTCCTCGAGACGTCGCTCGGCTGGCGCGAACAACTGGGAGAGGATCCCGGCGTCGCGGTCAACGTCCTGACGAACCGGCTGCAGCGGACCGCGCTGCAGGTCTGCGAACCCGATGACGAAGACCTGCCGCCCGGCCGTGAGGCCGCCTTCGCCGCCGTCATGACGGCGGTCTACGCGCTCAGCGCCCAACTGCACGCCGAGCGAGGCGACACGGAGGGAACCCGGCACGCTCTGAGCGGGGCCGAGGAAGCCCTCATCGACATCCTGCACGGCATGCACGACCTGCGCGTCGCCATTGGTGACGCACCCGCGCAGGAGGACGAAGCCGACAGCTGACCCGCTCACAGCTTCCCGCTGGTCGGACCGGGCGCCCAGCACACCGCTGACTGTGGCTGCCGGGCGGTGGTCCAGGGCGTCGGTCGGCGCGTGCCCTGCTGCCGACCGAGCCCCTGGACCGAGCGGGCGGCGCCCCGCTCCGGCCGGCCCCTGCCTGCCTCAGTCCAGCCCGGCGAACTCGGCGATGCTTCCGCGGGTTGGTCATGCCGGAACGATGTGAGCTTCCACGGGCTGCTCCGGTGCGGTTCCCAGGCCATTTGTCACCCGGGAATCTGGAGGGTGGAGGCAGCCTTCCTCGGCGGCCTTCCGACGCCGTGCTGCAACCGCGGCGCGATGCCCGACGCGAGCACCTCGGAGGCCGGCCGAACGCGTGGCGCACGGCGCCCCGCCCGGCCGGTTATCGACCTGATCATGATCGCTTCCTTCGCCGAGACCGAACGGCGCCCACTCCGGCCCCTGTCCGAATAGTGCTTGGTCAGGTCGGTATCGGCTGTGGCATGTCGCGGTGACAGGTGGGGCAGGCGTCGGTCCAGACCGCGAGGAGTAGCTGCAGTTCGCGGGCGACCTTGTAGAGGCTCAGGCCGACGCCGTCCCTTTTGGGAAACCCAAGGTTCCCGGGGCAAGACCGCGTATCGGGGACGGATGCAAGAGCTGGTCGGATGAACAGCGATTGGCAGATGCTGCGCGGCCCGGTCTACGGCCGCGACACTCGTTGCCCGCGCGCACCACGTGGGAGCGCTGCGTGCCCGAGACGGTGTATAGGTGCGTGTTCGGAGCCGAGAGCGGCCGGGGTGCGGTGGGGGTGCAGGGGTGGTACCGGTGGCGTTGGTGCACGGAATCTGGAATCTACAGGAGGGGTTGACGCGGACGGGTGCGGTGGAAGCGGGCGGGGTGCCGCCACCGGCCGCCCGTGTCGCGGGCGGCGTCGACACCGACCTCGACCACCAGGTCGGAACTCACCGATGTGACGTCCAGCAGTCGGCGGCTGCCCCACCCCGCGGAGAACGTCCGGCCCGTCCAGGGGTGGTCGCTGGTGGCCGGGGTGAGGTTAGCGGCGGCGGCACTGGCGGTGGTCCGGGCGAGGGTGGCGCCGACGACGGCCTCGGTCGTCTCTCTCGTCTACTGGTGAAGAGGCAGACGACCTTGCACTATTCAGTGCGGCGGGCCCGCCTGGCTCTAGGCTGCGACGACGGAACGCGCAACCGACATACCCGAGAGCTTCCCTGATGCTGCGGAACCGGCCCGGGTGAACGACGGCGACAGTTTCGCCGAGGCGTATGCGGCGGAGAACGAGAACAACCTCGTGAACGCGTACTACGAACGGCCCGCGATGTTGGCCCTCGCCGGAGACGTGGCTGGCCACCGAGTTCTGGACGCCGGCTGCGGCTCGGGCCCACTGACCGCCGCACTGCTCGACCGCGGCGCGGTCGCCACCGGGGTCGACGTCAGCGCCGGGATGGATGCTCGCACCGGCCAGGCAGAGGCTCGGTGATGACGTGGCCCTGAACGTGGTCGACCTGGGCGAGCGCCTGCCGTTCAGGACGGCGCGTTCGACGACGTGGTCGCGTCGCTGGTCCTGCGCTACCTGGAGAACTGGGGGCCGACGCCGGCCGGGTTTCGGCGAGTACTCAGGCCCGGCGGCCGGCTGATCGTGTCCGTGGATCACCTGGTCACGGCGTACACGTTCCGGGACCCTCGGCCCGACTACTTCACGACCACGAGATACACCTTCGACTGGATGCCCGGCGGGCAGTCCACCCCGATGCGACTCTGGCGATTGCCGTGTGATGGGCCGTTCAACGGGTGTGGTGTCGACCTCGATCAGGTCGTTGGGGGTGCATTCCAACGCCGTGCACAACGCGGCCAGCGTGGTCGTCTTCATCTGTGAGGGCTCCTTGTTGGACAGCGCGGACACTGAGGCGGAGGACAGATCCAGCCCTGCCTTCTCGGCCAGCAGTCGCCGCAGCTCGGTCCCGGTCCACACCTCACGCTGGGCGGCCGCCATCCGCAGCCGCCATTGGATCTTCATGCCGTGGTGTCCTTCCCGGTCAGCTCGGCCAGGGTGCCGGCGACGGCCCGCTGATAGGTGGTCTGATGAACGTCCGGCCGCCTCGCTGCCGCCGGGGGCTTTGTTGATGGCGCCGTCCACGGCGATCTGGTCCAGGGCGAGACCGACGGTGCGGTCGTAGGCGCCCAGTGCGATCTGCTTCAGTCGGGCGAACAGACCCAGGCGTATCCACTCGTCACGGCGGTTGCGGATCGTGGTGGTCGAGCAGACGGAGTCCGCGATCGGCTCGCAGGAGCAGCCGAACCGTAGGACCTGCAGCGGCTTGTCGAAGACGATTCGGTCACTGGTCCGGCGTCGGTGGCACCCCAGCGCGTGGGTCGGATCGAACTCAGGGCGCTGCGGTAGCAGGGCGGCGAATCGGTCCCACAGCGGTTCGGTCAGCCATGATGGCAGCGCAGGCACAGGTCCCCCATGATCACAGAGCGTCGCAACTCCATGATCGCGGAACCTGTGCCTGTCCCGTCCGCAACCCGTTCCCCCGACCTATCTGCGCGGCCCCTTAAGCGCTCAGTTGGCGCGGAGAGTTCTGACTCCCCCGGCTTCGAAGTCGTAGATGGTGCGGTTGATCCGCAGGCCGTCGACGGCGCCGATCCACATGTTGTCTCGGCCCTTGCCGACCGCGGCGGTGTAGATGGTCGGGGCCGGGCCGCCGTCGTTGAGTGCGGTCTTCAGTTGCGGGAAGGTGCACATGGTGGTCTGGTTGCAGCCGGTCACGGTGCCGGCGTTACCCGTGAGGAACCACTTGCCGGTAGTGGTGGCGTCGAGGTAGGGACTCCACCGGTCCGTCACCGGGGAGGGGTCCGGCACCCACACCATCGTGGAGTAGGTGGTGGCCGGGGCCGTGGTGAGCTTCGGGTTGATCTCGAACCTGATGTTCGGCATGTTCCCTGGGCCGCCGTAGGAGACATTCTCGCCGGTCTGGAAGACGTGGAACCCGACCTGGTTCAGTCCCAGTACCGGTGCGCCGTAGAAGTCCACCTCGTTGCCGAAGTCGACTTTCTCGCTGGGCGGTGTGAGGGAGGTGGACTTGTCCGCGACCTCGATGCCGAGGCTGCCCGTTCCGTAGGGTGGCCTCGCTGAGGGGCCGGTTACGCCGAATGAGCCGAACGGACCGTTCCGCAAGGCGGCGACGGGGGAGCCGATCGTGTTGCGGGTGATCACACCCCAGTGGTCCGTGGCGGTGGCGGCGAATGCCGGTCCAGGGACAGCCGAGACAGCGATGGCGGTCAGCGTGGGGACCGCGAGCGCCACTTTCCGTTTCACACTTGAGCAGGCGTTCACACTTCGCTCCTTTCGTGGACGATCGAAGGGCGGGCATTCACGCACAGGTCGAGGCATATGCCCGCACGGGGTCACGGTAAGCACTTCCCGCAGCGAATCCGGCCACGAATCACTTGCGGCATATGCCTGTAACCCCTCTGGTCCAGCGAACAGGTGAGCCGTCCCTGTGCGTGAGCAGACCGAACCGTCCTGTCAGCCACCCACCGAGCCGTTCGCCGAGCGCGTCGCCGGCGTCCCGTCCTCTCCCACGACGCCGCCGCGGGGCTCCCAGGTGTCAAGCGACGGGGCCGCGCCGTGCCGGACGGCGCGTTCCAGGCCGTGGGGGTGGTGGCGCTGCCGGCCTCGGCCGCCAACCGCCACTCCGTCATGGCTGATGACTGGAGCGGTCGACCTGCCGCTGCTCATGCAGGCTGACGCTGACAGTGCGCTTGAGCCGGTCATCGCGGGAGGTCGCGACCCCTCTGGCCCTAGACCGCCGCGTCGCAGGTGCTTGCCGCTTCGCCGCCCCTGACAGCACTTCAGCGCTACGGTTATCCGAAGATCGGCCCTGCTGCCGCCCTCCCCCCCCGTCAGGCGGCACCAGGGCCCTCTACGTACTCACCATCGGCGAGATGCTCAACTTCAAGGGGTTCGGCCCCGGCCTGCCGCCCGATGGAGATCGTGATGGACCATCCCCTGACCAGCGGTGGCGGCGGTGCGGACGGAACGGACGCGTCGAGGTCGTCCCTGCCCAGGAGGTACGTGGCGGCGAACCGCGCACGTGGACGGACATCCACGCGGCGATCGTGGACCTGCTCGCGGGCTGTCTACCAACGACAGACCGGCGGTGGGGCTCTCCCGGGTGGCGCCCGGGCCGGAGCTCTTCGTGGGGCGGCCACGAGGGCCGTTGTCAGAGGCGATTGGCAAGATTGCGGCCATGAATGTCACGCCTGTCACTCCGCCACGGCCGATCGACGTTGTCGCGGTCTTTCCCCAACTGGCCCCGCTGGCCCGCACGGCGACTCGCCTGCACCCCCGCCCTGGGGCGCCGACGTGGCACGACAGCTCAATCGGCGGGCCGTTGCTGTGGCCCGCTGAGGAAGCGTGGCCGCACTGCGAGGAACCGCATGAGGTGGACGGCATCAACCCAGCCCGCCCCCCGGCGGATCTGCGGCTGGAACGACGGATCTTCGCCGCCTCGCACGGCCGGGACCTGACTCCCGAGGAACGGGAGACGCTCGAGCGGATCCGGCCACCTCAGACGTACCCGGTGAGGCTGGCGGTCCAGGCGTACGACGGCCCCATAGCGATGCTGCCCGTCGCGCAGCTCTACGCACGGGACGTGCCCGATCTGAGCCCGCCGGAGGGTAAGGACCTGCTGCAGGTTCTGTGGTGCCCCTTCGATCATCCGATCATGCCCAGGACCCTGCTCTTCTGGCGTTCCGCAGCGGCCGTCACCGACATCCTCGACACGCCCCCCGAGCCGCCCGCAGTGCAGTTCGGCGGCTATCTACCGGAACCGTGCGTGCTCGAACCGGAGCAGATCACCGAGTACCCCGACCATCTGGAGCTGAGCGAAGAACTGCAGGAGCAGCTCAAGCAGTGGAGTGTGCCGCAGGCAGCAGAGGAAGACATGGACCCGGACACGTACTACGACTGCGTGCTGTCCAACGCACCCGGCTGGAAGGTCGGCGGCTGGCCGGCTTGGGACTCCACCGACCCCAGCCCGCAGCCCTGCTCCGAGTGCGGCACCGACATGGAGGTCCTGATGACCGTCGCCACGTTCGAGGAAGGGGACGACGCCGGGAACAGCTGGTCTCCGCACCCCCACCCAGGTGCAGGACCGTACCCCGGCCACCGCGGCTACAACGCGACCGGGGTCCAGATAGGCAGCGGCTACCGGCAGCATCTGTTCGTCTGCCCGGCAGAGCCCGAGCATCCGCACATCGAGTTGATGACGTAGCCCGTCCGCAGTGTGCAGCCGGGGCGTCACGGTGCGGGCATGCCGTGACGCCGGGTGTCCGCGAGGCTCAGGGCGCCTACCGGCGGCCCGACATCCGAGAAGGAAGCAGGCCATCCCTGACACGACCGCGACGCATCGCCCCAGGTCGAGCGCGTCCCGGTGAGCTCGCCGGTCGGTAAGGCCGCGCACGCGACGAGGGTTCGCGTCTTCCCATGGAGGCCCGAACCACTGGCCTTCGCGTTCGTGGGTGGCTGAGGGCTCTGGCCAGTTCACGACCGGCAACTGCGGCAGGCCGGTCGCGGTGCCCGCTCGATATCGGCCTCTTCCTCCCAGGTGGTGGCCCAGACCAGGTCGCACGGCAGCGCCGCGAGCTGCGGCCCGATCTGCGGCTTGAGCCGCGCCAGGTGGGAGTCCGATGCGGTGCCCGCGAGATCGCGCTGCGGGTCGTCACCGAATGGCAGGAGCGGCCCGTCGACGTCCAGGAAGAGCAGTGGGCGGTTCCCGTGCCTGGTCATGCTGCGCTCACCTCGGGACGGTCGACGAGGTTAGCCGTTGTGGAATGTGGCGCCGTTGCGGACGAGGGCGACGAGGCGGGGCGCGGTGATCGCGCGCAAGCGGGTCTGGGCGGACTCGGTGAGCTTGAACACCACGGCCGGGGCCGCTGCGGGGCTGCCGGCTCCGCGGGTGCCCCGGGTCCTCAACTTGGCGGTGCCGAAGGTGGATCCGGTCGGGTTCGTTGTTCTGAGGTGGATCCAGCGTTCGGCGGGGAAGTCGTGGAGCGCCAGGAGTTCATCGGTCTCGTCGGTGGCCTTCTTCACGCATGGTCTTCAGGCAGGAGACCGGCTGGCATCAGGAAGACGGGCGCTCACCGCTGTGGGGGCACAACAGCCTCACCGACGACGAAGCCTCACACCATGCGTGCTGGACGTACGCCCCCCAGCACGCCGCTACGCAGCGCACTCCTGATGCGCTCCATGCCACTGTGGTACCGCTTCGACCTCAGCCCTGCCTGGGGCACTGGCGGCCACCCCACCCGCCCGGACCGGCTCAACTGGGACGCCCACTGCTGGGCGGGGCGGTGCTGATGCGGGTGTGGCCGCGCGAAAAACTTCTTGGAGTTCCGCCGGATGAGGCAACGGTCCGGGCGGCCCGTGGACTCCTACTGGCATACAGGAGGTGCCCATGGGGGATCGGAAGTCGGCTCGGGACGAGGAGTTCCAGAGCTTCATGGCCGGCCGCTGGCCGCGGCTGATGCGTACGGCATTTCTCCTCACGGGGGAGCAGCACGCCGCCGAGGACCTGGTCCAGTCGACGCTGGAGCGGGTCTACGTGGCCTGGCGCAGGGTCGGCTCGGCCGACGACCCGGAGGCGTACGTACGGCGCGTGATGATCAACGCGCATGCGCGCCGACACAGAAGACGGCTGAAGGAGTTCCTGGCACCGAGCGACGACTCGGGCCTGGCACACGAGGTGGCCGACACGGGCGACCGGATCGCGCAGGCGGACGACCGCAGCACCCTGCTCACGGCGCTTGCCCACCTGCCCGCGCGGCAGCGGGAGGCGGTGGTGCTGCGCTACTGGGAGGACCTGACCGAGACCCAGGCGGCGGAGGCGATGGGCTGCTCGGTCGGGACGGTCAAGAGCAACGCGGCCAAGGGGATCGCGAAACTCCGCGCCGTTCCAGGACTGGCCGAGACGGTGATGCAGGGAGGGCGGAAGTGATGAGCGCGGACCGGGAGAACCACGAGATGACACAGTCGGACATCGCCATCCTCCTCGCGGACGCTGCGGACGAGGTAGCCATCGGCACGGCTCCGGTGCAGGCGGTCATGCGCCGCGGTCGGCGGCGCAGGGCGCGGCGCTGGGTGGTGGCGACGGCCACGGCGCTGGTGGTGGCCGGCTCGACGGGCGCCCTGGCGGTGATGGGGTTGCCGGGCGACGGCCACGGGGGCCATCGGGCGACCGTGGCCGTGGTGAAGCCGCCGTCCTCCCCCGAGGCGCGGCATGTGTACGAGCCGCAGCGGACCGAGCTGGCGCGGGGGACCTACCGGGGCGAGGAGTGGCACGTCACTGTCCAGGTGTGGGGAGCCCCGCGCGACGAGGCTGAGGCTGACCGGCAGTTCGACGCGATGGCCGCGCTGGGCCTGAAGCCGGCGGATGCGCGCAAGCCCGCCGACCTGATCGGCAAAATCTCGTACTTCGCGACCCGGGGCTGGGGCGCCACCGGCCGGCCCCAGCAGGTCATGTTCAACTCGGTCGAGAAGTTTGAGGACTTCTCGGACACGGACCTGGAGTCCGCGGCGACCCGTCTGGGAATCGGCGGCGAGAGCTCAGGCCGGCTGGTGATCGGCATCGTCGCCAAGGCCGCACGGCAGGTCACCTGCCACTGGAAGGACGGCACTACGGCCGTGGCCGAGCCGGCCGACGGGTTCTCCGCCCACGACTCGGGATCGGCGATCCGCTCGGTCGACGGCTTCCAGGGGGCCAACTGGTTCGTGTGCACGGCACCAGAGGGAACGTCCTATGAGACGGCGGAAGTGACGAAGTGACCGGCGCGCGGGAGGCCGCGCTCACAACCACCCCTGCTGTCGGGCCTCCTGCACCGCCCTCATCCGGTTCCGCGTCCCGGTCTTGTCGATGGCCGGCGACAGGTAGTTGCGGACCGTGGACTCGGACAGGTGGAGCTTCGCGGCGACGCTCGCCCCGTCCGCCGACGCCTGTAGCACATCGCAGTCCCGGGCCGTCAGCGGATTCGGCCCGGCGCTGAGCGCGGCCGCGGCCGGCACCGGATCGACCACGGTTTCTCCGGCGAGCACACGCCGGACGGCCTGGGCCAGTCCCTCCACCGGCCCGTCCTCGACCAGGAAGCCAGCCGCCCCGGCCCCCATGGCCCGGCGCAGATAGCCGGGCCGGCCGAAGGTGGTCAGGATCAGCACCCGGCAGTCCGCCACCTGAGGCCGGGGGCAGCGTCCGGTCCGCCAGCTGACCGATGGCCGCCATCCGGGCGGGTCCCAACCAGGTTGGGGCGGGCGGCTCTAGGCACTGTTCTCAAAAAGATCTTGCCAAGGTGGTGTAGACACCAGGCATGATGCGCTGGTGGGACATCTTCCTGTCGACGTGCGTGCTTCGCTTCGGCTCTTCGCCTTCTACTTGGCGAACGGCACCATCGACGTTGACCTGCTCGACGGTTTCGACTATCGATCCGCTCTCTTCCAGTTCGGTTCGTCGTTGGAGCAGGTCTTCGCGATCTACGGCAATGTGCTGCAAGTCGACACGAACGGCGAAGTGCTGAACGACGGGGATGCGCAGTACCGCGTCGCACAGTGGATCCGTAGCTGTTGCGACCCTGCCTATGAGGTCGAGCCGCCGTTCCAGGCTTGGGAGACCGAACTCCACGGTCCATGAATGAGCCAGCGGTCCTCGTGCACGCGTGTGATAGAGGGCCCGCCCGCCGCCAAGGCGCACCTGGTGCGGTGAGTGGTGCGCACCGTGATGCGCGGTGCGGGCGAGGTGCGCACCCGATGCGCACGTGTGCACCAACGCCGTCCCGGGTGCGAAGGCGATGACCGCGTGGGCGATCCCCTCGGCCCGGACACGGCCGAGGGCGGGGCCTGCTCGCCCGCCGCGTACGCCGCCGCAGTCCGGCTGGTCCTGAAGTCGGCGCCACGGCCGACCGGCCCCTGTACCCACTGCGGTGAGTCCCATCTCGCTGCAGTGATCCATGAAGGTGATTGCCCGCTGTGGGGCGTGTCCGAGGGCGCGCCCCAGGGAGCTGCGACGACGATAGGGCTCGACAGCGGGCCTTCGAACCTGCCGCCTGGGTTGCGGCGGAGTTCTGTGGGACCCGGTCGGTCCATACCCAAGGGTGCTCTTAGGTGCGGAGGAAGACTTGCGAGCTGCTGACGGGCAACGGGCATTGCACACACCACGCGTCGCAGGGGTGGTCGGTGTTCTCTCAGCCCTGTTGCTGGGCACGGCCATGGCCCTGATCCTCAACGCAATCCCGGCCGACTCGACGGATGCGACTGTCTGGTTGACCGACCCGTCACACCGCGATGTCCTGAATGTGGCCCTGGGCCTGGTGCCGTTTGCGGGGATCACCTTCTTGTGGTTCATGGGCGCGGTGCGGGACTACTTCGGCAAGGCAGAAGACAAGTTCTTCGCCACCCTCTTCCTGGGCGGTGGCCTGCTGTTCGTAGCGATGCTCTTCGTTCTCTCCGCAGCGACCTACGGGCTTTTGGCCTCGGCAGACACATCGCAGGGCTCTTCCCAACTCCAACTGTGGCAGTACGTGCGTCAGTTCGTCACCACGCTGCTGTCCACCTACTGCACACGCATGGCCGCGGTGTTGACCCTGGCGACCACGACCATCGGGCACGGCCTGGATACTTTTCCTCGTTGGCTCATCTGGCTCGGCTATCTGGTCGCGGCGGTGCTGCTGTTCATCGACATCCGCTGGTCCGAACTGATCTTCCCGGTCTGGATTCTGCTACTCAGCAGTTTTGTCTTCCTGGCCGACCGCCACCATCGGGGCGCGGACACCCCCACTTCCTGACCCCGGGACCGGCGACCGCACCGTTTCGGCTAGGTCCTGGTACCGGCGGTCAGCCACCGTGGCAATCAGGCAGGGGTGAAGCTTCCCCTTGATCGTGGACACCTGGAGTCTGGGATCTTGAGGTTCCAGAGGAAGTAGCACCAGGTGGGTAGCAAATACACGAAGTGGTACACCGCGGAGTTCAAGCGGGAGGCGATCGCGCTCGTCGACTCCTCGGGCAGGACGGACGGTCACCGCCGTTGACCCGGCCGGACGCGAAGGCCGAGCCGGCCCCGGTCCTGGTCGGCCGCGACTTCCACGCCGAGCGCCCCGTCGAAACGGGCCGTGGTCGCCGGGTCGGTGACCACCTCCACCCAGGCGAACGTCTCGAGGATCTCCCGCTCGGAGCGCGCCCGTATCCACCACCACGAGCCGCCCATGCCGTAGTCGTGCAGAGCGAGCAAGGAGCGCTTGGGCGCGGCATCCTTACCAGTCACGATGGTGAGCCCAGTGTCCGGGCCGTCATGGGGACCGACGGCCCGAAGAGAAGCCGGGCCCGCGAACCGCTGCACGCGAAAACCGGGTGGAAGATGCCCTGCGGTCGGGCGAGGATCTCTCTACCCGCCGACGAGAGGGCAGGTATGGGCGACGGTGCACCGACGGAACTCCTCTTCCTCGCCGATGACGAGGGGAACAGCGTCACGGTCAGTGTTCTGGGACGTAAGCCCAGGTGGACCGCCGGACTCGAAGCTGAGATCGTCGTCAGGACGCCCTTCGTGTCCGGCCGTACCGACCTGGCGTTGCACCTGTCGAAACTGGAGGAATGGGCCGACGCGCTGGACCGGCTCGATGCCGGCGAGGACGTGGCCTGGATGGAGATGAGCAGGGGGCCGTCCCTGTTCATCCAGCTCGACGGCGAGCGCGGCTGTCCCGAAGTGGTCGTTGAGGACGAGTCGCTATCCATGGTCACCGTACGTGTCCCGCTCGTCCCACCGGACGACTGGATCTCCGACCACCGCCGGCGTCTGCGAGATGTGATGGACCACTGGGTTCCGATGCTGTCGGGGTAGGCGGACAAGCCGCCGCCGGCGTCGCGGTGGCGCCGGCCCAGGCCTACGGCTTCGGCCGGGACGACGGGGTGTACACCCACACCCGGTGGGCGTTCTGAGTCCAGCCGACGGTGGGACGCGGCCCCGCCGTGACCGGCGGTGCGGGGCCGCGGGGCCGCGTCGGATCAGCAGTACAGGTTGTTGCCCGCCGAGGTTCCCAGGATCTGCACGAACCGCTGGTAGGCGTCGACGCGGCTCTGTACCTGTGCGGGGTTCCTGCCGTCGCACTCGAGTGAGCCGTTGATGCTGCGGATCGTCTGACCGAATCCGGCACCGTTGATCATCGCGTTGTGGGGCGTCATCGTGCCGGGGCCCGTCTGGGTGTTCCAGTACCAGAGCCCTGTCTTCCAGGCGACGGAGGCGTCGGTCTGCACGAGGTTGGGGTTGTGGAGCAGGTCGATGCCGAGTGCGTCACCTGCGGCCTTGTAGTTGAAGTTCCAGCTGAGCTGGATGGGACCACGGCCGTAGTAGGCGGACTGGCCGGCCGGACAGCCGTAGGGCTGGCTCCAGTCGCAGTAGTGCGGGTAGTTGGCGGTGTTCTGCTCCACCACGTAGACCAGGCCGCCGGTTTCGTGGCTGACGTTGGCGAGGAAGGCGGCAGCCTCCTGCTTCTTCACGGTGTCGCTGCCGGTGTTCGCGAAGGCCGGGTAGGAACTCAGCGCGGCCTTGAGGCCGGCGTAGGAGTAGAAGGAATTCCTGTTCGGGAACATCTGGTTGAACTGCGCTTCGTTTACGACGAAGCCGCCCGAGGGGTCGGTGGAGCTGCCGTCACAGGCGTAGGGCTCCCAGTACCAGGTGCTGATGACGGGGTCGTAGCCCGGGTTGTCGTGCTCTGCGATGTACGCGTTGCCGTCGGTGTACCGGACGATGTCGCCGGTGACGTACGACTTGCCGGCTGTCCAACTCGGGTAGCTGGAGCAGGATGCGGCGGAGGCCGCTGCGGCCGGCAGCAGAACCGGTGCCGCGGTTCCGATGACCACCGCGGTCAGGAGTGCGGAGAGACAGCGCTTCGACACGGAGACAACTCCTCTACGGAGCCAGGCGGCACCGGAGGCAGGGCGGAGCCGACGGGTCGGCCACGGCGTCCGGGGGAGGCTCGGGTGGGGGGGATGGCGAGCCATACTCAACCGCTTTGGTGTGTACCAGTCAAGGTGTAGACCAATAAGTGTGACAACGTTGGCCAGGGAATCCCCGTCGGGGATCTTCGCCGAGCGGCAACTCTGTCCGAGCGGCACTTCCCGCGCCTGCGGCGAAGGCCGGGGCCGGACGTGAGGACCCTCGTCAACCACCGACGCGAGGACCGACCCTCGTCAAGCACCGGCCGGAGGGGCAGGAAAACGCAGGTGACAGGCGGAATGCACCGGCACCGGGCCGGTGCTTCCGGCCGGGGTGACCGCGGTGATCTGGTCCGCGGAGTTGACCGTGTAGGAGGCGGCGTTGGCGGATCCGAACCGCACGGCGGTGGCGCCTGTCAGGCCGGTGCCGGTGATGACGACGGTGGTGCCGCCGGACACGGGTCCCTGCGCTGGGCTCACGGAACTGACCACGGGCGGCATGGGACCTCCTGCAACAAGGGCTCGGCGGGCGCGGGAACGTCCGGACGGGGAGCGGCCGCCGTCGTCTCCCGAGCGCGGGTACCGGCCCTACGGCTCGGCGGGAGCCGGCCGGCGCGGCTGCCCGCTCAGGTGGGTGCCGGGGGCGGAGAGCCGCGCCTCGCTGTTCCCCTCCGTTGACCGGTGGGCGGCAAGGGGCGTCATCCGCGCGGGAACACCGGCGACGCCGCCTGCCGCCTGCCGCCTGCCGTCTGCTGCTCGGACGGGAGGGCGGCCCGCCGGTTCGACACCTTCAGTGACCCACACCCGCACGCCGGCGACAAGACCACCGGTGCCGGGGCACCCGATCGGCCTAACGGGTGTCGCGTCGGAACAACCCCGGCCGGTGCCGCACGAGCGGCACCGGCCGGGCGTCCAACTCCTCCCGGAGGTGCCCATCGACGCCGGTGGTGCCGACGCTGCCTTGCGCAGGGGCAGGCGAGGACCCCACCGTCGTCAGCCTCTGTGAGGAGGCTGCCCGGCTGGTTGGACGCTCCAAGTCACACAGGAACCGGGCGAAGCCGCAAGGGTAGGCGGCGGACCTAACTCTGCTGGAGGGGCGCACTCCCGCGCTTCGTCCGAAGAACAGCACACCCTCGGGGTCCTGTTGCATCCGCCCCCTTCTTCGCCCCGTGGCGCGGCGAGGGGTCCTGGGCGGCGGCCGCCCGGTGCCGCCTCACGTCACCGTCACGCCTCACGTCACCGTCACGCCTTACGTCACCGTCACGGTGCCGCTGCCGGTGGCCGCCGTGTAGTTGCCGTCCCCGCTGTAGGCGGCGTCGATCGTGTGCACGCCCTTGTTCAGCCTCGGATAGGCGACGGAAGCCGTACCCGAGACCAGGGTGACGGTCTGCGCCTTCTCCCCGCTGACCGCGACCGTCACGGTGCCGGTGGGCACTCCGGCCCCGGGCGCCGTGGGGGTGACGGTCACCGTCACGGTCACCGGCTGGGTGCGGGTCGCGGGGTTGGGCGAGGCGGAGACCGCGGTGCTGGTGCTCGCCTGGCCGACCGCCTGTGTGGTCGTGGCTGTGGATCCGGTGTAGTTCGTGTCCCCGTTGTACACGGCCGTGACGGTGAAGGGGCTCCCGGTGATCCTGGTGTAGGCGTGGGTGACGGTGGCCGTCCCGCCGCTGAGCGAAGCCGTCACCGGTGGCGTGCCGTCCCCGAACCCGAAGGTCACGTTGCCGGACGGGGTTCCGGTTCCCGGTGCGACGGGCAGGACGGTGGCGCTGACGGTGACCGGCTGGCCGGTCACCGCGGGGCTCGGGCTGCTGGTGACGGCGGTGGTGGTGGACGTCTGGCCGACCGTCTGGGTGGCCGTGGCGTTGGAGGCCGTGAAGTCGCTCGTCCCGTTGTAGCTCGCCGTCACGATGTACGGGCTGCCGACCCGGGTCGTGTACGTGTGGCCTGCCGTGGCGGTGCCCGCGTCCAGCACCGTGGTGGTCGTCGTGCCGTCGCCGAAGGTGAAGGTGACCGTTCCGGTCGGGGTGCCGGCTCCGGGCGACAGGGCCGTGACCCTGGCGGTGGCGGTGACGCTCTGGCCGACCCGTGAGGGGTTGTCGGACGTCGTGACCGTGGTGCCGGTCGCGGCCGCGTTCACGGTCTGCCGGGAGGTTCCGGAGGACGGAGCGTGGTCGCCGTCGCCGCTGTACGTCGCGGTGACCGCATAGGGGCTGCCCGCGGCGGAGGGGTACACGTGGCCGGTGGTGGCGGTCCCGGCGGTCAGCGGGGCGGTGACGGACGGACTGCTGTCCCCGAAGGTGAAGGTGACGGTGCCGGTCGGAGTGCCTGCTCCCGGGGGAGTGGCGGCCACCACCGCGGTGAGCGTCACGCTCTGGCCGGACACGGACGGCTTCGGGGAGGAGACGACCGTGGTGCTCGAACCCGTCCTGGCCACCGTCTGCGTGGTGGTGCCGCTGGAGGGACTGAAGTCGCTCGCGCCGTCGTAGGTGGCGGTGACGGTGTACGGACTTCCCGACGTTGTGGTGTACGTGTGGGTGGTCTGGGCGGTCCCGGCGGTCAGCGGGGCGGTGACGGACGGGCTGCCGTCGCCGAAGGTGAAGGTCACGGTGCCGGCCGGGACCCCGGCCCCGGCCGGTCCCGCGGTGACCGTCGCCGTGAGCGTCACGGCCTGGCCGGAGACCGACGGGTTCGCGGAGGAGACGACCGCGGTGGTGGTGTCGGCCGGGGTCACCGTCTGGGTGGTGGTGCCGATGGAGGAGCTGAAGTCCGTGTCGCCGTTGTAGACGGCGGTCACCTCGTAGGGGCTGCCGGAGACCGAGGTGTAGGCGTGGGCGGCACTCGCGGTGCCGTCCGCGGTCAGGGGGGCGGTGGAGGAGGTGCCGTCGCGGAAGAAGAAGGTGACGGTTCCCGTCGGCGTCCCGGCGGCCGGGGGAACGGGTGACACGGTGGCGGTGAAGGCCACCGCCTGGCCCGTGACCGACGGGTCGGGGCTGGAGGTGACCGTGGTGGAGGTGAGCGAGGCGCTCGCGGAGACCTCCTGGTCGACGACCGGTGAGGTGGAGGGGGCGAAGTCCTGGTCCCCGTCGTAGGCGGCCGTGACGCCGAAGGGGCTGCCCGCCGTACCGGTGAAGGTGTGCGTCACGGCGGCGATGTGGTTGACGACGGGGGCTGTCACCTCGGGTGTTCCGTCGTCGAAAGTGAAGGTGACCGTTCCGGTGGGGGTGCCCGCTCCGGGGGGCACGGCGGCCACCCGCGCGAGCAGGACCACCGGCTGGCCCACCGCGGACGGGTCGGGCGAGGAGGCGAGGGTGGTCTCCGTGTCCGCCTGCGCCACGGTGTGGGAAGCGGTGTCCGAGGAGGCGGTGAAGTCGATGTCACCGCTGTAGTCGGCGGTGACGGTGTAGAGGCTGCCGGAGGTGGTGGCCCAGGAGTGGGTGATCGTGGCGGTTCCGGCGACGACCGGGGAGGTGACGGGTGTCGTGCCGTCACCGAAGTCGAAGGTCACCGTACCGGTGGGGGTCCCGCCTGCCGGGGCGGCGGGGAGGACGGCCGCGGTGACCGTCACCTGCTGGCCGATCACGGACGGTTCGGGCAGGCAGTCGACCACCGTGACGGAGGCGCTCCGGTCCACCGTGTGGGTCACCCCGCCGTGGGACGCGGTGAAGTCCGGGTCGCCGCTGTAGGCGGTGGTGACGGCGTAGGGGCTGGCGGCGGTGGTGGCGTAGGCGTGGGCGGCGGTGGCCGTCCCCGCGGTGACCGGCACGGTCACGGAGGGGGTTCCGTCACCGAAGTCGAAGGTGACGGTTCCGCTCGGAGTGCCGCTCCCGGGTGCGACCGGGGAGACGGTGGCGGCGACGGTGATCTGCTGGCCAGGGACCGAGGTGGTGGGGGTCTGGCTCACCGTGGTCGTGGTCAGTGCGGGCTGCACGGTCTGCACCGTGGTGCCGGTGGAGGCGGTGAAGTCCCGGTCACCCGCGTAGACGGCGGTGACGGTGCGGCCCGCCGAGGCGGAGGTGAAGGTGTGCTGGACCGTGACCGTGCCCGCCACGGACGCGGCGGTGACCGGCGGCGTACCGTCACCGAAGTCGAAGCGCACCGTCCCGCTCACGGTGCCGGTGCCCGCCGACGGCGCGACGGTCGCCGTAAAGGTCACCGGCTGCCCCACCACCGACGGCTGGGGCGTTCCGGACACGGACAGCGTGGTCGGGGCGCGGTTCACCGTCTGGGTGGTGCCGCCGCTCGACGGTGCGAAGTCCGTGCCCCCGCTGTAGGCGGCGGTGACGGGGTAGGGACTGCCCGCGGTACCGCGGTAGGTGTGGACGGTGACCGCTGTGCCGCCGACGAGGGGGACCGTGTCGGGGTCGGTGCCGTCACCGTAGTCGACGGTGACGCTGCCGTCGGGCGTGCCCGACCCGGGCGGGCGGGCTCCCACGGTGATGGTGACGGTGACCTGCCCGCCCGCGGCCGAGGGGTTCGGGGCGGTGGTGACCGAGGTGGTCGTGCCGTCCCTCGTCACGTTCTGGGCGGCGGTGCCGGCCGAGCCGCCGAAGTCGGCGTCGCCGGCGTAGGTGGCCGTGACGGTGTAGGGACTGCCGGATGCACCCGTGTAGGCGTGGGCGGCCGTGGCGACTCCCGCGACGAGAGGAGCGCGGACCGGGGCACCGCCGTCGCCGAAGTCGAAGCTGACGGTGCCGCTCGGTGTGCCGGCCCCCGGGGAGACGGCGGCGACGGTGGCGGTGACGGGCACGGCCTGCCCGGTCACCGACGGGCTGGCGCCGAGAGCGACCCGGGTGGTGGTGGCGGCCGGCAGCACCTGTTGCGCCGTCTCCGCGGTGGAACCGGCGTGGGCGGTGTCACCGTCGTAGGTCGCGGTGACGGTGTACGGGCTGCCCGAGACCCCCGCGTAGGTATGGCTGACGGAGGCTCGGCCGCCGGCGACGGGGACGGTCAGGGAGGGGGTTCCGTCACCGAAGCCGAAGGTGACGGTTCCGGTCGGCGCGCCTGTGCCCGGGGGCACGGTGGTGACGGTCGCCGTCACGGTCACCGCCTGTCCCGTGGCGGAGGGGCCCGGCTGGACGGCGACGGAGGTGGTGGTGGCCGCCGTGCCCACCGTCTGGGTGGTGGTGCCGCTGGAGGAGCTGAAGTCGCCGTCGCCGCTGTAGAGGGCCAGGACGGTGTGGGGGCTGCCCGTGACGTCGGTGTAGGCGTGGGCGGTGGTGGCGGTGCCGTCGGCGTCCAGGGGTGTGGTGGCGGAGGTGCCGTCGCGGAAGAGGAAGGTGACGCTTCCCGTGGGGGTGCCGGCGGCCGGGGGGACGGGCGCGACGGTGGCGGTGAACGTCACCGTCTGCCCGCTCACCGAGGGATCGGGCGCCGCGGTCAGTGTGGTGGAGGTCTCGGAGACGCTGGCGGCGACCACGTGGTCGTGGGGCGGTGAGGAGGAACCGGCGAAGTCGCTGTCGCCGTGGTAGGTGGCGGTGATGGCGTAGGGGCTGCCCGAGGTGCCGGCGAAGGTGTGCGAAGCGGTCGCCACGTGGTCGACGACGGACGAGGTGACGGGCGGGGTCCCGTCGCCGAAGTCGAAGGTGACCGACCCGGTGGGGGTGCCCGCTCCCGGCGCGTCGGCGAGTACCCGTGCGATGACGGTCACCGGCTGTCCCACTGCCGAGGGGTCCGGCACCGAGGTCGTGGTGGTGACCGTGGCCGCCCGCAGCACGGTGTGGGACGTCGTCCCGGCCGAGGGGGCGAAACCACTGTCACCGCTGTAGGAGGCACTGACCGGGTACGGGCTGCCGGAGGTGGCCGTGTAGCGGTGGACGTGGGTGGCGGTTCCGTCCACCACCGGGACCGCGGCGGGGACGGACCCGTCGCCGAAGTCGAAGGTGACCGTGCCGCCGGGGGTGCTGGAGGCGGTGGCCTCGGGGGTGACGGTGACACTGACGGTCACGTCCTGGCCCGTCACGGAAGGTTCGGGGGAGGCCGACATCGTGGTGCGCGTGGCGACGGTGTAGACGAAGGCGCCCGCCGCTGTCGCTGTTCCCGAGGCGCTGGTCACGCTCACGTCCGCGGGACCCTGCACTCCCGGGGGGACGACCGCGACGATCAGGGCGTCGGAGTTGGCCCTGAAGGCTGTGACGGCGACACCGCCGATCCTGACGGCTGTCACGCTGCCGAGTCCGGACCCCGCGATGATGACCACGGTACCGCCGGAGGTCACACCGGAGGCGGGGTGGACACCGGAGATCGTCGGTGAGGCGCTGTAGGTGTAGGACACCGGGTTGCTCACACCGCCGGCCGTGGTCACGGTGACGGCCACCGTGCCCGGAGCCGCTGACGGCGGGGCGACCACGGTGACCTGCTGACCGGAGACGGACACCGGGGAGACGATGACCGGCCCGAACCGGACGGAGGTGGTCGTACCGAGGTCGCTCCCGGTCAGGACGACGGTGTTGCCGCCGCCGAGCGGACCGCGGCCCGGCTGAGCGCCCTTCAGGCCCGGCTGGGGCTGGTAGAAGAACTGTCCGACGGTGCCGGTGCCACCCGCCGTGGTCACCGTGACGGGAACGGCTCCGTTGCCCGCCGGGCTCACCGCGACGATCGTGCGGTCGTCCAGCACGCTGAAGCTCACCGCGCTGCGGGAACCGAAGCGGACGGCGGTGGTTCCACTGAAGCCGTGGCCGCTGAGCGTCACCCGTGTCCCGCCGCTCGTGGGGCCTTGGTCCGGCGTGACGCCGGCGGGCTGGCCGGATGCCGTCGACGCTGTCACGGCCGCGGGAGCCTGTGCTTCGCGGGGGAGCGGCTCCGTGAGGACGCCGCGATCGGGAACGGTGGGCATGGCGATCACCTCGGCTGGGGGACGGCATGCCCTGACCCGCTCGCGCAGGTTCGAACAGGGGAGCTCCCGTCGCGCCGGCGGAGCCGGACACGGCCGGCAGACAGCGGGGACTGCTCCTCCCGGGAGGGTTGGGCAGCCACTGGACGGGTCCCTCCACTAACCCAGGCGTCCGCCGCGAGGGCAAGGGGAGTTCACCCGGGTGGCGGAGCGCACGGGGGGTGCAGCCGGCTCGACGCCGACGCCTGCCGTGGCGCCCCGCCCGGCGGGGCCCGCGGTGCCGCACCGCGTCCGTGCCCCGGTCCTCGGTCCGCGGTTCGCGCGGGGACGCCCCACGCCACCTGCGGCACCGGCACTTGCCGTCCCGCGCCGGTTCTCCGGCGTGGACTGCTCCGGTCGGGTGAGGGTGGGTCAGGAGGTCTTGTCCCCCGTACGGCCCCATGGGTCACTGGGACCGAATCGGCGGGCTGCCCATCCCGAGCCGAGCAAGGTGGGAACAGGCAGGCAGCGCCGGCCGGTCCTTCTTCTGTTCGCCGGAGACGTCCGGGCGGCCCGGACCGTACCCCGGCCGGGCCGAACGCCCGCGTGCCCACCGTACTCGGCACCATCGACCGCCCGGCGCCGTGTCCCCCATATGTTGCCGTTCCCCGCCGTTCGGCGGTCGCCGGACGGTCGGGTGGTGCGGCCTCAGCCGGTTCGTCGCACGGTCCATCGAGAACGAGGAGCATTGGCATGCCCATTTCTCCGAATCAGGGTTCCACCGGGGGTGGGACCCTGGTCGCCATCACGGGGACGAACCTGGCCAACGTCAGCAAGGTGTTCCTGCCGTGCACCCGGGCGACGGCACCGGCTAACCCAGGCTCGCCGGCAGTCATCGTCCAGCGGGGCTGTCGGCTGGACGATTCCACTCCGCCGAGACGGTGAGGTTCGCCTCAGGGGCCGTCCGCGCAACGATGACACCCGCGTCCGCGGAGAACCTGATGCCGAACTCCACACTGATCCTGTCCGGAGGAGCGACGCCTGCGCGTAGCTCGCCGACGACCGCCTGCATGGCGGGTCGCAGGGGAGCAAGGGCCTCCTGGAGGGTCCTGCCGGCAGCCAGGACAGCGTCCTGCGCCCGGCCGGTTCGGTCCCAGCCATTGTCATCCCGCTGTTCGACCTCGACGTGGAGTTGCTCCCCGCCGTCGATTGGAATGGTCAATACGTTCGGCATCGCGCCCCCAACTCCGGTGCCATACAGCTCGGTTGTCCTTTCTATTCAGCCCCGGCCCCAAGGGGTTCCTCCGCCGGAGGCGCTCGGGCGGTCAACGTCCGCACGGCCCTCAGGGGGCACAGCCGACTACGGCAGCTGCCTTTGTCAGCAGTACCGGGCCCGGAACCGTGGACGAGGACACGAACCATCCCCTGCAGACGCGTTGAACCGTTCCGCGTCTGATGGAGGCTCGGTTCCCTGAGAGGATCGAGTCAGACTGCGGTGGTCCCGGTCATCTGCCCGGCTGCGCGGCGCGGCTGCGCCTACGGCCTGGACGCCGCACCCGTCCGGGCCGGGTGACCACCCTCCGCACCTAGAAGGCCGCCGCCGAGAAGACGACGGCGAGCAAGTCGGCGGCCGAGTCGGCGGGTGGCAAGAAGGCGACCACGGCCAAGCCGGCCGCGAAGAAGAAGGCGGCGAAGAAGACGGCGTCCCGAAAGCGGTCAGCGTGAACGGCGGTCGAAGGGGTCCAACGTCAGCGATTCGTGGGCGCTGAGCAGTCGGCATTCGCCGGTCGTGCGGTGCACCGAGATATTGGTGGGTCCGTAGAGGAAGTACTTGTCGTCCCTGGTGGCGACGTATTTCGCCCCCTGGAAGGCGAAGTAGAAGAACTCGCCCTTCTCCGCCCGGTACCCGTGCTCCTCGAACAGAGCGAGCTCGCACTCCGACTCAGCGCTTTTCTCCCGGAGAAAATCCTTGGCCAGCTGTTCCGCTTGCTGCATCGTGTACATCAGTTCGTCCTCATCAATTTGAACGTCTTGTAGAGCATGGGGTCGACGAATCCCGTCTGCACGTCGACGAAAAGTATCCGACCCTGGCGGTTTATGATGTGGAACACGTGGCCAGGGTCATCTGTCCAGGGGCGTGCCGCGACTATCCCGCGCGCACCGTCACCGGATTTCCGGATATGGTCGACCATTTCCCAGAAACCCTTGCGCTCGAAGCTGCCTCCGTACACGTGCTCCAGTCGGTCGAGTTGCTGAATTTTGATGTCTCCCGGCACGGGGTTTATTCCCTCGCCGCGAAGATAGCGCTCGAACGCGTCGACGGTGTAGGTGCAGTTCGTCATCCCTCCCTCGGGATTGAACTGCTTCGCCAGGTCTGCGAGATTCGGCGTCTCGTACGGCTTCGGCGGAATCGGTGACTTCTGGGGCGCGAGCCCGAGGGGATCGCAGAGGACCGAGGGGCGGTCCACGTACCCGACGGGGTTGGCCGCCGGAGCCAGGCCGAGCGGGTCCTGGCTGACGTACTGGCCCACCTCGGGATCGTAGTACCGGGAGTAGTTGTAGTTCAGACCCGTCTCGGAGTCGCAATACTGCCCTGGGAAACGGAGCGGAGTGTAGGCGTGACTTCGCACCGACCAGGACAGCTTTCCCCAGTTCGTGGCCTGCGACCGCCAGGCGATCTCACCGGACTCGTCGATCAGCTCGCAGGGAGACCCCGAGAGATCGGACACGATGGCGAAGAAGCGGGCGTCGATCTCCTCCTGCGAGGCCGTGGCCCTCGTCCCGCGCTCGCTCTGCGCCACCGCCTCCGCGCCGTGGAGGTGCCACGTCACGGTCACCGCGTCGCCCGAGTCCCCCCAGCTGGTCGTCTGCTCGCACAGCGAGACACCGTCCCAGGCGAAGTCGACCTGCTCCAGCACGTCGACGCCGTTCTCGGCCATGCGCTGCTTGCCGACGCGCCTGCCCAGCGCGTCGTACCGGTACCGCCACACCGTTCCGTCGGGAGTGACGACCTGGGTGAGCCGGTCCTCCGCGTCCCAGCTGTAGCGCCAGGTGTCCGGCTTGCGGGACAGCCGGGTCTTCTGGCGGAGTACCACCCGTCCCGCGGCGTCGTGCTCGTAGCGGATCCGGCCGGCGCGCACCAGGTCGGCGCCCCGGTAGGCCCGGTCGCCGCACCCGTCGTCCCCGAACTGGCGCCCGGGCCAGTCGGCCGAGAGCTGGTTGCCGAGCGCGTCGTAGGAGTAGGACTCCGCCCATCCCGCCCCGCTGACCCGGGTGGTCCTTCCCGCCGGGTCCAGCTCGTACCGCCGCACGCCGTTCAGCTGGTCGTGGACCTGGAGGAGACCGCCGTCCGCGCGGTATTCGTACGTCCTCGACTGGATACGCCCGCGCGCGTGGTCCACTGCCTGGGAGATCAGCCGGTTCATCGCGTCGAACGACCGGGAGACGCTCAGGGACTCACCGAACCGGCGGCCCACCTCCCGGCCGACCCGGTCGTACTCCAGCGCGATGACACGATCGTCGGCCGTGAGCCGGAAGGGCCTCCCCGTGGAGTCGTACTCCCACGTGCTCACGGCGCCCGACGGCGTCGTGCGGGCAATGGGCCTCCCGGACTCGTCGTAGCGGTACGCCACTTCACGGTCGCCGATCCGCTCGGAGACCAGCCGCCCGTGCCGGTCGCGCAGGAGGGTGAGGTCGGTGTGGGCGTTGGCGGCCTGCGCGATCTGGTCGGTGAAGTCGTAGGAGTACGTCATCACCTCCCCGTCGACGTTCTTGCGAACGACTTGTCCCAGGTCGTTGTGCTCGAAGGAGACGACCTGCCCGAGTGCGTTCGTTCGCGAGACCAACTCGCCGGCCGCGTTGTAGGCGTAGCGGCTGACCCGGCCGCCGAAGTCGGTCTCCGTGACCAGCCGTCCGACCTCGTCGTACGCGTACGTCCACGACAGCCCCTGGAGGTTGGTCACCCGGGTCAGGCGGAGCTCCTTGTCGTACTCGAACTCGTAGCGGGAACCGTCGGGCTCGATGCGCGCGGTGAGCAGGTCGAACCCGGAGTACTCGAAACGGGTCACGCCGCCGATCGTGTCCGTGTGGGTGAGGCAGTTGCCCTCACCGTCGTAGGTCCACGTCTCCTCGGTCCCGTCCGGGTTTCGACGGCGAGTGATCCTGCCCTCGACGGACCACTCCATCTCACCGGTCGCACCCACGGGGTCCGTGATCGACACGACGCGGCCGAGCGCGTCCCGCTCGTACCGCATGACGTTGCCCGCGTGATCACGTACCTCGACGGGCAGGCCGGCCGCGTCGCAGCGTATCTCGGTCACCCGGCCGTTCCCGTCGCACAGCGAGGTCAGACGCCCGTACTCGTCGTACTCGAAAGAGGTCCTGCCGCCTGCGGAATCGGCGACCGACGTCCGGTTCCCGCGGTCGTCGAAGTCCTGCCGGACGGTGCTTCTGTCCGGGCGCACCACACGGGTGAGCAGCCCGCGGGCGTCGTAGGAGAACGTCGTGCGGCGGCCGTCCGGGCGGACGATCTCCGTCAGGTTCCCCAGGTCGTCGTAGCGGTAGGACGTCGTACGGCCGACGGCGTCCGTCTCGGATAGCAGACGGTTGAACCGGTCGTGCGTGAAGCGGCGGGTGTGCCCCGCCGGATCCACGATGGCGACGATCTGGTGCAGGTCGTTGACGAAGTACTGGCGTACCGCGCCCTGTCCGTTGACCGCCGTCGTGGTCCGCAGCCCGGTTTCCGGGTCGCGTTCGCCGTAGGACAGCCGGAGGCTCATGTGTCCTTCGGTGCTGCCCTGCGCGACGCACCGGTCCGCTTCGTCGTACGCGTACTCGTACGCGTGCCCGTTGGTGTCCGTCCACGACGTGACCCGGCGCGCTTCGTCGTAACCGAACCGGAGGGGCTGCCCGGAGGAATTCACGACCTCGGTGAGATTCCCCTGCGTGTACCCGTACCGGACCAGCCGGAGGTCGGATCCGCCCTCGCCGCCGCCGGCCAGGTGCAGGCCGGTGACCAGCCCGTCGGCGCTGTCGATCCGCAGGCGGTAGCCACCGCTGTGGACGATGGCCGAGGGGACCCCCGCCTCGTCGTACTCGAAGCCGATCCAGTTGCCGTTGCCGTCGTCGATCTGTACCAGCTCGGCCAGTGCCTCGTTCCGCTCGGCGAAGTGCCACACCTGCCGGGTCTGCGGATCGGTGACCGTGTAGCCGTCGGCCTCGCGGCTCAGGGGCCAACGAGGGCCGTGCGCCGGCATGACGGGCAGGCCCGGCGCCGGGTGCGGGTAGGAGAGCCGCATCCCGTCCTCGTGGACGAAAGCGATGCCGGCCGGGGTGATGTCCAGCCGCTGGTCGACCGTGCTCGCCCACGAAGGACCGAACCGGCGCCCGTGCGTGTAGCCCGACTCCACCCGGCGCTTGAAGGCGAACTGCAGGGAACCGGGCAGCGTCACGTCGGTCTGGGCGAGGTACATCTTGCCCGTGGCCAGGTTGATCGGGTCCGTGCCCCCGGACTCGACGTCCCCCGGAGCCTGGCTCTCGGCCGCCCCCCGGGTCTCGGCGGCGGCACCGTCCGCTGCCGCGGTCTCCGCACCTTCGGCCGCGAGTGCTCCGTCCTCGGCCACCTCCGCGGCTCCGGCCCCGTCCGAGGCCACGGCCAGCGCGGCCTGGGGGAGCAGTTCACCGCCGAACTGGAACGGGTCCGACTTGAGCGAGTTCCAGGCCGACTGCAGGGCACGGTCGGGATGCGTGGCCATGGAGACCACGCCACCGAGCAGCTCCACCTTGTTCTGCAGGAAGGCGGCCGGGTGTGTGAGGTTGTACGGATCCAGGGGGTCGAGGCTGCGGGCGAAGTTCACGATGCCCGCCGTGCCCTTGACGGCGCCGGCGAGGAAGTGCGCCGCGTCGATGCTCTGGGATGCCATGAAGTCCATCCCGTCCAGCTTCAACTGCCCGCCGATCGAGGGCTCCTTTGGCGCGTGCTGGAGCGCGGCCCGCAGTTTGGTCCCGGTCTCGCCGGCGATCCCGTCCCGCTGTCGCCGGGCCGCGTCGAGGATCTCCTGCGCCTCCTGCATCGCGTGCTCGCCGGGGTCCTTGTCGGAAGGCCGCGGCCCCGGGTCGTCATGGCCCAGCTCCGCCTTGAGCCGGTACGACTCCACCTGCTCGCGGTGCGCGTCGGAGGCGGACTTGCCCTGCTTGTACCGGCGGATGGCTTCCCTGGCCTGCCCCTGTGCCCATTCGATGGTGTCGGCGAGGCTGTTCAGTGCCGTGGCGGCCTCCTGGCAGGCCGCCGCGGCCTGCAGCCACTTGGCCGGATGCAGGGCGAACTTCTCCCGGAAGGTGTCCGCTGCCCGGCCTTTCCAGCCGCCCGAGTCCACGGCCTTCATGCCCACGCCGACCTCCTCGAAGGCGGTCGCGAACACGAGCAGGTGCTTGGCCTTGTCACGGATCGTGGACGGCTTGCCGTGGATCAGATCGGACGGCTCGACGTCCGGTCCCAGCTGCCGCTCGGCGACGTGTGCACCGAGATACGAGGCGACCCGGTCTCCGCCGTGCCGTACCTTCTGAGCTGCGCCGTGCGCGCCGACCTCGTCGAACATGGCGCCGGTGAGGTCGGCTCCCTCGTCGACGAGTTGCCCCGTTTCACGCTTGGCGTGGTCGAAGAGGTTCTTGCCCCCGCTCAGCAACTCGCCGCCGTACTTCCATACCGACATCAGCCCTGCCCCTCCTGCTTCAGGCCGAGCTCCTTGTTCACCGCGGCGTTGTACTCGTGCTGGTCGACACCGAGCACGGTCGGTACGCTCTCCACGCCGGGCAGCGTCTCGGTGGTCACCGCGTCGCGTGCCATTCCCTTGAGAACCTGTTCCGAGGCCGTGGCGCCGTCGCGGAAGGACTTCTCGCTGTAGTCCGGATGCAGCCACGCGGGCGTGGCCAGCTGCCGCCAGCTCTGGCTCTCGATCTGCTGCTCGGAGGCGTACGGGTTGCCTTCCAGGGAGTTCAGCCCGACCTTGAAGGAGTTCTTGACGAGCTGGTCGGTCTGGTACATGGTCCCCGCCGACAGCCCGACCGCCTCCGCGAACGCGTTGCCCTCGTCGACCAGGGCCCTCACCCCCCATTGCCAGCGCTCGCAGAACGAGTGGAAGACGGCCCCGACGGACTCGTCGCCGATCGTCATGCCGTCCATCTCCAGGTCGTCGAAGCCGCGCCCCACGCCCGACCAGCCCACCTTGTCGGTGAAGCCGAGCTTGCCCAGCTCGCCCAGGGCCTTGTTAATCCCGTCGGCGATCATCGCCAGCCCGACGACCCGCAGGTCAGGAGCCCCGCCCGGAACTCCGCCGAAACCTTCCTGCCCCTCGCCGGCACCGCCGCCTGCCGCGGGCATCGCCCCCATTACCGTTCCTCCTGCCTGCCCGGCCCAGCGGCGCCGGGCGACGAATCAAGGGGGCCCCGCGATGCAGCGGCGCCGGGCGACGAATTAAAGGAGCCGGGCGAGGCCGCCGGGTCGGGCGACGAGCCGGGGCCGCCGGGCCGGTCCACCGCGACCTCCTCCGGCACCACGCCCACCACCGGTGGCAGCACCAACCCCCGTGCACCGTCGGCCGCGTTCACCAGCACCCCGCACGGCATCCCGGACTCGGCCACCGTGGGCACGGCCGCATCCAGCAACGCCGCGCCCCACACGCCGCGGTACGGCCACTGCCGATCCCCTTCTCCACGGGCCACCGCGAACCGCGCCAGCGCGGCCTCCCCGGTGAACGCGAGAATCCACCGCACCCCGCCCATGTCCACCGTCAGCGGAGCGACCCCGCCGCCCTGCCCGTCGGGCGCTCCGACCGGCACCAGCACCTGCGACCGCCGGAACTCACCCAACTGGGCCAGGAACTGCCGCCGTCGCGCCCGTGCGGCTTCCTGTTCGAGAGGGGACCCGTCCGGTGACGCGGCAGGCGCCGGTCCATCCGCGTGCTTTGCCGGAGCGACGCCTGTCCGTGCCCCGCCCGGAGCCTCCGCGCCCTCGTCGCCGTCCGGCGGTTCGGGGGCGGCCCCGGCTCCCGCCCTCCCGGTGCCCGGGCCCGTACGTTCGGTGTCCGGGCCCTTACGCCCGGTGTCCGGGCTCGTACGTCCGGTGTCGAGCACCGTCTGATCGGCGATGTCCGTCAGCCGCGACCGCGGCGGCCCTGGCACGCCTGTGCTCGCTCCGGCCGGGCCGCCGCTCCCCGTGTCCCCTGCGTCGCTCACCATCAAGTCCCCGTAGCAGGACGGCCGTTGCGACCGGTCCAGCGATCAAACTTCGGCAGCTTCGCACACGGGAATCACCTGTCGCAACGCGGTACGGCCAAGCGCGGGCAAAGGAATCACCAAGATCGCAGGTGTCGACCCGCCGCACTCGGCGTGCCCCCAGGCGCTCACCGAGGGGCGAGGGTGAGCCGCAGCACGATCTCGCCGTCGTCGATCTCCCCGGTGGGCTCGAAGCCGAACTTCTGGTGGAAGGGCCACGGTTCGCCGTCACCGGGCTCGTAGCTCGTCAGCAGCTCGGTGGTGCCGTCCGCACGGACGAGGCCGGCGATCTGCGCGAGCGCCTCGCGGCCGATCCCCCGCCCCTGGTACCGCTTGTCGACGAGGAGGCGCCAGATGAAGTGCCGCCCTGGTAGAGACCGGCCGGCGGCCGCCACCACAGCATCACGAAGCCGACCGGCTCGTCGCCGCTGTACAGCGCGCGGCACCAGGGATTGGCCTCGGGCTTCTTCGCCGCCTCCTTGAGCGACTCGGACACGGAGGCGACGAACTGCTTCTGGTCGCGCCGGACACGCAGGGCACGAACGGTATCCCGGTTGTCGTCGGCGATCTCCCGTAGGTGCACGCCTGGGGACCTCATGCCACACCCTTCCCACGTCCGACTCCGCGCAGCGTATTCGACGCGGCGGACCTGGAGCGGGACTGGCACGCCGGGCCGTGCCGGCTCGCCCGGGCGGGCCTCGGCGAGTCCAGGGTCTGCGCGCGGGCCCCTCGCCCCTCAGGCACGCGCCGGCGGCGGCCCGGCGTGGTAGGTGCCGTCGGCGAAGAGCAGGGCGCGGCGGGCCGTGCGGGCGCCGAGTGCTGCGTCCACCCCGCTCGCCCCGGATATCGACCCCTTCCCCGAGCACACGGCAACTGGCGAGGAACGCCCGGTGCACCCGCCGGCCCGCGGCGTCGATCCCGTTCGCGAACTGCCGCAGGACCTCGCGGCGTTCGGTGACGAGGTGGTCCCCGCACAGCCACGCCGACCACACCCGGTCCGCAGGCATGTGCCGCCCGGCCTCGACCTCACCGGGCTCAGCACCGAGAGGGGAGCGCGGCCTGGCGGCACCTTCGTCCAGGGCATGGGCGCTGACCTCGTCCGCATACAGGTCGGCAGCCGTCCGGGGCAGGTTGACGGCGAAGGCCTCGGCTTCCTCGACCCGGCTGTGGAAGGTCATCATCGTCTTGATGTTGCGGGCGCTGGCGTGCTCCAAAAGCGCGGCCTGCAGCAGCGCGAGCCGCCGGCCACGCCGCGCCTCGTCGGACAGCCCGACGAAGTAATCAGGGTCCTCGATCTCCAGGACGTCGATCTCGAATCCGGCGAGGACGCCCCGCTCGACCGCCTCCGAGAGCCCGAACTCGGCCAGCCACGGACCGAAAATCTCAGAGTCCCGGCTCATCGAACACAGCTCCAGCTCGCGCCCGTCCTTCCCGCGCTGCGGCCGCGGAGAGGCCAGGATCCGCGGGGTCGCGGTCAGGTAGAGCCGGAAGTCCGCGGGGATACGGGTGTTGTCGTGGATCTCCGCCCACGACCGACCAAGATCACCAGCAGTGCCATGGGCCTCATCGATGACCGCGAGGTCGAACGGGCCCATCTGCTGTCCGTACAGCCGCTCCCCGCCCGCCAGAGCGGCCTCCAGCGGTCCACGGACGTTCCCCTGGCCGAGCGGATCCTCCGGGTCTTCGCGGTCCACGAGGGAGGCGTAGGTGGCGAACACGACGATGGGCCCGGACCTGGCCCACAG
The DNA here is from genome assembly GCF_040426375.1 of Streptomyces sp. NPDC096012. Classification (NCBI taxonomy): domain Bacteria; kingdom Bacillati; phylum Actinomycetota; class Actinomycetes; order Kitasatosporales; family Streptomycetaceae; genus Streptomyces; species Streptomyces sp. NPDC096012. Next base: position 37,969 of record NZ_JBEOTD010000042.1, read on the forward strand.
GGCGAGCTGGATCGCGTTGGTGGTGGCGCGCACCCCCAGCTCGTTGAGCACCGGGTCGTTCTCCAGCGAACACACCGCGACCATGGGGGAGCGGTGACCCACCGCCCGCCATGCCTGGGCGGTCTGCACGAGCAGGTCCAGGGTCGGCACGGTGACGAGGATTCGCCCACCCCAGAAACACTCCAGCGCGCACGCGGCAGAGGTGATCGTCTTGCCCGATCCGGTCGCTGACACGATCGTGTCCCGTATCCCTTCCGCGGGCACAGGTGATCTTGTAGGGAATCCCACCCATTTTCGGAAAGTCATCTTTTGGTCAATCTGGTGTTTCCTGAGCGAGATCACCTGCATTTATAGCTCCGAAAATCGAGGGGCGAGGGTTCAGTGGGCGAGCTTGTTCCGAAAGTTCGACTATGCCGTCGAGTCCTCTGAGCCCCCATGCGTCGAGTCCGGCGTAGATGGTGGCGGTCCGGCAGCGCGGCGCCTCCATGACCTGCGCTTCGCCGCGGTAGACGGCGATCAGTGAGTCGCTGCCGCGCCACCACGGGTCCGCAAGGCCGGCAACCTCCGGCACGACCTCGAACCCGTCCAGCTCGAGGTCATCCACCTCAGCGCCCGTCAACGTCGTAGTGGTGCGCGCACACCGACGGGCGTGATCTGCCAGCGCCAGGGCTTCCACCCACCCCTCGATACTCGCGTGCAGGGGCACCCACTTCCCGGCATCAAGCCAGAACTCACCGCTCGGGCCGATGACGAACGAGTAGGGAAGAGCCATACGCGGCGCACCGGCCTCGAAGCGCCAGCCAGCATCCGACCCCTCGGGTACGCCCCCGTGGAGCATCCGAGGCCCCTCCGTCATAGTGAGGGGAGGGAGGAAGCCCCAGGCCGCCCCAGACGGCCTCGAAGGCGGACACTCGATCGACCTGAGCTTCGGGCACTCCGTGCTCCGTGCACCGAGTGCTGCTCTATGTCACCACGACCAGTCCAGTAACCATGCAGGGCTTCGTCAAAGTTCCGCCTTGCCCTCTTTGTTCGCATCTCTCTCGCGAGACCGGGCTCCTGCTGTTCATCTCCGGTGCGTCCAATCGTTCGCGAGGAGGCCTAGGATGGCTTCGTCTGCGTATGCGCCGTACACCCAGGCGGAGCGCCGCAGCGTCCCCTCGCGCGTGAACCCGACCCTGGTTGCCGCCGCGAGCATCGGAGTGTTGTCTGTGAGGGTCTCGATCTGCAGACGCTGTAGTCCGCGTACGGCGAATCCGTACTCGCAGAGCATGTGCAGGACATCGACGCTGAGCCTGCGGCCGCGGAATGCGGGTCGCAGGGCGATCCCGATGTGAGCCGTCCGGTTGTGTGTGTCGATGCCCCAGAGCAGGGCCTCGCCGGCCAGCTCCTGCGACTCCAGCTCGACAACGGAGAAGCACGCTGCCTCGTCCGACGGTCCGGTCGCGGCGAACGGTGAGTGACCCGAGCCTGGTGGGATTGGCCGCCACGGGCGAGAGTCGGCGCGTGACCTTGTGGTCACATCGTCATACAGCTCGGAGTGGAGAACTGGGACGTCGCTCTCGTGCCGGGCACGCAGCCCGATCTTTTCGCCAAATATCACAGGGCATTGCTATACGAGGGGCAGTAGCCGATCAACCACGTTTCCCCGCCTGATCCATGCAGGTGGCAGTCAGGAGAGCCCGAGGAGTGTGAGCGGTCGCAGAGTGTCGCGGGCGTTTCGGTGGAGGCTGGCGGCGATGTTGGTGACGCCGGCGATCTTCAAGGGCGCCGATCGCCAGGTTGCGCCGAGTGGCCATGGCGCGTGGTGCGTTGCCGATTCGCAGCTGGGAGGCGTCCTCGGCAAACGTCGTGTCGCGGACCGCTGCGCGGCAGCCGTCCCGGGCAGCGTGGATCCAGCCGCCGAAGGACTGTCGCGGTTGTAGCCGGTGCGGTCCTCCGCCGCGACCGGGATCGCGGTGACGGCCTCGGACAGGAGCAGGGGGTACGCGGCGGGAGCAGTCCAGGCGGAGCGCACGTCAGAACGCTTTCGAGGGTCACGACCAGGTAGAGAAGCGCGGTGCGTGCGCCCTCCGCCTTACCCGTCGGACAGCGGTTGCTCGATGACGCTCTTGGAGGGCCGGCTGCCTCTGCACCAGTGAACCTGCCGATGCGGCAACGGTGATTTGGGGGGTAGACGGGCACCATGATCTTCTTCAGCAACCGGATCGGCTGCCTGGGTTCCCTGCTCATCAGCGCGATAGCGACCGCCGTCCTCTTCGCGATCTTCGCGCACTGATTCAGCTGCTCAACTCGACCGTATCTTCGATCATGGAGCCCCCCTTCACGTGCACTGCAGTCAGCGCTGCTGCTCTGCGCCCCTTCCCACCACCAGGTGCTCGCTGGGCAATCGGCGACGTGAGTGCGCGGATGGCTGCGCAACGCTGTGACCTGCTCTGGTCGGGTCTGTGGTCGGGTAGCGGGGTCATGGTCGGGCTCGTGGTCGGGTGGTGCGCATGGCTGTACAGGCGGTGTGATGGTGCGCAACCGCTGTGCGGTAGTTGCTGCGCAGTGATTGCGCAGGGTGTCTACGGCTACCGGGACTGACCCCAGGGGACCCGCCGGTCGGGGTGTTGGACGGGGAGCCACACGGGTGCGGAGGGACCACCACGGAGCAAGTCGACCAGGGGCGCCGCCAGGACGGGGACGTTGCGCAGGAAGCCGGACAGCGCCCGGTCCGAGGCGGCCGCGCGCAGGGCGCGGATACGCGTCTCGATACCGGCGGGGCCGGTGCCGTCGAGGACGAACAGCAGCCGCGGGAACAGGGGATAGTGGCGCCTCCAGTCCTCTTCCAGGAACTGTTGCCCGGCGGCCGGCCTCGGGCGTCCGGGTATGGGGGCGGGTATGTAGTCGTGGAGGCGGGCGTAGGAGGTGAGCTTCGCGGCCAGGCGTTCGGGTCCCATGGTGGCCCGGTCGACTTCTACGAAGGCCCGCAGCATCGACCCGCCGTCCTCGCGGGTGCGGTAGTACAGCAGGGCGTCCGGGATGACGGCCTCGCCGCTGCCGAGAGGGTGGTGGACTTCGAGGATCCAGTCCAGTGGCCGGGACTCGTCGCCGCCGCGGCGGGCGTCCTGCAGGAAGGCGAGCCCGGTCTCCGTCACCGTTAGCGAGTGCCCCGCCCGCAGGCGGGCCGCGGTGCGGTCCGCGACCAGCTTCGGCGGCCGCCGCTGGCGTAGCTCGGGCCACTCCAAGGCGACGTCCTGCGCCCGTCGGGCCTGCCGTCATCCCGTCGGGTCGATGCCAGGATGTCAGTCGGTCGACGTACGGCGGACTTACGGGGTGGCAGTGGCGGGGACTTCGGCCGAGGCGGCGGACGAGGTGGACTGGAGTCGGTTCCGGACGGGCCTGCCGGAGTACCATCCGGTCAAGGAGGTCCCGCGGGCGCTGCACCGCCTGGTCAGGCGAGGCCCGGCGGCGACGGAGGAGGACTGCCACCCGCTGTACTCCTGCCTGTTCGTCCCGGGAGGCGGGCTGCCGTCGGCCGCGGCCGCGGCCCTGCCGTTTCTCACGGCGCTCGCATCCGACCCCGCCAACGGCGCACGAGTCACTCTTGTCGAACTCCTCGGCGCCCTCGACCGTGCGGCGCGCGATGCCGGTGAACAGGGCACGCACGGAGCGTGGCGGGAGGAGTGGCGGCGTCAGGGCGAGAGGATCACGGCGCTCATCGCGGACCCCGCGCCGAGCGTCCGGCGGGCCGCCCTTCTCCTCGCGGACGACGACGCGCTGCTGGATCGGTGGCACGCCGAGAGCGACCCGGCCGTACGCCTGCCCCTCCTGCTGACGCTGGGCACCCGCGCCGCGACGACCGCCGACGCGCCCGAGACGGGGTTTTACGGCGGCCGGCACCGGTTCGCCGGCGCGGTGGAGGCGGTGCTGAGCCGGGTGCTGCGCGACGACGAGCCGGTGATGAAGGTGGCGGGCGTGATCGCCCGGGCGTCCCTCGACCGCGACGCCCCACTCCGGCATGCCGACCTGCTGCTGGACGTCCTCGCCGATCCGGCCGTGCGGCCCCGGTTCGAGCGGATCTGGTGGCTACCGGACGTCGAAATCCCCTTCACCCGGGACGACGTCGCCGCATGGGTGTCCGGTCTCCTCGACCACGTCCCCCAGGACGCCCTGTCGTTCGTGACCCGGCTGGCTGAGGCGGCGGAACGCACCGCGGACGACGGGCTGCGCCGGGTCGTCCTGGACGAGGCGTGGCGACACCTGGTGCTGCGGCGCTCCGCGGCACCGACGGTGCTGCCCCTCGCGGCACGGCTGCTGGACTGTGCCGACGACTGCGTGCGGCTCAAGGCCGCGCGCCTCCTCGCAATGCTCGCCCCTGACTCCGGCCCGTACGCCGACCGCCTGGCGGCACTGCTCGACGATCCCGGGACCGACGAAATCTCCTGGATCGAGGGGACCGTCGGCGACTTCGCACGCTGGGCCCTGGTCCGGCTGGGCGACCCCCGCGGCCTCCCCGGCCTAGTCGAGTCGCTCTGGGCGCCCTACCGGGAGCAGTTCGGGCGCAGCTGGGTGGCGGGCGATCCGCGCCGGCCGGAGATACACGAAGTCCTCGCGCCGCTGAGCGAACACGCGGACGTCCTGCTGCCCGCGCTTGTGGAGGAGGTGCGGCAAGACCACGAGCGGCACGGCGACCACGGCCAGATCATGGGCACCCTGCTGCACGTCGCCCAGGAGTGGGGGCCGGACGCGCTGCCCGTGCTCCCGGTCATCCTGCCGCTCCTGAAAGACACGCGGTACTCGTTGAGCGTGGTCGACGTGCTGCTGGCGATGGGTCCCGGTGCCGCCTCGACGGCGTCCGCCGTGCGCGACGCGGTCGTCCTCGACCACCCGGCCAACCACCACAGGATCGCCTGGGCCGCGTGGCGCATCGCGGGGGGTGACGACGGCACCGCCCGGCGGCTCCTAGGCGAGGCGGTGCACGACGAGCAGGCGTCGCCGTACGGACCGGTCCTCCTCCTGTCCGACTTCGGCCCCGCCGCCGCGGCGCACGCCGGACGGGTGCGTGAGGTCATGGAGAACGCCGAGTACGGGAAGACGACGGCGGCGGTCGCCCTGTGGAGGATCACCGGCGACCCAGGACCCACCCTGTCGGTGCTGGAGCAGGTCGTCGTGCGCTTCACCGGGGACGACGACCGCTACGGCGACCTGGCCGAGGCGCTCCGCGGATTCCTGCGCATCGGCACGGTCACGCCGCCCGCACGGCGAGCACTGCGCCTCCTCGAGGCCCGCGACCCGCGGCTGTCCAACTACCGGGACTACCGGGCCGTCCTCGACGACCAGGAGCTGTGCGCCGCCATCGCCGCGGTGCTGGCGCTCCCCTGACGTCCGGTGGCGTCAGCCCGGGGCCCGGCGTGGTGGTCCGGGCCGCCGGCCTGCGCGGGGTCCCGTCCGTCCGCCCCCGCTTCTGCCGGGACGGCGTGAGGTCGGTCATGAAGAGCAGTGTGCCCGTGACGGATGGTGTCGTCATCGGGGTCCAGCGCCGCCGAGCGACGGCGAAGCACCCGGTGTCATGGATGAGCTTGTCGGCCTCCCTCAGCCAATACGCTGGCCCCGGCATCCAGCTGGCGTCCGAGGACGTCAACCGTCGATGCCAGATCACGCAGGCCCTGAAGACGCTGAAGTCGATGGCGCTCATACGAGCCAACACCGGGCCTGGCCGCTTCAACACCGGTTTACCGCTCCTCTGCGAGAACGGGACCAGCACCGTCAGCTCGGCCATCCCGTACACCGCCCCCGACGACACCGAACCCTATGTGTCGAAGCCTTCGCTACCTGGATGCGTTCGTGAGGTCATGCGCCGAGCCGGATCTCCTCCTCCCGTCGCTCAGTTGGAGGGCTGGTGGCGTGCCGGGCTGACTGGCGCGGCATCGGCGTCGGGGGCACGGCCGGTCCCGAGCCAGTGGCGGCGAGACGTGGTTCCAAGCCGGCCGCCTGAAGTTCCAGCTGGCGGGGGGTCTGAGGGCCTTGTCCCACTGCGAGTCGGCGGGGATCATGACCGCGTGCAGCACCGAGGGGAACTCCACGAACTACTCGCACCCGCCGGACTCACGGTCGTCGAGGACGTACCCCCGGGCAGCCTGCTCCCGCCTGAGGCCGGCTGGCGGATCGCGCGGGGAATCGCGGCGCCGGACGGCGTGGCCCGGGAAGCACTCGATGCCGCGTGGTGGCGACGTCTTTGTGGTGTCGACGGCGAGTTCCTATTGGCCGTCCTCAGGCACCGGATCGGCGGCAACGACTCCTGGTGGACACGGGTACGGCACGCGGGGAGCGGCGTGCCGGAGTTGACCGGTGCACCCGGGTTCGTGGCGCTCTCCCTCGACGGGCAGGTGCTGCTGGCGGAGGTGCCCGGCGCGGGCGGGCCGCGGGTGACGGCCCTCGACCGACTGCCGGAGCGGCTGGAGGAGGCCGCCGAGGCCGCCGGGCGCGAGACGGAGGTCGAGCGCGCCGAGGTGTGGGCGGCGGTGCCCGGCCGACGTGCGTGGCCTCTGCACTGGGCGGAGGGGATCGGGGCCAACCCGGCCGCGACGGACGAACTGCTGATCCGGCTGCTGGATGTGGAGGAGAGTTTCCTGCACGGATGCGACCGGCCCGCCGTCCTCGACGCCGCCGTGGCGCACCCCGATCCGCGGGTGCGGTCAAGGGCCGCCGACACCTTCCGGCCCAAGCTCACGTCCGATCAGTGGGTACGCCTGGTCCGCGCCGAGCCGTCGCCGAATCGACGCGTGCTCTGGGCGGAGCACGCCTGCATCTGGGGCGCCGAACTCCCCGAGGACCTGTACGACGACCTCCTCACCGGCTCGTCCCGCGCGCGAGCCGCCGAACTCCCGGGACTCCCCGCACAGCACCTCCCAGGCCTCGCGGCCGACGCCGATCCCCGGGTGCGGGCGGCGGCCTGTGCCCGGTGGGAGGACCTCGCTGCGACGCTGCGGGAGCGGCTGCTGGCCGACACCGACTACGCAGTGCGAACGGCTGCGCTGCTCGCCCACCACACCGGCGTACCCATGCCCCGCGAGGTTTTCGCCGCCCTGCCCGACACGCGGCGGGCGCTCGAACGGTGCCGCCTCGCGCCCGAGCTGGAGGCGGAGCTGGTCCGGAACGGGGACGCGGAGGTACGTCGGGCGCTGGCCGCCAACCCTGGCCTGGGCGCGCACGGCGTCGCCGTGCTGGCGGAGGACCCGCAGGACGACATCCGCTCCGCGGTGGCGCTGCGCCCCGACCTCACCGAGGAGCAACGTGCCGCGGTGCGCCACGACTTCGACCCGACGTCGATGTCGCACACCCTGCCCTGGGTCGAGGACCTGCACGGCGACGCCGACGCGATGCGCCGTCTCGCCGCGTCGTCCCACCCGCTGGTCCGCCGCAGTGTGGCCCGAGCCCGGCACCTCCCGCCGGATGTCGTGGCGCGCCTGGCACGGGACGAGGACGGGGTGGTCCGCCTGTTCCTCGCCGAATCGTGCGAGGACGCGCCGACCGACATGCTGCTGGAGGTCTGGCGCTGGTGGGACGGCAGCTTCAGCCACCCCGACCGGCCCCGCAGCCACCCCAACTTCCCCCGTACGGGCTTGCTGCGCTACACCGCCGACCCCAGCGGGCGGATGCGCCGCCTGGCCCTGGACGATCCGGAGTCGACACCGGCCGACGTCGCACGCCTGGCCCGGGATCCCGAAGCCGAGGTGCGCCGCCGCGCGGCTGAGGACCCTCGGCTGTCACCGGCCGACGCGGTGCGGCTGCTGAACGACCCGGAGGCCCACGTCCGCAGCACCGCGGTGCGCAACCCGCGGCTGCCAGCCCGCGTCCTGGCCGGACTGCTGCACGACCGCGACACGGCATGCGCAGCGGTCGCCAACCCGGCGATCCCGGTTCCCGTCCTGCACCGCATCCTTACCGCGGCCGCGGCAGCCGTGGCAGCCCCGCGCTGAACACCGACACCCCACCGGGAGGCCGTGGCAGTCCGAGACTGAAATCCGGCACGCCCAGAGGCTCGGCCACAATTGCGGCGTAATCGGCCCGTGCCTTCCGGTCCGCGTCACTGATGTCGGGGTGTACGGGCGGCATCTGGGGGGCGGGCCAGATCTGGATCAGGTGCCTCTCGCCGTGGTCGCCGATACCCGGCTCGGCGTCGTCGACGTGGCAGTACAGGCGCATGCGGACCCAGTCGTCACTTCCGGCGGAGGGCGACGGCGCATCGAGGGGCGGTTCCTCTTCGGGCCATGCGTCCCAGAAATCGCCTTGCCCGATGGTGGCGAGGTAGAGGGTGGGGGCGTCGGCGGGCAGGCTCATCTCCTCGGCTGGCTCCCATCCATCGCCAGGCTCGGTGCCGGGCTGACTGTCGTGCATCTGAACGGTCATGTGCAGGGGCCCGGTGTCGGTGGTCGGCAGGACGACGGCGATGGCCTCGGTGGCCGGACCGCAGCGCCAGCCGAACGGCATCTCGGACGGGAAGTCGTAGTCGTCGTCGAAGCCGATGAGATAGCCGTGTTCGCCAAGATCGACGGTGAACGTCACTTCACGGATCAGCATGGAGCCATCCTTCAGCTGAGAGGATGCCCCGCCTCCCGAACACGCCGGGAGGCGGGGCACCTGTCGGTCGATCAGTGTGGTCGCGCTCAGACGATCACGTAGAAGGGGGCGTGGTCCATGACGTGCATCTTGCCTCGCCACGCGGTGACGGTCCCGCCCTGGGACTTGTTCTCGTTGACCTTCACCCAGGTGATCTCCCGCTGGCCGGCGGGAAGGTGCGTGCCGCCTCCGGAGGCGGCGGCGATCTTGGCAGCCACGCCCTTGCCCGCGCGCGTGGTCCGCGCCTTGGAGACGTGGAACTTCTCCGACCAGTTTGCGGAGTTCGCCTTCAGGGTCATCTGGTGCTTGACGTCGAAGTCGACGGTGCCTTCGATGACGGGGCGCCCATTGATGACCTTGATGACGTCAACGTGGATGGTGACCCACTCGCACTCGCTGAACCGGTTGATCGTGATCTTGTTGATCGTGCAGGTGGCGTTGGATGCCGGGTCGGCTGCAACTTCGTTCACCTGGGACCGGGCCGAGCCGATGGCGACACGCAGCTGTCCGGCACTGGGCTGATCAGCCACAGCTGACGGAGCTGCAGCAGTCCCCAGCAGTACCACCGCCACCGCCCCCGTTGTGAGCAGCGCTCTGAGTTTCAAGTCGTACCCCCTGCGTTGAACGCAGCCGACGGGGCCAGAGCAGTCAACTCCATTGCTCCCGCGTCGCGTTGGCGGCATAGAAGCACGCACGACACGCAGGCTGCATCTCGTTTTGTTCGGATTCGTCTCCGGGTGATCGGCCTGCCTACGTACACCCCCGTCGTGACGGTGCACCGGGTGACCCTGTTGTTCCCACTGACGTCCATGGACGAGGACTTCGCCACCCAGATGGCCACCATCCGGCTCACCGTTGAGGCCGAGGCGCTGTCCCAGCCGAGCACCACGGCCGCTCGCCGGGCACCCAGCCCGTCACCCCCGGCCTCGGCTGCGGCTGCCATCACCGCCTGGTAGTCCACCGACAGGTCTTTGACCCCGGCCGCGTTCTGGCGATGCGGCACCGCACGGCGCGGGCCCACCGGCTTCCTCGGCGACGGGCCAACGACCGTCTCGGTCGGCTGTTCCTCCTCGGCGAGCGCTTCCAGATACTGCTCGAGGCCGATGGTCCGAAGCTTGAGAACCTCCTCGGCATCCACCAAGTCCGCCCGCAATTGCTCCAGTTCGGCTTCAAGCTCCTCCACCCGCACGGCAGCAGCCTTTCGCCGTGTTTCCAGGACCGCCCGCATCGACGGCATCCGCCACCCCCACGCCGACTCGATCAGCAACGAGTCGAGACTCCCGCCACAGCCGCGATCTCATGCCTGGCCAGCGGAATCCGCACACGGCATTCGGAAAGCGAACGACCTCTTAACGACCACCTATGGAATGGCAGCGCGGTCCGGGCCGCCGCCGCTACTTCAGCGGGCGCCGGGCGGCCAGTGCCGTCAAGGCAGCCAAGAGCGTCAGGCACAGCCAGGCGAAGGTGTCGCCGATGCGGTCGTAGAGCGTGGTGGTGCCGCGGGTCGGGATGTAGGCGACCATGGTCTGGCGGCCGCCGGAGGTGAAGTAGTCCGCCGTGGCGAGGACGTGGCCCTGGTTGTCGTAGGCGGCGGAGACGCCCTCCGCGTCCTGGCGGACCAAGGCGTAGCCGGACTCGACGGCGCGCAGGGCCGCCTTGGCGGTGTGCGGGGCGCCGAACTCGCGCCAGTCGTGGGAGGGGACGAGCATGATGTCGGCGCGGACCCGCATCATGGCGGGGAAGTCCGCGTCGTAGCAGATGACGTTCGCCAGCCGACCGTATGGGGTCTTCACGACGGGGACGCGGCCGTCGCCTGGCGTGTACTTCTCGGAGCCCGGGATGGGGTGGGCCTTCTGGTAGGTCCACAGCACCTTGCCGTGCGGGTCGATGAGGATCGCCTCGTTGCGGCCGTACGCGGGTGCGGTGGCGGTGTGGACGCGGACGCCGATCTCCAGGTAGACGCCCGAGCGGCGGGCCTCGGCCTGTGCGGCGGCCACGGTGGCGGCCTCGTGCGACTCCTGGGTGCGGACGGCCTCCTCGGGCCAGACGACGATCTTCGCCCCGGCGGCGGCCTCGCGCCGGGTGGCGGTCAGCAGGTCGTCCTCGACGGCCGTCATCGCGGGCTGCACCTGTGCGGCGGGGGCGGTGGCGACGCCGGCCGGGGTGTCGGCGTACCGGCTCAGTACCGTCTTGAGGTGCTGCGTCACGGCCGAGGTGGGGCTCACGCCCGCGATGCGTACGGTCAGGCTCGTGGGCGGGGTGAGCGCGAGCCGGGCGCCGCCGGCGGCGAGGACGAGGGCTGGCAGGAGGGCTGCGCACAGCAGACCGGCGCGCCACGAAGGACGTTCCCAGCGTTCCCAGATTCCGTTGACGGCGGCGGCGACGTAACCGATCAGGAACCCGATCCCCCACGGGCCTGTCAGCGAGACGAGTTGGAGGAGGGGCAGGTCGCCGTGCTGGGTGACGGCCAGGGAGCCGTAGGCCGTGCCGAACGGGGAGACTACGGTGATCAGGTACTCGGTGGCCGCCACACCGGCGGGGAAGGCCAGGGTGGCGAGCACGGGGCGCAGGCGGCTCGCCAGGAGCCGGTCGGCCAGATACGGCAGCGTCTGCAGGGCGGCGAGCGCGGTGGCGCCCGCGACGACCACGGAGTTGAAGCCGATCTTCGACTCCTGTACCCAGAAGACGGCCGCGGCGGCATGCGCCGCCCAGAGCCACAGCGGTCCTGACCAGGCGCGGTCAAGTCGTGCGAACCGCAGCAGGAGCACGGGGTAGAGCCAGGCCGCCGCCGCGATGTCCCACCGGCCGCCCACCGCGAACAGCATCGTCCCCGCGCCGAGGACCAGCAGGCCGTACTGCCGTAGCAGGTGATTCTTCAGTATCGGGTGATTCTTCACAGGGGACGACGCTAGGGAAAGGAGGTGTCGTCGCGCCTCGGCCGGTGTGGCGAACTCCGGTCGCGGGCGCGGAACTTTCGGTGCCCGACCGGAGGATGATCCGCCGCGCTCCCGGGTCGTCTAGCCTGACCGACCAAGATGGTAACTGACTTGAAGGCCGCGCCACGAGCCGCGCGGCGCTGGATCGCCTGCCGACCGCGGGCGGCGGACGCCGCGCTCGGCGGTGGGCTGACGTTGTTCGACGTGGCCACCGTGGTACACCGCGCCCCGGAACCCGCCGCCTGGGGCGTTGTCCTGTGGGGGGCGCAGACCGTGCCCCTGCTGTGGCGGCGGACGCACCCTTGCCTCGCGCTGGCGGCGATGACCGTAATGTACGCGGCCTTCCAGGCGACCTCCCCGATCGCCGGGAAGGTGCCGGGCCCGTTCCTGCTCATGCTCGGCGTGTACGCCCTGGCCGGACACGTCCGTGCCCGCGTGAGCCTGCCGGGGGCGGTGCTGTGCCTCGTCTCGGCGCTCACCGCCGATGCCCTCACCGGGCACTGGCGGCAGCCGCCGAGCCTCGGTTCGCTGGAGCCGATCAGCGCTACGACGTTCGTCTTCTTCCTCGGTCTGGCCTGGACGTTGGGGTACGGCAGACGCAGGATCGGGGCTGACGCCGACCGGCTGCGCGATCTCAACCGGCGGCTGGCCGCCGAGCAGGAGCGCAACGCCCGCCAGGCGGTGGTCGCCGAACGCGCCCGTATCGCCCGTGACCTGCACGACGTGGTGGCTCACCATGTGAGCGCCATCGCCGTGCAGGCGCGGGCCGCCGAGGACGTCCTGGCCGCCGGGCCGCTCCCTGACACGGCGGTGGTGGAGGGCGTCGGACTCATCGCGCGGAGCGCCGACACCGCGCTCGTCGAGATGCGGCGATTGCTCGGGTTGCTGTCCTTCCGTGACCAGCGGCTCGCCCCGGAACCGTCCCTCGACCACCTTGGCCCGCTCCTGGACACGGCCACGGCGGCGGGCTGCCGGGTGACGAGCCGGGTGGAGCCGGGGGCGGAGAGCGCGCCGTCCCCGGGGATGCGGGTGTCGGCCTACCGGATCGTCCAGGAGGCGCTGACGAACGTCGTCAAGCACGCCGGTCCCGTGGGCGTACGCGTCACCGTGCGCGGTGACGCCTCGCGGCTCACCGTCGAGGTGGTGAACGGTCCGGCTGCCCCGGGCCACCAGCCCGTCCCCGGCAGCGGGCGTGGGCTGGTGGGCATGCGCGAACGCGTGGCGGCGTTCGACGGCGAGCTGACGGCCGGGGTGTGCGAGGGCGGGGGCTGGCGGCTGTACGCCGTCCTGCGGGCGCGGGCGCCGCGAGCCGCAGAGGTGGCCGTATGACGGTACGGGTGCTCGTGGCCGACGACCAGGAGATGGTACGGACTGCGCTGCGGCTGGTCATCGACCGCCGCGAGGGGCTGATGGTCGTCGGCGAGGCGGGCGACGGGGAGCAGGCGGTCGCCCGGGCGGCCGAACTGCGGCCCGACGTCGTGCTGATGGACATCCGCATGCCCGGCACGACCGGTGTCGAGGCCACCCGGCGCATCACCGGTTGCTGGCCCGGGCCGGGACCGGCGCCGCGGGTCCTGGTCCTCACCACGTTTGACCTGGACGAGTACGTGCATGCCGCGCTGCGGGCGGGCGCCGCCGGGTTCCTGCTGAAGAACAGCCCGCCCGACCGGCTGGCCGAGGCTGTACGCGCGGTCGCGGCCGGGGAGGCCGTGCTCGCCCCGGACGTCACCCGCCGCCTGATCGACACCGTCACCGCCCTGCCCGCCGGACTGCTGCCCGGGCCTCCCCCGGCCGCCCGGCCGGACCGGACCGAGCTGTCGCGCCTGCTGACCGCCCGCGAACTGGAGGTTCTGGTACTGGTCGGGCGCGGCCTGTCCAACGCACGGATCGCCGCCGCCCTGGGCGTGAGCGAGGCCACCGTGAAGAGCCGCGTCAACCGCATCCTCACCCGCCTCGGCCTGGAGAACCGGGTGCAGGCGGCGCTACTCGTTCACGGGGACGGCCAGGCTCCGCTCGTCGGCCGGGACGGTGAGTGATCAATCTGTGTGGAACAGCCGCCTCTCCGGCTCGATGTAGTTGCTCAGGAAGTGGTCAACGGTCAACGGCAAACCCTGGCCACAAGCACCCCGACCACCCATGCGACTGCGAGTGGGAAGGCACCTGGCGCATGGTCTGGGCGCCGCCCAACGAGCCGGGTGCTGTCCCGATCACCGCGATGCGGCACCCGGCCGCCCCGGCGGCCGCCTCCGGCATTCCCAACCCCGACGAAGGCGCCCCCGCTACCTGGGCAGCCTGACACGCATCGCTGAGAACGGCGAAGGCCCGTACTCCCTGCGCCACGCGGGGGGTACGGGCCTCATTGCGTTGAGGGCCAGGCCGGTTGCTGCCCAAGTTCAAGCAGCAGCACCTGGTACTCCTCGGGATGCTGCTCGCGGAGGATCTTCATCCACACTCGCGCGCCCTGGACGAAGTGCTCGGTGGCCTTCAGATGGTCAGAGGTTTCCGCACCCGCGCGCCGCTGGGCGTCCAGGAGGTGGACGTCGTCGATGAGGACGAGCTGAGTGCCCAGCTCGCACAGCAGGTCGCATACGGCGCCGGTGATCTGGGTCTTGTTGAGGCGGTCGGTGATGGGCATGCCGAGGAACCGGGCGAATTCGCTGACGAGCATCTTCGGGGTGGCGGCTGGCGGCACGCTGATGAACAGCACCGGCCTTCTGCCGTCCTGGCCGGGGTGCTGGCGGACGTCGGCCAGCTGGAAGGACCGCCCGAGCGCCATCATCGTGGTGGTCTTCCCCGTCGCGGCCGGCCCGGAAATGATCAGACCGCGGCGGGCGCCGGCCTGCTGGCGGCGGTTGACCAACAGCAGCCGCCGTACGGCGGTGAAGACGCTGTCCATGGCCGGGGTGCGCATGACGGCGAGCTCGGTGTGGTAGTCCTCGCGGTCCGTCCGGGCCCAGGCGGGGTCGTCGGCGTCGCGCGCCGGCGTCGGCGCCCGGTGGACGAAGGCGTCCCAGCCTTGCCGTACGGTCGCAGGGGCCAGCGGGGCGAACCCGACGGCCTCGTGGGAGATCGGGCTCACCATCGCAGGGATTCCTCGAAGGGGTCGTAGACCGTCACCTCGGGACGCCTCGGTGCAGGCACGCCGGCTTCCTGTACCGCGCCGGCGGGGGAGTCGCCCGGTGGTGCGGGTTCAGCCGCACTCAGGGCGCCGTCGTTGGTCAGGGGCTCCTCGTCGCCCTGGCCGTCGCCGAACACCTCATCATCCTCGGGCTCATCGGCTTCCGCCTCCGGCTGCCGGCCGTACAAAATCCCCCACACCGCACCATCGGTCGCGGCGGTGCGGGCGCGGGCGGCGACGACCTTTTCCCGGCGGGTGCCATGCCCGGCAGCGGCGCGTTCCAGCAGCTCGCGCAGGGCGCGCTCGTCCAGCATGTGCTCCAGAACCTTCTGCTGAGCCTCGAGGAAGGTCTCCAGCTCGGGGCAGCGTTGCTCTGGCCCGCCCCTGTGGTCAGTTGTTGGGGCAGGGGACGCCGATCTTGCCGCCCGTGCGCCGGTACGGCCTGCGAACACGAGCATGAGGAGTTCGTGCTCGACCGCGGGGAGTGGGGAATGCGCGCCCGTGTCGTCGGGGTGGCGCAGCAGAGCGATCCGGGCCAGCCGGTGGAAGAGATCGCGGTTGCGGTCCTCGGGGCCGAGCACCTGTACGGTGATCCGCGCACCGGCGGTGGTCTCGGCGCCGTAGCGGACCCCCTCCCCGGAGCACCGATCGGGTGGCGGCGGCTCCCGCAGCACGGCAAGCGGGATCCCGCACGCGACGAGTGCGTCGGCGACCGCCTGTGGGGCCGGCCGGTCCGGCGGGCCTCCGGCCAGCAGCAGCACGATGATCCGGCCACACCTCCCATGGCGAGCGCGGCGACTGTCTCCAGCGGCAAGATGCCGGCGACCGCGACACTCAGCCCGGCGCACACGACGGTCAGCGTCCATCACGTCCGCCGCAGACGCGCCTCCAGCCAAGGCCCCGCCGCGACGACCGCCGCCGCGCAGGCGGCCAGGTACGCTTCCGACGGCCAGCCGGCATGCAGCAGCGCGCCCCGCCCCACCAGCACCCGCGGCCACAGGTCCGGTCTGCTGGGCGTCAGGGCCAGTTGCGTAACGGACCATGAAAGCAGCGCGCCCAGCGCCGCTGCCGGCACGATCCGCAGGATCGCGTCACCCCGCCGCCGGGCGGTCAGCACGCCGAAGGCCACTACCGGCGCGACGATGGCGACTACCTGCACCGCTCCGACGACACCGTCGCGCAGTCCCGGCGGCAGCGCGGTCGGCGCGTCGAGCAGCCCCTGCTGCATCCTGCGGGCGGATGCGTGCGCCGCGACGGCCGGCAGCACCGTCACCACCAGCACGACACCGGACACCAGCAGCCGCGACAGATCGGCCGTCCGGCGCACGTGGCGCGGCGGCAGGGCATCGATCAGCGGCGTCACCGCGACCTGATCTCGTTCTGCGGCGACAGAGAGCGGGATGATGCCAGGACGTTCACTCACAGCCGGTCGCCCAGGCGGATCCGGCCTTGGTCATGTCGGCTCCTCGTCGGCGGGCCGAAGCCCGGGGCGGTGCTCTGCCGAGCACCGCCTCTTCATCCGACCAACTGATGCGGGCAGACGCGTTCGCTCTTCCGTCATTCGAGCGCGTCCCAGACCGATGCGCAAACCCAGCGCGACCCGGAGGGCGGTCCTGGGGCCGGGGAGGATCGATCAGAAAAACCCGGGCTCCGACCGCAGGGGCTCGGGCAGCGATCCGGAACCGGCCCGCTTTCCCTCCTCCCGAACGCGGATTCACGGTCAGACAGGCCCGCCGAGCGCCGCTCACCGGCCGTGACGCGCTCTCGGTCACGGTGCGTACCGCCATGCCGCGTGCGTCGGCTGGGCGCATATCATTGCCGACAGCAGGACTGGGGCGATCACACCCGCAGCTGGTGCCCTCGCCCTCCACCGGCCCACGGTCCGGCGACCGTACATGCGGTCACCGTCACCATGACGCTTCCTCCGACGGTTACTGGCCTCATGGCCCATCAGCGTGCGGTCCGGCCTGGGTATCCGCTTCCCGGCCCTTACGATCGCCGCTTGGCCTCCACCGATTCCGCACCATGCGTGCGTCGCAGCCGGAGTTGCTGCTCAGGACGTGACCATCGCCAGCCGCCATAGGGGTAGGCGGACAGAGCCCGCGGATGCCTCCACCGTCTGCACGGCTCGCCCCGAGGTGGCCGTGTAGGGACAGGGCGGCGCCGGTCGCCGACTTGCCGCTGCCGTGGCAGAGGGGGGTGGCGCAGTGGCGAGAGCGCAGGACATCAGGGCTCACCGGGCGAGGAGTTCACCTCGTTTCCGTTGACCAAGGCTGGGCACCCAGTGCCCATGGCGTCGCGTCCGGTTCCGGTGCGCACCATCCTCGCCACCATCGGCCTGGTGCTCGCCACCTACGTCGTCCTCGAGCTGGTGGTGCATGCTCGCCGGGTCTTGGTCTGGGCGGTCATCGCGTTGCTGTTGGCCGTTTCCCTGCATCCCGTGGTCGAGGCGCTGCAGCGACGGCTGCCGCGATGCCGGCGGTCGGTGGCGGCCTTGCTGGTCTTCTTGGCCGCTGCCGTGGCCGTCGGCGCAGTGGTCGCACTGTTCGTCATCCCCCTGGCTCAGGAGGGAAGCAGGCTCGCCGGTCGGCTGCCCGCCATGATCAGGGACGCCCAGGCGGGCCGCGGGCCGGTCGGTAGCCTGCTGGTGCGGACGCACGCACTCCAGTACGCGCAGCGCCATCAGGCACAGATCCGCGCGTTCGCCACCGGACTGAGTACGCCCGCCTTGAGGTTCGTTCGCGGTGCCGCGGCCACGGCGACAGGCGCTCTCACCGTTTTCGTCCTGGCCTATCTGATGGTCCTGGAGGGCCCCAGGGCCATAGACCGGTCCCTGGCCCTGATGGACACGGCGCCCGCGGCCCGCATACGCCGCGTCGGAGCCGCGTGCGCCCGTACCGTCAACGGCTACCTGACCGGAAACCTGCTGATCAGCTTGATCTGCGGGCTTCTGACCTACGTCGTGCTGCTCGTTCTCGGAGTGCCCTTCGCCGGCCTGCTGGCCGTCTTCGTCGCCGTGACCGACCTCATTCCCCTGGTGGGGGCCACCATAGGGGCTGTCGTCGCCTCCGCGGTGGCGTTCGTCCACTCCTTGCCGGCCGGCATCGGAGCCATCGTCTTCTTCGTCGTCTATCAGCAGGCGGAGAACCACCTACTGCAACCGCTCATCCTGTCTCGGACGGTGAAACTCAACCCCCTCACCGTGCTGCTGGCCATCCTGATCGCGGCCGAGGTCGGCGGGATCCTGGGTGCCTTGCTGGCCATTCCGGTCACCGGCGTGCTCCAGGTCGTCCTCGGGGACCTGTGGGCCCACCGCGGGGGTCGGCTGCGTCGGTCGCCGATGAGCGCGGACGACAACCCGGAGAATGCCGACGGGCCCGGCGACCGCGAATGACCGCCCTGTCACACTCAGCCGCCGGGAGCGACACCCCCGTCCATAGCGCGAGCGCCTTCAGTGCGTCGACATGGATGTCGCCGGTATCCACGCGACGGTGAACCTACACGCCGCCCCATTTCTGATCACTGAATCACTCTTGAGGCGCTTGACGATCGCGCTAGTGGGCGCCCCCTGTCTGCACGCCGTCTACGACCCGGTCACCCGACGGTGCACGATGGCGAGTGCCGGGCATCCTCCGCCCCTGATCGTCGGCCCGCGAGGCGGGGGCGCCGTCCCCGACCCGCCCCCCGGAGCTCCGCTTGGCCTCGGCCTGGTGCTCGTGACGTCCGTGGAATCGATCGGCCCGTTCAAGAGGGCCGGCTGGGACGTCGACTAGCGCGGCTGGCCTCGGCAAGAAATCGAACTGCGGGCGCAGCGCAGGCGGCCGATTACAGGGCAGGTTCATGCTCACGTCAGCGAACTGGTCGCCAACGCCGTCCGCACGGCGACGGCCCCAGCCGACTGCGGTCATCCGGCACCGGGTGCTGACATGTGAGGTCTCCGACGGCTTCACCGGCCGGCCGCGCCCCGGTCATCCCCCTGCGCTCGTTGAGCACGGCCGGGACCTCCGCCTGGTCGCACAGCTCTCGCGAAGGCGCGAGGCCCACCCGAGGTCCGCCCTGAAGGGATCTCTGGTTTGCGGCCGGCGGTGACGCTGCCATCTTGCTTCAGACGGGCGGGGTGGCCGAGGAGGGAGCCGTACTCGAACCGGCACTCCCGAAGTTGCAGCAGCTCGGTGAGTTGCCGCTTGACGTGATCGACCACTGCGTCGGCGAATCTGCTGGTCTGGGCGAGTCGGGCGGTGTCGTGGACACGGGCCAGGCAGTCGGCATCCGTGACGACGAGCGCCTCAAGCCGCCGGGCGCGAGTGGCCAGCTGCGACACGGCCAGGCCCACCGCCAGCAGCAGGACGGCCGTGGTGATGTCCGCACCGCGTTTGATGCTGAAGCTTTGGTACGGACGGGTGAGGAAGAAGTCGAACCACGCGGCCGACGACAGGGCCGCAACGGGCCCGCGAGAGCCCTGCGCCCCGTCCGGGGCCCGGCGCGGAAACCTCCACGGTGTTCACCGGGCGATCGCCGCCCTCGGACACGCCGGCCCACCGCCCAAGCCCATCCACGCCGTGATGCCCGATCTCGAAGGAGTTCCCGAGCCCTGGGCCGCGATGGTGGAGCGCTGGCATGAGACCTCGACGCTCGGGCCGAAGGTCAGAGGCGGGTTCCGGTCCATCGTGGCCAAGACAGGCCGGTGGCTGGCCGCCGAGCACCCCGAGATCGTCGAACCCGCCCAGTGGACCCGCGAGACCTGCGCCTGCGCGGTCTGGGTCGCGGCGCTGGACCGGATGACCGTCGGCGAGCACGTGCAGCGCCGGGCGGGACTCGACAAGCGCGGCGGCAAACCGCTGTCCCTTCGCACAAAGGCCGGCTACCTCACCGCGACCAGGACGTTCTTCAGGGACTGCCAGGAATGGGAGTGGTTCCCCCGCCGTCCTGTTTCTCGGTGTGCTTGTGGTCACCGAGCGCCGAACGACCGGGCGCTGGTGCAGGTGGTCCTGCCGCTGGCGTCGGCTCTACCGTCCCGGGCCGGCGGAGGCGCCGGCGCGAGCTGCCGTCAGGGCGTCGGGCACGGCGAAGACCCCGCCAAAGCGGGGTCTTCACTGTGCGGTCAGCCGCAGTGACCGTGGCACGGGTGTCAGGTCACGTCGACGTAGTCGCCGGAGGAGTTGCTGGCACCGGTGGTGGTGTTGCCGCTGTACCTCCAGCGCCAGGTGCCGTCCTGGGAGGCTGTCACGGTGGTCTTCAGGTAGCCGGTACTGCTGGCGGTGACCGTCTTGAGCGTGGAGTAGCTGCTGGAACCGGCGGGCTTGAACTGCAGTTTCACCAGTCGGTCACCGTAGTTGTCGTAGCGGTGCCGGCTCCAGTTGGCGCGCTGCACGGTGCCGGTGACGGTGATCTGCTTGCCTTTGGCGACGGGTTCGGGGGACGCGTTCGCGTTCTGGATACGCGAGGCACGCTGGAGGCGGACCGTCGCGGAGAGCAGGTCGGTGTCGTAACCGCCGTTCTTCTTGATGCCTGTTCCGAGGGTCTTCCACGCCGCGGCGTCACTGTTGACGAGATGGTTGCCGTTACCGCCCGGCATGCCGTCCGGGTCGATGGTCATCGTCTCGTCGCAGTCGCGGAAGGTGTAGCCCCCCGCGGAGGATGTCTTGCAGCTCCACCGAGTCGTGGAGACCGCAAGCAGGTACCTGGTGGACCCGTTGGTGCGGTAGGCCTCGACCCACCAGTCGTCGAGCGACACGTTGCTCTTGACCGTGTAGGTCAAAGGGGCCTCGACCTCGGCACTGAGGCCGACGACGATGGGCTTGCCGTTGTTGAGGACGACGTTCGAGAACGAGATGTCGCCTTCAGCCGCGTGTGCCGCCGGCGCCGTGAGCCCCACGCCCACCAGCGCCGTACCCCCGGCCACCGCCGCGGCCGCTACCCGCCGCACGATCGCCGGAATTCTCCGCTGCACAACAGCAGACTTTGCAGTGATCAATCCCCACCCCTGAGTCCAGTATCTGATCGGCGGATCGACTGCCGCCGCCGGAACTCTAGATCATCCAGGGGCGGACATGCTCGGCTAGATGTATTGCCCTGTGAGGTTGGGGACGCGGCTGGCGGGTGGTTGCCCTTTGAGCGCGGTGTGGCAGCGGTGGTTGTTGTAGGTGTGCAGGAAGTCTGCCAGGGCGTCGGTGCGTTCGGTGTTACTGGTGTAGGGCCGCAGGTAGGCCCCTTCGTCGAGCAGGGTGCGGTTGAAGCGTGTGATCCCGGCCCTCCACCGGGTCTCACCCCGCCTGGTCGGTGTCCTTGTGCGCGCCCCAGCCGTGCCAGCGCTCGACCTCGACCCAGGCGCTGAACCGGGTGCGCCCCCGGTCCGGGTAGGGCCGTCCGGTGTAGTGCGTGGAGAGGCGGTCGATGTCGGCCAGGCCCTTGTCCTCGTGTATGTCGGTCACCCGGCCGATGAGGGTGACGTGCGTGTACCAGTCGTCCCGGTCGAGGACGGTGAGGGACACCCGCGGGTCGCGGCGCAGGTGCTCCAGGCGGACCCGGCCCTCGTCCATGTTCAGGAGGACGCGGCCGTCCTCCCAGAGGTACCAGGTGGGTGTGGTCACCGGGGCGCCGTCCTTGCGCAGGGTGGCTACCACGCACGGGTTGGGGTGACGCAGCATCTCTTCGGCCGCGGGCGGCAGCGGGGGCTTGGACATGGGGTTCCCTTCCTGTCTTCCTGTCGTTGGCCGCCGAGTTCCCTGAACGGGGTGCGGCGCACCTCGCCGGAGCCATCGGGCCACGTCCCGCGGCCGACTACAGCTCGAATTCCAGGTCGATCGGGTCGGTGAGTTCGACTTCGAGGCCGTGGGCGCGGTGGCCGTTGTCGCGGAAGTAGACCGTTCCACGCCGTAGTCCCGCACGTAGTCGAGGACCTCGTCGGCATCCCACTCGATCCTGTTCAACAGCCGATGGGGGATCTGCCGCAGGAGCTGGGCTTCGGCTCGGGAATACCTGCTGGCGATGGCCGGCCGCCTGGAACGAGGTCGGCGGCTGGGACCAGCTGTACGTGCTGCCGCTGAGGGAACCGCGGTCGAATCAGCTGAATCGGTCGCGGGCGAATGATCGGTTCCGGGCGGAGGTTGGGACCTGGGCGTTCAGGCCGTACCGCTTGCGCTTCCCGCGACGGTCCGTGATCGCAGCGTCGGCTACGCAGACCTTTCCGTTCCGTCGATGCCGTCACTGGCCTCGACGGGGTCGGGTGCCTGCCGTGGTGAACGCCCTGACGCTTGCGCGTCGTGTGCTGCGGCGAGTGGGCCCAGATGTTGTGCCGCGCTGTCCAGCAGTGCGAGGTCGGCCTTGGTGTGTGCGATGGCGGCGTCGATCAGGACCGCAACCAGTGGCTCGCCGCTGTGGGCCCGGCGCTGTTGTGCCAGGCCGGCGAGTTCGGACAGGTAGGTCTGCCGCTGCGACTCGATCAGTTTGTCGAGGGTCTGCGGCCCCAGGGCGACGGCACCGAGGAGCTTCAGGAACAGCTCATCGCGGAAGCCGCCGACTCGCACCCAGGCAGTGGTGGCCCAGTCACGCAACTCGCTCTCGCCGGCTTCGGTGAGGGTGTACAGGTTCTTGTCGGGCCGGTCGGTCTGTGCGACCTGTGAGCGTGAGACGTAGCCGTCACGGACCAGGCGTTCGAGGATCTGGTAGAGGTGACCGATGTTGAGGCCGCCCCATTGCGGGCCGATGGTCTCCTCGAAGCGCGTCTTGAGTTCGTATCCGTGGTTTGGTCGCTCGGTCAGCAGCGCGAGCACGGCGTGGTGGAGTGGCATATACCTCCCTTCTGTGTTGTGACACGATACCCCTACATTGCAACAATGTATGAGGGCGAGGCTGTATCGATGGCTGTGAGCGTGGCGTTGCGCGGGGTGAGCCGCCGGTATCCGCGGCTCGTCGCCCTGGACGGGGTGGACTTCGAGGTTCCCGCCGGCGAGGTGGTGATGCTGACCGGGCCTTCCGGTGCCGGCAAGTCCACCGTGCTGCATGTGGCAGGTGGTATGGATCAGCCCGACGAGGGGCACGTCGAGATCGACGGGACAAAATTGCTGCCCCGGGATCTGGACGGTCACCGGCGGCGCATCGGCTTCGTCTTCCAGCGCTTCCACCTGCTGCCCGCGCTGACTGCGCTGGACAACGTGCTCGCACCCGTCCTGCCGCGCAGGGTGGGCTTCGACCGGCGAGTGCGTGGCATGGAGCTCCTCGAAGCGGTCGGCTTGGGCCGGCGGGCCGACGCCCTTCCCTCGCAGTTGTCGGGTGGCCAGCAGCAACGCATCGCGATCGCACGTGCATTGGTCAACCGGCCGGGACTGCTGCTGGCCGACGAGCCGACAGGCAACCTGGACAGCATCATCGGGCGGGAGATCATCGACCTGCTGATGTCGCTGCGCGAGCGGTACGGGATGACGATGCTGATCGCCACCCATGACGCGGAAGTCGCCTCCAACGGCGACCGGGTGGTGCGGTTGCAGGACGGCAGGATCACCTCTGACCAGCGGCTCACGCCCTCCAGGGACGTGCTGGACCGGCTGGGGGGCCTGCGCCCGTGATAACGATGATTCTCGGCCAGCTCCGGCGGCGGCGCGGGCGCGCGCTAGCCCTGGCCGCCGGAATCCTGGTGGCGGCGACCAGCTTTACCCTGCTGACCGCCACGGTGAGCACGAGTAGGGCGACGACGGTGGGCGAGGTACGCCGGAACGCACGGTCCGCCTACGACGTCCTGGTGCGTCCGCCTGGCTCCCAGACAGCCGTGGAGCGGCAGAGCGGACGGGTCGCGCCGAACTTCCTGTCCGGTACGTTCGGCGGCATCACCATGGATCAGTACCGACGTATCCGCGACATGGCCGGAGTGGACGTGGCCGCGCCGGTCGCCAACATCGGCTATCTCGTGGTGGGAAGCTCCGTCACCGTGGATGTGTCCCGCTTTTTGGACAGCGGCGCGTCCCGGCAGATCCTGCGACTCAGCCCCACGCTCACCGCTGGACTGGGTGTTCAGCGCATGGCCGATCAGTATGTCTACCTCACCCGCAGGCCTTTGACGTCGGCAGAGAGTTCGGACGGCCTCTTCAGATCCGACACGCTGGAAGAGGGCACGACGCACAAGAGCACGCGTCAGTACCAGTTGAAGGGCAAGTATGACGTCTGCTTCTATTTCAACCGGGACAAGACCGAGAAGGCGCGTTTCAACATTGACCTGCCCATGAAGCCGAACCTCATAGCCGAAGACCGCAGTGGCAATTCCGCGTTCGACCGGGACCTGCACTCGATGATGAACTGCCAGTCCGGGCAGGACAAGGCCACCATCGACGTCTGGACGGGCTACCCGGTGCTGCTGTCCGCCGTCGATCCGGT
The DNA here is from genome assembly GCF_040426375.1 of Streptomyces sp. NPDC096012. Taxonomy (NCBI): domain Bacteria; kingdom Bacillati; phylum Actinomycetota; class Actinomycetes; order Kitasatosporales; family Streptomycetaceae; genus Streptomyces; species Streptomyces sp. NPDC096012. The sequence goes on from NZ_JBEOTD010000042.1 coordinate 61,990, forward strand.
CGCAGAGGACCGTCTGGTGGGCCTGGGCGACGCGGTCACCTCGGGCAGAATGCTCACCGCGAAGGACAAACCGTGGGTGCCTTCCTCGAGGAGCGTCCACGGGCAGCGCGACTCCTACATCCCGGCGTTGCTCAGCAGCAACCCGCTGACCGCCGGGACGCTCAGCGCCACTGTCGAGCGACTCGATATCGGTGATCAGGCCGAGCTGCCCTCCAAGCTGGGCAACCCGACCGCTCACAGTTTTGTGAGCGGCCTGCACGGCACCCCCGTAGGCCAGGTTCGCGCCGACCTGAGCCAGGGTTACCGGAAGACGCTGGGCGAGGACTCGTTCAACACCGACGTCTACTGGACGGTCGGCCCGGTCACCTACCGCAAGACGCCGGGCGGTGAACTCGTCGCAAAAACGCAGCCGCCGCAGAAGCCCAGCCTGTGGGTGACCAACTCGTCCGAGCAGCCCTTCCCCTTCGTTCCCGAGGAAAACCAGGGCGAGCAGTATCGTAAAGTGACCAAACATGCCGCCACAGACTGCATCGGGAGGGGCTTCTGCGACGGCGTCGACTCAGGGCGTCTGCCCAATCCCTTCGTCCACCTGGTCGGCCGCTACGACGCCGGGAAGCTGTCCGGCTTCGCACCGCTCTCCGAGGCCCCCCTGGAGACCTACCAGCCACCCCAGGTCACCGGGGCGGACGGAGCCACCCGCAAAGCACTTAAGGATCAACCCCTGCGTCCCGACCGGAACTTGGGCGGCTACCTCAGCCCGCCGCCCACCATGCTGACGACGATGGACTCCATCACCGCGCTCACCAAGAGCCGCCGGATCCCGAGCCTGCAGGACACAGCGCCGGTCAGCGCGATCAGGATCCGCGTGGCCGGGGTGAGCGGCGTCGACACCGCGTCCCGCGCGCGGGTGAACGCTGTGGCCGGGAGGATTCAGGCCGCCTACCCGGGCCTCCAGGTCGACGTCACCGTCGGCAGTTCGCCCGCCCCGCAGACGGTGGCGCTGAGTGCCTCGGCACAGGTGACGGAGCGCTGGGTCGCCAAGGGTGTGGCACTGCGCATCCTCAGAGCGGTGGACACCAAGAGCGCCGTGCTCTTCGTGCTCGTTCTCGTCGTGTGCGCGCTGTTCCTCGGGCAGGCGGCGCTGGCCTCGGTACGCTCGCGCCGCACCGAGATCGGCACCTTGCGCTGTCTGGGCTGGAGCAGTGGCGAGGTCCTTCGCCTCGTTCTCGGCGAACTGGCGGTGATCGGCCTCGCCGCGGGGGCTGCGGGCACGGTGGTGGCCTATGCGCTGGGCCGGGTGCTTGGGCAGCCCGACACCGGAGCCAAGTCACTCCTTGTATTGCCGGTGGCGTTCCTCCTGGCCACGGCCGCAGGCATGGTTCCCGCCTGGCTCGCCACCCGGCTCGGGCCGATGGAAGCAGCGCGGTCCGCGGTGACGGCGGTCCATCGCACACGCCCGGTCCGTTCGGTGGCCGGACTGGCCGTGCTCAACCTCCTGCGGGTGAGGGGGCGCACGTTGCTCGGCGCGGCCGGGCTGGCACTGGGAACGGCCGGCTTCACGATGCTTCTCGCTATGACGCTGGCCTTCCGGGGCGAGGTGGCCGGATCGCTGCTCGGCAACGCCGTGGTGGCGCAGGCGCGCGTGGCCGACTACCTCAGCGTCGCCCTGTCCTTGTTGCTGGGCGCGGCCGGCGCCATCGACGTCCTGGTCATTTCACAGCGCGAGCGAGCTGCCGATCTCGCGGTCCTGCGGGCAACTGGCTGGACCAACCGCGAACTGGCGATGCTGACCCTCTATGAGGGAATCGGACTGGCCCTGCTGGGCGGACTGGCCGGCGCGGTAGCCGGACTGGCTGGAGTGCTGTCGCTGGGACAAGGCGTCCTGCACGGACACCTTCTCGCGGTAACCGGCGCCGCACTCCTGGCCACCCTGACGGCGACCATCCTGGTGAGCGCGGCTTTGATGGTGCCGATCCGGGCCCTGTCCCGGCTCGCCCCCGTTCGCCTGCTCGCCGCCGACTGAATCAGGGGTGGCGGGGATCGCGTGCTCGCCGGTGACGAGCAAGGCGCGGATCGGGCGACGAGCCATGTGGTGGTGTCCGGTCTCTCAGAAGAGCAGGTCGTGAATGGGTGCGTAGACGGTGGCGGTGGTTACGGCTGCTTCGATCCGGGCGCGGCTGTCGGGGTCCTCCTCCACACCGGCCCGCTCGGTGAGGGCGGCCACGGTGCGGCGGTCCGTCGCCCAGCATGTGGCCAGCAGCTGAGCCGCCGCCACCCGCACCTCAGGGTCGAGGGGTTGGTGAAGCTCTTCCAGCAGGTACTCGAAGCAGCTCTCGGACGTATCCTCGAGTACGCGACGGCGCAGCGTGGCCCCAGAGGGGGGACACGGGCCGGCGTGGATGGCCAGAACGACCCGAGACATCGCCGAGCGGCCGGCCCAAGGGCGTGATGTGCCCGCACCACGGGGTGGCGGACGCCCGGCAAGGGCTCACCTGGAGGTCGACACCGGGCCTGTCCACAGCGCGGCGGCACTCCAGCGCTCGGCCGGACCTGCTGGACGCCCCAAAGGTCGCCCAGTCAGCGGTCTCATCGCGGCGGTCTCGGCGGCACCTTCGCGCCACTGGTACCGTCGCGGTGTACTAAAGCCAGGCCGGTCACCGCGACACTCGGGACGCCGCCAGCAGTAACGGCGCCGCCTGAACAGCACATCCGGCCCACCTGATGGACAGCTTTGCACGATCACAAGCCAGGGCCCAGACACCAGCCAAGAGCGGTAGCGGATAACCGGTCTGGGGTAGGCCGCCGAGACAGGGTGACCAGGTGCCGTGGCTCGAGGGCAGCAGCCCGCCGTCATGCACCGCGAGTGGGGCGCGGAACGTTGTTCTCCAGACACGCTGCCGCGGGCGCGTCAAAGCAGGCCTGCGATGTCGATGGAAGACGGTCGGCGGGCGAATGCCCGTGTCGGCCGGTCCGGTGGAGGGCGTGACCGGTCCTGAGCGTGCGTACCCCGGATATCGTCCGCGCGTCCCATGTACCGTCAAGCCACCCGCCGATCCTCGCGGTCATCCCCGCAGGCACGAGCTGCGTGCCACCGGTTCGGAGTTGGCTTTTGTCGATGTCGCCATCGGAACAGGAGCACGTCCATGCGTCTCTACGCCCAAAGCCCAGCGCGTCGGGGTCGTCAGCTGATCGCGGATCTGATCGCTCTGCTCCTGATCGCGAGCACGGTGAAGTTCGCCCTGGTCGTCCGTGACGCGATCCTGGCGTTGGCCGAGCCCGGGCGGAAAGCCGGGAGCGCGGGCGACAGTCTTGCCTCCAGTCTCGACGATGCGGGCAACGCGGCCTCCAAGGTCCCGTTCGTCGGTGACTCGTTGAAGAAGCCGCTCGAGTCCGCGGCCGAGGCTGGCACGAGTCTCTCCGCTGCCGGACAGTCGTTGCAGGACACCGTGGGCCATGTCGCCACGCTCACGACGATCGCCCTGATCGTCCTTCCGACCGCCGTGATCCTGGTGTTGTGGCTCGTTCCACGGCTGCGGTGGATCCGGCGGAGCGCCACCACTCGTCGCCTTTTCGATGCTCCCGGTGGCGCCGACCTCCTCGCGCTGCGTGCGCTCACCGGACCGCAGCGGCCGTTGGTCGCGCTTGCCACGCCGCCGGGCGGCCTGGCCGACGCCTGGCGTCGCGGGGACCCTGACGTCATCGCCGACCTGTCGACGCTGACGTTGCGACGCGCGGGTCTTCGACCCTGACGGGGGGCGGCGAGCAAGAGGCGGAGCCGGTCGCACCTGTGCACCTGGTCCCTGGAACATCATCCAGGACGCCGTCGGGACTCGGTCGGCGTCACCGGCCAGAACGTCTCCTGCGCGGCCGCCAGGCACGCTCCTACCTCGCCGACGTCGCCCACGCTCTGCACGCCCGCGGCTGGACCACCCCCGACGCCCCGCCGGCCGTCCAGCACCCTGCCGATGACGAGTGCGTCGCTGCGCTCATCCTGTACTGCCCCGAAGCGCCGGCCGCGCCTGTGGTGTGGTCGGAGCGCCACGGTGGCGCACTTCGACCTCCCGCCGCCACCCTCTCGGCCGCAGCGCAGGGCCATGCTTCGGTGGTGTACGCCCCGAAGGGTGTGGCCGAGCCGAAGGTGCCTATGGCCGCCCGGCGCCCGGCGGCCGGCGGTCAGCGCGCGGCTCGGACTCGGGCGGCGCGCCGGGCGGGCGTTTGAGGCGGTCTCAGCGGATCCGGTTGTAGACCAGGGCCGTCTCGCCCAGTTCACCGACCTCGTGGTGGGTCAGCTTCCAGCGGGAGTCGGGCAGGCCGTCCTCGAACAGGCGCTGTCCGCCGCCGAGGACCTCGGGAATGACGATCAGGTACAGCCGGTCCAGCAGGACCGCCGACAGCAGGGCCCTGATGACGCTGGCGCTGCTGTTGACGAGGATCTCCCCCTCGCAGGTGATCCTGAGGTCGGCGATGACGTCCGCGGCGGGGGCGTCGACCAAGCGGGTGCGTTCCCACGGGGCCTCGGTCAGGGTGGTCGACAAGACCACCTTCTCCGTGTGAACGAGCCACTTGGCGTAGCCGCGGTCCCGCGGATCGGCCTTCTCGCTGTCCGCGACGGACGGCCAGAAGCCCAGGAAACCTTCGGCGTTGACCCGGCCGAGCACGGCCGTCGTCGCGTTCTCCCAGATGCGGGTGAGCTGGTCCCGCGCCCCCTCGGTGGTCGCGTACGGTACGAACGCGCCGAAGTCGGCGGCTCTGCCGGGGCTGTTGTAGCGCCCGTCGAGGCTGAGGACCAGGTTCGTGGTCACCTTGCGCGCGGCGGGGGTGGCCGGGGCGGCGGAGTCGGTCATGTCGTGCTCCTTCTGCTGGTGCTGTCGGTGTCCCGGGGGCCGGCGGTGAGGGCCGCCGCGAGCTTGTCCAGGCTCTGGCCGAAACCGATCTCGATGCCCGCGACGAAGTCCGCGGAGTCGACGGTGCTGTCGGTGAGCTGCCATGGACGTCGAGGTCCGTGCCGGTGTCGGTCGGCGCAGGGCGAAGTCGACGTGGGCGGTGAAGGCGTGGCTCCCGTTCGGGAGCACCGGGGAGATCCGGTAGGTGAGGCGCCCGCCGGGACGCGCGTCCTCCACGACCCCCTCGGCGCGTCCGGCGGCCGGGCCGGACCCGTCGGTGTCCTCGGCGTCGCGGTACTCCTGGACGATCCGCCCGCCTGGCCGCGCCTCTAAAAACTCCTAATAGAATGAGATGAAGGATGGCCTCAGGTCGGGCGAGGATCGCTCGGTACTCGCCGACGAAAGGCTGGCCCTAATACTCCAGTGCGACTTCGTGAGCTATCCGGTTGAGGGATCGGCGAGGCGTCGCCGACAGTGGCTGCGGCAGGCTGTGGCCTGGCGGTGTCTGCGCCAGTTCGACCAGTGCGTCGGCCTGTGCGGAGACGTGGTCGGTGGGGTCGGCAAGGCACTGAGCAGGCGGTGGATCGGCCGACCCGTACGATCATCCGTCATGAATTGACCCGCCGTCCCGACCGCACCTGCCGCCGCCAGTCCGACGGGCTGACCCCGCGCGCCCGCTTGAACGCCACGCTGAACGCGAACGCGTCCTCGTACCCCACCTCGCGCGCCACCGCGGCGACGGTCTCCTCCGTGTCGCGCAACAGATCCGCCGCCAAGGCCATCCGCCAGCCGGTGAGGTATGTGAGCGGCGGCTCGCCGACCGCGCCGGTGAAGCGCGCGGCGAAGGTGGCCCGTGACTGGCCGACCCGCGTGGCCAGTTCGGCGACCGTCCACCGGCGCGCTGGCTCCTCGTGCAGCAGGCGCAGAGCCTCGCCAACGGCCGGGGTGGCCAGCGCGCCATACCAGGAGGAGGGTTGGGCCTGTGGCCGGGCGCACCAGGCGCGCAGCGCGAGTGCCAGTAGGAGGTCCAGCAGCCGGTTCAGGACGGCGTCCTGGCCGGGCTCGTCGTGGGCTACCTCGGCGGCGAGCAGGTCCAGCGCCGCCCGGGTGCGTGGCCCGGCGGGCACGACGGCCAGCGGCGGGAGCATGTCCAGCAGGCGCTCGCCCACATCGCCGCGGAGTTCGTAGGCTCCCCGGAGCAGGGTGGTGGCGCCGGGCAGTCCGTCGCCGTACGTGCGGGGTGCCAGGTTCTGCCGGGCTGCCGTCCCGCTGTCGATGACATGCTTCCTTCCGCCGCGGATCACCACCTGCGGCGGGGTGTCCGGGGCGTCGGCGATCGTGTACCGGTTGGTGCCGCTGATCAGGGCGATGTCCCCAGCGGCCAACCGCACCGGCGCGGCCTGGCGGTCGTCGTCGAGCCGGACTGACGCGTGGCCGCCGAGGGTGGCCACGACCGTGAGCGGAGGGGCGTCGGCGAAGGTCATCGACCATGGTGGCCGCTGGATCAGCTGCCGGATCTGCGCGTTCCTGGCCCGGGCCCGGTGCAGCAGATCGCTCAGGACATCCATGCCAGCCACGCTAGACGATTACAAAGGTATCGGCGACGTTCTCCCATGGATCGTCTGCCTCCACCGGGGTTGTCTGGAGGGCATGAAGACCATCCTCGTTCTCGGCGGCACCGGCACGACCGGCCGCCGCATCGCCCGCCGCCTGACGGCCAAGGGCCAGCCGGTCCGCACGGCGTCCCGCACCGGCGGCGACGCCCACTTTGACCTGGACAACCCGGCGACCTGGGCGCCCGCCCTCGACGGCGCCGCCGCCGTCTACCTCGTGGAGCCCAACCTGCAGCCCGGCGTGGACCGGCAGGCGCGCATCCCGCGCCTGGTAGCCGACGCGGTCGCCGCAGGCGTGCGGCGGCTGGTGCTGCTCTCCGCCCACGGCGTCGGCAGGGCCGACGACGGCCACCCGCTCAAGGCCGCCGAACAGGCCGTCCGCGACTCCGGCGTCGACTGGACCATTCTGCAACCCGACTGGTTCGCGCAGAACTTCAGCGAATCCTTCTGGCTGCCGGGCGTCCTGGCCGGAACACTCGCCCTGCCCACCGGCGACGGGCGCACGCCGTTTGTCGACGCCGAGGACATCGCCGAGGTCGCCGCCTCGGCGCTGACCGAGGACCGCCACAGCGGACAGACCTACCAGCTGACCGGGCCGCGGGCGATCGGCTTCGGCGAGGCGGCTGACCTGATCGCCGCCGCCACCGGCCGGACGGTCCGTCACCTCGACGTCGATCCCGACGTCTTCGTGGACCGCATGGTCGCCGAAGGCGTGCCCGCCGACGTCGCTCGGCTGCTCACCGGCCTGCTCGTGGATATCCGCGATGGTCGGGGCGCAGGCGTCTCCGACGGCGTGGAGCGGGCGCTCGGCCGGCCGCCCAGGTCGTTCAAGGAATTCGTTGCCGAGGCCGCCGCCGCAGGCCGCTGGAGCTGACCCCGCCACCGGCCGCGGGGCTCGCCCGGCGGCCGGTGGCGACGCAAGTACTCCGGTGTGGATTCGCGATCTTGCGTCGGACCCTGGAGCGAACGGGAACGGCCACCGCGTGATGATCAAGGATTGTGTGGACTCCTGAAGATCGCGCGGTGGCCGCAGGTCACAGCATAGATGCCGCCCGCTGGCGGGCGATGTTCGACCAAGCCATGGCCCGGATTGCGGGCCGGTTCCGGCGGGTGGAGCCGCGTGCCGCGGCCCGCGCCTTCGTACTCGGCCTACTGTCCGGCGTCGAGCGGAAGAACTGCTGGCGGCTGGCCGAACAGGCCGGCCACGCCCGCCCCGGGCCGATGCAGCGTCTGCTGCGAAGTGCCCGCTGGGACGCCGACGCGGTCCGTGACGACGTGCGCGCCTACGCTTTCGAGCACCTGCGAGGCGACGACGGCGTGCTGATCGCAGACGAGACGGGATTCCTGAAGAAGGGCACCGCCTCGGCGGGCGTGCAGCGGCAATACACCGGCACGGCGGGCCGGATCGAGAACAGCCAGGTCGGCGTGTTCCTCGCCTACGCCTCCAGCAAGGGACGGGCACTGATCGACCGTAGGTGTCGGCGTACACGTGAATGTCCCCAGCCTCGTACGAATGAAAAGGGACAGTTGCTGATGCGGTGAGACCTGCTGCTCGGCACTCTGCTGCTTGGTCGATATGGGCGGCGGAGGGGGCTGGCAGTGGTCTTGGATCCGCAGCGTTGGTTGGAGCTCCGGCGCTTTCGCGGTTTGCTGGAGTCCGGGGCGATGAGCCTGTCGGAGATCGCCAGGGAGACCGGGCTGGACCGCAAGACGGTCCGCAAGTACCTGTCGGCGCCTGGGCCGGCAACGCCTCCGCGGCGGTCTGCGAGTGGGCGGTCGCGGGCGAGGGTGATCGACGAGTTCGGGCCGTTGATCGACTCGATGCTCCGGGCCGAGGTCCTGATGAAGGCCGCGGTCATCCACGGGCGGCTGGTCCAGGAGTACGGGGTTCACCGGGAACTATCAGCGGGTCAAGCTCTACGTTCAGACGGCTCGGCCCAGGATCGCCGAGGAACTCGGGATCACGCCCAAGGAACTGGCGGGGATGCACCGCAGGTTCGAGGTGATCCCGGGGGCCCAGGCCCAGGTCGACTGGGGTGACGAGGGAAAGATCCTCGCTCACATGGGCATCCCAAAGGTCTACTCCTTCCACATGACGCTCTCGTACTCGCGCGACCCGTTCTGCTGCTTCACCACGAGCCAGGACCTGCAGACCTTCTTCGACTGCCACCGCCGAGCCTTCGCCCACTTCGGTGGTGTCCCGATGACGATCGTCTACGACCGGACCAAGACCGTCGTCCGCCGCCATGTGGCTCCTGGTGAGGCGGTCCCGCTGCACCCGGAAGCGGTCGGCTTCGCCGGTCACTACGACTTCGACATCGACGTCCTGGCCGCCTACCGGCCGCAGGGCAAGGGCCGGGTCGAGCGGCAGGTCCTGATTGTCCGCGATCACGTTCTGTCCGGCCGCTCGTTCTCCTCCGTCGAGGAGATGGACGCCGCGTTCGCCGCATGGGTGCCGCTGCGGCGGGCCCAGATCCACAAAACGCACCGTGAGGTCATCGCGGAGCGGGCGGCGAGGGACCACGCGGCCCTCAAGCCGCTGCCGTCGGTCCCGTATCTGGTGGCCGAGCGGCAGCTGCGGCACGTCGGCAAGGACTGCCTGGTCGCCTTCGACGGGAACCTCTACTCCGTGCCGGCCCGGCGAGTCCGTGCTCGTCAGCTGGTCGAGATCCGGGCGACGAAGTCCCAGGTCATGCTGCATGGCACCCTCGCCGACATCCATGGCAGCACACTGCTGGCCGCCCATCCCCGGGCGATCGGCCGCGGTGCCCGTGTCGTCGATGAGACACACTGGGACGGCCTGCCCACCGGCAAGAACCGCCGGACCACCACCGGCGACATCCCCATCCAGCCTCGGCAAGAGCGGCCGCGGGGCGAGGAGACCGGCCCGTTGCAGGCACTGCTGAACAGGGCCGCGGCCACTCGGATCGAGGTCGGGCGCCGGCCGTTGTCGGTCTATGACGAGCTGACCGGCACCCGTCCCTTCACCACCCATCGAGCGACGAAGGAATCGTCTTGAGCGAGCTGACCGGCAACCGCATCCGCATCACGGCCGGCAAGCTCGGCCTGCCCCACCTCGCGGAAACCATCAACGAGTTCACCCGCCGGGCCGACGAAGCAAAGATGGGCTACCTCGACTTCCTTGACCTGGTCCTCTCCGAGGAACTGGCCGTCCGCGACGACCGCCGCTTCCGCCAGGGGCTGCGGCTCTCCCGGCTGCCACACCACAAGACGCTTGATGAGTACGACTTCTCGTTCCAACCCGACCTCGACCCGCGCAAGGTCAAGGACCTGGCCACCCTCTCGTTCGTCGAGGCCAAGGCGAACGCCGCCCTCCTGGGTCCGCCCGGGGTGGGCAAGACGCATATCGCTGTCGCTCTGGCCGTCGCGGCCTGCCGGGCCGGCTACTCGGTCTACTTCACCAGCCTCGACGACATGGTCCGCAACCTCAAAGCCGCCGAAGCAGCCGGGCGCCTGGCCAACAAGCTCGGCACCTACCTGCGACCGGGCGTCCTCGTCGTCGACGAGGTGGGCTACGAGATCCTCGAGCGCGGAGAAGCGAACCTGGTCTTCCAAGTCATTTCAAAGCGGTATGAAAAGGGCTCGATCATCCTGACCTCGAACAAGACCTTCAGCGAATGGGGACAGGTGTTCGGCGACGAGGTCCTCGCCACCGCCATCCTCGACCGGCTCCTGCATCACTGCGACGTGATCTCCATCAACGGCCCCAGCTACCGCCTCAAGAACCGGCTCAAAGCCATTGAGCGGGACACCGACGTGGCCTGAAGGAACTGCCCGATCGCGTCATCGCACGACGTGAATCCCGGGTAGTGACCGGCGCCAATCCCCTTGCAGGCTGACCAGCAGGTCGCGCGCGAGGGTCCGAACCTGACGCCACCCTGCGTCGGCGGCCAGCGCTTCCCTTGACCAACGCTCGGCGTTCTCTCTGCCGCTCATCTCGCACAGCACCGCGTCAATCAGCTGCAGCTTGCCCAAGGCTTCCGCATCCAGGAACTCTTCCTGCTGGAGGTCGGCCATCAGGCGAAAGGCGTCATCGAATTCCAGGGCCAGTTCGTCGGTCACAACCTTGTGCTTGTCGATCCAAGCGAGTTGATCGGCCGAGTCCGCACCAAGAACCGCAAGTGCTTCGATCATGCGCTGCCAGCGGAAAGAAGCCCCGGGAAAACCCACCCGCACATCCTCGCACGCCCACGATCCGAGCCACCGAACTGGGGACGTTCATCTGTACCGAGCTGGGGCTTTCCACTCGTACGTCGACACGCCGGGCCGGCATCGACGACGAGGTCGCCTTCGAGACGAAGGTGGCCATGGCCAAGGCGACGGTCCGCCGCGCCATCACGGACAAGATCCCGTTCCGCTGGGTGACCGCGGATGCCGCCTACGGCTTCTCCAAGGGCTGGCGCTCGGAGCTGGAGCGGGCGGACGTCTTCCACGTCATGGCCACCACCCGGCACGACACCGTGGTCACCCGGTGGGCGATCAACCATCCTGTCCACGATCTGTTCCACGGTCTTGCCCGGCAGAAATGGAAGCGCCG
>NZ_JBEOTD010000043.1:0-71027 GCF_040426375.1 Streptomyces sp. NPDC096012
CCGGTCTCCCGCGCGCGGGAGACCGGCCGCGGCCGCTCAGGACTCCACGCAGTCGTTCTCCCTGCGGCTCTTCGGGGCCGGCCTCGCCTCGGCCGAGCTGATGACCTGTTACCTGGGTCTGGAGCTGGGTCTGTACGAGGCCCTACGCCACACCGGCCCCGCCACCGCCGCACAGGTGGCCGAGGAGAGCGACCTCGACGCCCGCATGGTGCGGGAGTGGCTGGAACAGCAGACCTGTGCCGGTGTGCTGACCGTCGACGCACCCGAAGCGCGGCCGGAGGACCGGCGTTTCACACTGCCGCCCGCCCACGCGGAAGCGCTGCTCGACTCCGGCAGCCCGAACTGGATCGCCCCGCTGGTCGTGATGCCCATCGGCGGCATGGCGGCCGTGCTGCCGCAACTGGTGGACGCCTACCGCGGTCGCCGGGGCCTTCCTTATGCGGCCTACGGCGAGGCCCTGCGCGGGGGGCAGGCGGGCCTGAACCACGGTGTCTTCGTGCACCACCTTCCCGGCTGGATCAGCCTCCACCTGCCCGACATCGACGCCCGGCTGAGGGTGCCGGGGAGCAGCGTCGCCGACGTGGCGTGCGGTTCCGGCCTCTCCACGCTGGCGCTGGCCCGGATGTTCCCCGACGCCGAGGTGCACGGGCTGGACCTGGACGAGGCGTCGATCAGGGACGCCGAGGCGAACCTCGCCTCCGCCGACCCCGCCGAAGGGCTCGGCGAACGGGTCAGCTTCCACGCCGGGGACGCCGCCGAGGCCGAAGACGGGGCGGCGGCGCACACCCTGGTGTGCGTGTTCGACGCCCTGCACGACATGTCGGCGCCGGTGGACGTGCTCCGGGCCTGCCGCCGGCTGCTGGCGCCCGGGGGTGCGGTGCTGCTGATGGAGCCGTCCGTCGGCGAGCGGTTCACCCCGGCGGCGCCGGACAGCGAACGCTTCCACTACGCGGTCAGCGTGCTGCACTGCCTGCCGGTCGGGATGAGCCGGACACCGAGCGCGGGCACGGGCACGGTGATGCGGCCGGACACCGTGCGCCGGTACGCCGCCGAGGCGGGCCTGGACACCCGGGTGATCGACGTAGGGCATCCGTTCCACCGGCTGTACCGGCTCACGGCCCGGGGCTTTGGGCGTTCGGACGCGGGCGCCGGGCCTGTGGACCGGCGGGGCGCCGTCCCGTTGCGGGGGCGTCAGTCCTCCGCCGTACGGCTCTCCCGCGTACCGTCGTCGGCGGGCCGACGCGAGCCGCGCGGGGTACCGACCTTGCCCGAGCGCAGGTAGTCCGCGACCAACGCGTTGACCTCGGTGGGCTTCTCCAGCAGGGAGGCATGCCCGCAGTTGCGTATCTCGGTGTACTCGGCGGTGGGGATCAGGTCCGCCAGCTCCCGCGACAGGTGCCGGGGCGCGACGATGTCGTGCTCCATGCCCACCACGAGCAGCGGCACCCGCACCGCGGCCACTTCCTCGTCGCTGGGCCGGAAGGCGGTGCTCGCCTCGGCGTGCCCGATGGCGCCGTGTCCGCCCGACTCTGCGAGACCCGCCAGCCCATCCAGGTAGGGCGCGATGAACTGGTCGCGGTTGAGCGCCCGCGGCCCGAACAGGTACATCGCCCGGAAGGCTCCCTCCAGCAGAGCCGGCACCTTGTGCCCGTTCTTGAGCCGGTCCACCGCCTCGGCCTGGATGGCCTGCTGCAACTTGCCGGGCTTCCACGGCACCCCGATGAGCGCGGCGCGCTCGATCAGCTCGGGGCGCTTCATCGCCAGCTCCAGCAGGATCATCGCGCCCACCGAGTAGCCGATGTAGGTACACGGACCCAGCTCCAGCGCCTCGTTGAGGGCGGCCAGGTCCTGCCCTAGCAGTTCCACCGTGTAGGGCGGAGGGGTCTCCTCCGACGGGTGCACCCCCCGCAGGTCGAAGGTGACGACGCGGTATCCGGCCTTCGTCAGCTGCGGCACCTGCATGGTCTCGAACAGGGATGCCTGGTGCTGTCCGGGGACGAGGACGACCACGGGGCCGTCTTCAGGGCCGTAGATGTCGTAGCTCAGCGTGACGTCCGTGGGCAGGGTGACTTTCATGGTGTTCCCTTCTGTGGGCGCTCAGCCGGTGACCAGGCGTTCGAAGTCTTGACGGTTGGGGCCGGCGTGTTCGCGCCGGAGATCGGGGTGCTCGCGCAGGAACGCGAGCACCCGACGGGCCACCTTGCGGTCCCTCATCAGCTCGGCCGGGGTGAGCAGCATGTGGTAGACGCACTCGGCGGCGACGCGCACGTGCGTGTCCTCTTCGCGCAGCACGGCGAGAGCGGTGAGGACGCGGGCGGTCAGCGAGTCGTCGTGCGCTCCGCCCGCGAGTTCGGCGAGCCGGGCGGCGTCGGTGGCGACCTGCTGCTCGAACCACAGCCCCAGGCACCCTTCGGTGGCCTCGTGCGTCTCCATGGCCCAGTCGTGCGGGTCCTGGTCGAGACGGTCGAGCCGGTCGGCGACGGTCCTGGCGTGTGCCAGGGCCAGGGACACACCGCGTCCGAAGGTGGGGTTGGTCTGTACGCAGGCGTCGCCCACCAGCGCGTAACCGGTGACCAGCGGCGCCCCGTCCGCGACCAGTGACCGGCGGCGGTTCTCCAGGCCGGCCATCGGCATGGGGTCGTCGACCGGCGTCGCCCTGTCGAGCCAGTCCCGTACCGGGTCCACGCTGGCGAGGAACCGCAGGTAGACCGGGCGTGCCAGCAGCCGGGTCCGTACGGGGTCGTGGGAGGAGATGGTGGTCGACAGGTGGAAGCGGCCGTTGTCGCCGGGGAAGGCCAGCACGGTGGCGTAGTCGAGTTCGTGCACCACCGGGGCCCGCAGGGACGGGAACCGGCCGCCCGCGCCCAGGGCGAACTCCTGCGCGATGTAGGAGAACCCGCACGACTGGACCGTCTCCCGGGGCGGGGCGCCGCCGATCGCGGTGAGCCATGCGGCCACGGAGGACCTGCGGCCGGTGGCGTCGAGTACCACGTCGGCGGTCACGTCGCCGCCCTCAGCGAGGCGCACTCCGCGCACGTGGGGACGGCCGTGCGGCGTCCCGGCGGCCAACAGGCCGGTGACCCGGTCGTGCAGCAGCGTGACCGAGGGGTCGGCGACGGCACGGCGGCGCAGCGCGGCCTCGAAGACCAGCCGGCGGCTGAGCAGGCCGAGGTCGTCGCCGCCCGTCTCCAGGGGCACGGCGACCGCGCCGCGGCCGGTCAGCTCCGCCAGCACCTCGGCGCACTCCTCGCGCAGCACCGCGATGCCCAGCCCCAGCAGGGCGTGCCCCTGGCGGGCGTGCGGCACGCCGCGCCGCTCCCAGTCGGCCACCTCGGTGTGGGCCCCGCCCTCGGGGGGCGGCCCGTCCCGTTCGACGAGCGTCACCCGGTGTCCGCGGCGGGCGGCGAAGGCCGCGAGCCCGAGACCGGCTACTCCCGCGCCCAGTACGACGATGTCCGCCACGGTCAGCCGCGCTTCACGAGCAGGGCGAAGCGGCGCGTGGCGACGGCCGTGCACACCGCCGTGACGCCCACGGTCCACGCGACGGTCCCGAGGACCGGTGCGGTCAGCGCGCCCTGATGGGAGAGTCCGGCCAGCGCGTCTGCCGCCAGCGAGACGGGGTTGACGCCGACCACCGGCCGGATCCAGCCCGGGAACGCGTCCAGTGGCACGTAACCGCTGGACATCAGCGTGAGCACGAGCGTGGGCATCTGGACGTAGCGCACGATGATGCCGGGATGCTGGGCGACGAGGGCGACGGCGACGGCCAGCGCGCTGCACATCATGCCGAACAGCGCCACGATCCCGAAGAAGCCGAGCGCCGCCAGCGGCCCCCGGGAGAACCGGAAGCCGACCGTGTGGGCAACGAGCGTGACCAGGACGGCCACGCCCATGATCCGGACGAAGTCGCCGCCGATCCGCCCGACGACGTACGCCCGCATGTCCAGCGGCATCGCCCGCAGCCGGTTGAACACCCCGCTGCGGATGTCGCTCCACAGGGCGATCGCCGTGGTGAGGATCGAGGAGAACGCCGTGGTGAGCACGATCAGCGGAGCGAGCCGGCGCACGTAGTCGACGTCCTGGGTGTCGCGCACCAGCACGTTGAAGGCGGCCAGCAGCATGAAGAGCTGAAGCAGCGGAAAGGCGATGGTGACGATGATCATCATCCGGTTTCGGACGAACTGGCGCAGCACCCGTCCGGCGATGACGACGGAGGCTCCGGCCAGAGTGGCCGGGGCGGGCGAGGGGGACCGCGGCAGCGACGGTGCCGCAGTGTCCGGCGACTGCACGGTCATCGGATGGCCACCTTCCTGAAGGCGACGGTCGTGGTCCAGGAGAAGACGACGAGCAGGCCCGCCACCCACGCGAGGCCGGGCAGCGTCGCGCGCCAGGTGAGTTCGGTGGTCGACAGGGCGCGCAGCGTGTCGATCGCTCCGGACACCGGGGAGGCGCTGACGACCGGCTGGAGCCAGCCGGGGAAGAGGTGAGCCTCGACGAAGCCGGTGGAGAGCACCAGCAGGGGCAGGTAGGGCAGGTGGAGCACGGCGCTGAGCGCCTCCAGGTTGCGCAGGCGCAGCGCGATGGTGGCCGTGGCCAATGACAGGGCCACGCTGAACGCCACGGCGAACAGCACGAAGCCCAGTGCGGCGAGCACTCCGTGGTCGAAGCGGAAGCTCGCCAGATGCCCGGCGAGCACGATGGCGACGCTGGACAGGAGACCTTGCAGCGCCACCACGGCCAGATGCGCCAGGCTCATCGCGCCCATGTCGACCGGGCTGGTCAGCAGGCGGGAGAAGACTCCGCTCGAGCGGTCGGCGGCCAGGTCGGTGGCGCTGCCGATGGCCACGAACATCAGGGCCTGGACCAGGACGGTGGGAGTGACGAAGCGGCCGAACTCGATGCCCTGCTCGTCCAGCATGCCGGCGAAGGTGCAGTAGAAGATGGCGAAGAAGACCAGCGGCTGGACCACGGTGGCCACCAGTCCGCCCCGGGAGAACGAGCGCACCCGCAACCGGTCGAAGAGCACCTGGAAGTCGTGCCGCCGGCCGGCCGGGCGGCCCGGGGACACCGGGGCGCCGGGCGCCGCGACGCCTGGCGTGACGCTCATCGGGTGGTCTCCTTCGCCATCGGCTCGGTGAGGGCGAAGAAGACCTCGTCGAGCGTCGGCTTGGTGACCTCGATGTCGGCGATCCGCAGCCCTTTGCCACCCAGCTGGCCCAGCACGGCGCCGACGTCCTCGGCGCGCGCCATGGGCACGGCCACCTGGTCGCCCTCGGCCGTCACGCCGGGGAGGTCGCCGAGGGCCTGGCGGGCCGCCGCGGTGTCGGCGGCGCTGGTCAGGGTGAGGCGGCACATGAGGCCGCCCACGTCGAGCTTGAGTTCGTCCGAGGAGCCGTCCGCGAGGACCCGGCCCTTGTCGATGACGACGATGCGGTCGGCCAGCTGGTCGGCCTCTTCCAGGTACTGCGTGGTGAGCAGGACGGCGACTCCCCGAGCGGCCTCGGCCCTGACCATGTCCCACAGGAGTTTGCGGCTGCGCGGGTCGAGGCCGGTGGTCGGTTCGTCCAGTACCAGCACCGGCCTCGGGACCACCAGGCTCACCGCGAGGTCGAGGCGGCGGCGCATGCCGCCGGAGAGGTATCCGACCGGCGTGTACGCCGCTTCGCCGAGTTCGAACCGCTCCAGCATCTCCCCCGCCCGCTGCTGGGCCTCGCCCTTGCCGAGGCCGAGGAGCCGGCCGAAGAACACCAGGTTCTCGCGCGGGCTGATCTGTTCGTCGAGGGCGGCGAACTGCCCGGTGACGGCGATGTTGGCGCGTACCAGGGACGGGTCCGTGGCGGGGTCGTGGCCCAGGACGCGAATGGTGCCGCCGTCGGGTTGCAGCAGCGTCGTCAGGCAGTTGATGAGGGTGGTCTTGCCCGCTCCGTTGGGGCCCAGCAGGCCCACCACGGTTCCGGCCGGTATCGCCAGCGACACGCGGTCGAGCGCGGTCTGCTCGCCGAATCGCTTGGTGAGGTCCGAGAGGAGGATCGCCTCGGTCATCGTGGCTCCTTCATTCCTTCATGACGTCGTCGTGCCCGGGTCGGTGGTGGTGATCACGACGGCGTCCGGATCTCGACCTGGCTCAGGACGTAGCTGACGACCTGCTCGGTGGTCTTGATGGCACGTCCGGTCTGCTCGTCGATCGGCGGCAGGTCGAAGTCGTCCTCGATCGCGAACGCCATCTCCAGCAGGGCCAGGGAGTGGAACCCCAGGTCCTCGACCAGACGCATGTCTTCGCCCGCCTTGAACCGCTCCCGTTCGGGGGCGAGTTGCTCGATGATCGCGAGCACGGTCTCGCGCACCTCTTCACCGGAGTAGGACATGTGGTCTCCTGTTCTGGGGCAGCTCGGGCTGTGGTGTACGGGGCCGGTCAGGCGGGGCCGTCGGGCGCGGCGGGCACCGCGTCGAAGACGTGTTCCTGGCTGAGGCGCTGCCACAGCTGGCGGCGGCGGCTCTTGCCGCTGCTGGTACGGGGGATCGCGCCGCGCGGCACCTGGGCCACGTGCCGGCGGGTGCCGGGGCAGGCCGTGGCGAGCACGTCCTCCGCCACTTCGGCGGCCCGGGTGCCGAGTCCCTCCAGCACGGCGACGGCGTGCGGGCTCCCGTCCGCCTCGCCGAGCACGACGCAGACCCTGCTCAGGTTGAGCCCGGCCCTGGCGAGCATCAGCTCGACGTCCTCGGCGAAGAGCGAGCGGGCGTGGACCTTGACGCTGTCGCCCAGCCTGCCCAGCACGTAGAACTCGCCGGCCAGCCGGAAGGCGACGTCGCGGGTGAGAAGCCGTCCGTCCACGAAGGCGGTGCCCTCGGCGGAGCCGTCCGCGAGGTAGCCGTCGGCCACCGAGGAGCCCGAGACAGCCAGTTCGCCGACGTGGCCCTCGGGCAGCGGCGCTCCGTCCTCGCCGACGACCTGTACCGTCAGGCCGTCCAGTGCCCGGCCGCAGCTCATCACCTGGACCGTCGCCCGGTCCGTGGCCCCGTCCGCGAGGCTCACCTCCGCTCCGACCCGCAGTTCGTCCCGGTGCACGAGGACGGCGCGCGGGGTCTCCTCGACGGGCACTCCGGTGACGGCGAGGGTGCTCTCGGCCAGCCCGTAGGCGGGGGTGAGGGTGTGCGGGGACAGACCGTGCGGGCGCGTCAGCTCCGTGAAGCGGGTCACGAGCGCGGGGTCGATGCGTTCGGCCCCGACGATCACCGCCCGGGTGCGGGAGAGGTCGGCGCCCTCCAGGTCGGCGTGGCCCACCTTGTCCACGATGCGTTGCAGGCCGAACGCCGGGGTGGCGGTGATGGTGGCGGGCCGCGCGACCCGGTTGGCGTCGAAACGGGCGAGGTACGCCAGCGGATGGCGCAGGAAGGTCTCGGGCCTGCACACCGCCAGCCGGTTGTTGCCGGAGACGGGCACCACGAGGCAGCCGATGAGCCCCATGTCGTGGTGCATGGGCAGCCAGGAGCACCAGGAGTCGTCGCGGCCCGCGCGCTCCCAGCCGCGGATCGCGGAGGTGTTGGCGTCGAGTGCTGCGTGGCTGATCCGCACGCCGCGAGGGCGGCCCGAGCTGCCCGAGGTGAACTGGACGAGGGCCGGTTCGGCGGGGTCCCGCCGGCCGGGATCACCCGTGAGGAGCTCCTCCAGGAGCAGGACACGGACACCCCGTCCGGTCTCGGCGAGGACGTCCACGGCGTAGTCGTGATGGGCGGCGTCGACCAGCACGGTGCCCGCGTCCACCGCCCCGACGACGGCGCGGACGTGGGCGCGGGCGGACTCGCCCGACATCCGGGTGGGGGGCGCCAGCACGCTCACCACGCATCCGGCGGCCTGCACCCCGTAGAAGGCGGCGACGAGATCGGGTCCGGTCGAGCACAGCAGCGGTACGACCGCCCCGCGAGGAACGCCCCGCGCAATCAGCCCGCCCGCGATCCGGAGCGCCGCGTCGGCGAGTTCGGTGTAGGGCCGGTAGGTGTGGGATGCCTCGTCGAACATCTCCACACCGCTGTCGTCGCGAGGTGCGTCGAGCCAGTTCAGCGTACGAGGGCGACTCATCCATCACTCCTAGGCGGGGTGTCCCGGTGCCGGGATCTCGTCGGCGACGCTGGTGACGATAGGAGCGATCGCGGTGGCGTCCTTCGTCTCTTTCACGGCTCTGTTCGCCCCGGTCGGCGCGGCCCGGCGAGCCGCGACACTGCTGGCATGGACGAGTTCACGCCGTGGAGCGACGAGGACGCCGCCCGCTACCGGGCCGCCGGGATCTGGCGAGGGGTGCCGCTAGGCGACGCGCTGACGGAGACGGCCCTGGCCTTCCCCGACCGCGTCGCGGCCGTGGACCGCGAGCGCCGTGTCACGCACGGCGAGGTGCGTGCCGAGGCCGACGACATCGCGCGCGGTCTGCTGGCCCTGGGCGTCAGCCCCGGGGACCGGGTCATGGTCCAGCTGCCGAACGTCGTCGAGTTCCTCACCGTCACGGTGGGACTGTTCCGGGCCGGCGTCATCCCGGTATTCGCGCTGCCGGGACACCGGGAGAGCGAGGTACGGCACCTGATCGAAGCCTCCGGGGCGGTCGGTTACGTCACCGCCGGCCGTTTCCAGGGCTTCGACTACCGCGCCCTCGCCCGGTACGCCGCGTCCCTCCCCGGCGTCCGTACGGTGATCGTGGCGGGCGACAGCGGGGACCTGGCCCCGTTGTCCCGGGTCCGCGCCGAGGGCGCCGGCGGCGGGCCTCTGCCCGAGGTCGATCCCTCCGGTGTGGCGTTCCTGCTGCTCAGCGGCGGCAGCACCGGCAAGCCCAAGCTGATACCCCGGACGCACGACGACTATCTCTACAACATCGCCGCCTGCGCCCAGGCCCTGGAGTTCGGCGCGGAGAGCGTGTACCTGGCGGCGAACCCGGCGGCGCACAACGCCGCCCTGGGGTGCCCGGGGGTGCTCGGCGCGCTGCTGGTGGGCGGCAAGGCGGTACTGGCCGCGAGTCCCTCCCCCGACGAGGTCTTCCCGCTGATCGAGCGGGAGGGCGTCACCCACACCACCGTGGTCCCCGCCCTGGCGGCGCTGTGGTCCAAGGTCGCCGCGCAGCGATCGGTGGACATGAAAGGGGTCGTCCTCCAGGTGGGCAGCTCCAAGTTCGACGAGCAGGCCGCCGGGCGCACGCAGTCCGCGCTCGGCTGCCGCATCACGAACTGGTTCGGCATCGGCGAGGGCCTGCTCACGTACACGCGCCTGGACGACCCGGAGGAGGTGGTGCACGGAACCGAGGGCCGCCCGCTGTCCGAGTTCGACGAACTGCGCCTCGTCGACGAGGAGTTGCGGGAGGTTCCGGCGGGCGCTGTGGGCGAGCTGGTCACCCGCGGCCCGTACACGATCAACGGCTACTGGAACGCGCCGGAGGCGAACCGCACCTCGTTCACTCCCGACGGCTTCTTCCGTACCGGCGACCTGGCCCGGCTCACGCCCGAGGGCAACCTGGTGATCGTCGGCCGCGCCAAGGACGTGATCAACCGGGGCGGCGAGAAGGTGTCGGCCGACGAGATCGAGGGGCATCTGCGCGGCCACGAGGCCATCGACGACGCCGCCGTGGTGGCCCGGCCGGACGCCGGACTCGGGGAGGGCGTCCTCGCGTTCGTGGTCCCGAGCGGGGGGCCGGGGCAGGCGCCCTCGCTGGTGGAGATCAAGCGCTACCTGGCGGGCAGAGGGCTGGCCGCGTTCAAGCTGCCCGACGAGGTGCGCGAACTGCCGGTGCTGCCGCGCACCCCGGTCGGCAAGATCGACAAGGTGGCGCTGCGGGCGACGGCGGCATCCGGTTGACCCGCGGGGCGCCGCACTCCGACAGGCTCCGTGCGACGGCCGTCCCCGGCGTGATCCGGACGCTGCTGCCCGCGTACGCGGCGGGCCGGGAGAGCACCCGGGAGCTGACGGGCCCCACGCTCTTCGAGGCGGAACGGCGGGAGGTGGCCGACGCGCTGCCCGCGCGCCGCGCGGAGTACGCCACCGTCCGGCGGCTGGCACGCTCCTGCCTGGCCGACTTGGGGGTCCCGCCCGCCGCCCTGGTGCGCGACATCCACGGGGCACCCCGGTGGCCTGTCGGGACGGTCGGTTCCCTGACGCACTGCCGCGGTTACCGAGCGGCGGCGGTGGCCCGGTCCCGGGACGCCGACGGTGTGGGGATCGACGCCGAGCCGTGCGCGCCGCTGCCCTCGCGGGTGCTGGCGGGAGTGACCTCGGCGGCCGAGCGGGCCCATCTCGCCGAACTGGGCGCGCGCCGGCCCGACGTGCCGTGGTGCCAGGTCCTCTTCAGCGCCAAGGAGGCGTACTACAAGGTCTGGTATCCCGCGATGGGGTCCTGGCTCGGCTTCGACGACGCCGAGGTCGTCCTCGAACCCTCCGGTGACCAGGGCACGTTCACGGTGCGCCCGGTCTCCGGCGGGGCCCGCCGGGCTCGCCGGGCGGACGCCGCCTTCGACCCGGTCGCCACCGGCTTCCCGGCCCTGCCCGGACGGTGGACCGCCGGCACGGGCCTCGTCGTGACCGCGATCGCGGCACCGGCGGGCTCCCTCCCGCGCCGCGCTCAGGCGGGCCGCACCGCCACCGGCACGCTGCGGTGCGCCCAGTAGGGGAACCGGAAGCCGCCCGCGCTGGGTTCCCACACGCCCTCGCCCGCCGACTCGATGTCCGCGAACCGGGAGACCAGCCGCTCGAAGACCACCGCCCCCTCCACCCTGGCCAGCGCCGCGCCGAGACAGTGGTGCACTCCCCCGCCGAAGCTGAGGTGCGGGTTGGGCGACCTGGTCAGGTCGGCCCGGTGCGGGTCGTGGAACACCCGCTCGTCGTGGTTGGCGGAGGCGAGCAGCAGCACCACCACGCGTCCCCTGCGGACCGTCAGTCCGGCGATGTCGATCGGCTCCAGGGCCATCCGGGTCGTGGCGTGGATGGGCGCGTCGTAGCGCATGAACTCCTCCAGCGCGCTGCCGGCGATGCCCGGGTCCTCCCGCAACTGCCGCTGGGTGTGCGGCTGCCGCACGAGGAGGTCGCCGCCGGTGGCGATGGCGTTGGTGGTCGTCTCGAAGCCCGCGTAGTAGACGAACAGCGCGTTGTCGATGATCTCCTCGTCGGTCAGCGGCTCCTCGCCGTCCTTGACCGCGGCGAGCATCCGCGACAGCAGGTCCTCGCCGGGGCGGCGTCTGCGCTCGCGGACCAGCTGCGCCATGTACTCGCGCAGCTCGACCACGGCCCCGTGCGCCTCGCGTTGCTTCTCCGGCGGGATGAACACCGCGAACGCCTGGGCGAGCGAGGTGGAGAGGCGGGCGATGTCGGCCCGGTGGGGGCCGGGGATGTCCAGCAGCTCGCTCATCACCGTCATCGGTACGGGCACGGCCAGGTCGGCGACGAGGTCGAAGCGGCGCTCGTCGGCGAACCGGTCCAGCATGCCGTCGACGAGCCGGGCGATGGGCTCGCGCAGCGCGCGCACCATCGCCGGACTGAGAGACTTGACGAGCAGCCGGCGCAGCCGGGTGTGGTCGGGCGGGTCGCGATCGACGACGATGCGCCGCAGATAGTCGTTGGCCGGCCCTTCGCCCACCGACACCGCCTGGTACTGCTCGGGGAACTCCCGGCCCAGCCGGGGGTCGCGGAGCAGCGCGGAGACCTCCTCGTGCCGCGGGAAGACCCACTGCCCCGGGCCGCCCCGGCAGACCGGGCCGTACTCGCGCAGGCGGCGGTAGACCGGGTAGGGGTCGCGCATCGCCCGCGCGTCGTCCAGCAGGAAGCGGGGCATGTTCAGCACGGTGTTCAACGCTGCGTCACCTCCCGGCACCCTCGGGTGCGCGGCTCGGGTCCGGCGGTTGCCTGGCCGCCCAGTCTGCGAGCCCGGGGCGGGGAGGAGGGCGGCGGTGAAGGACTGGCGACAGGTTCCCCCGCCCTCGCTCCCGGGCTGTCAGGCTCCTTGCCGGACACCACGCTCGAGCAACAGGAGGTGCCGGCCGTATGCGAGAGCTGCCCGTCAAGTTCGACTCCCGCGATCCCGCCGTGGTCGCGGATCCCTACCCGGTGTACGCCGCTCTCCGCGAGTCCGGCCGACTGGCCCGAGGCGCGGCCGGCCAGTGGGTGGTCTCGCACCACCAGGACGTCAGCCGGCTGCTCAAGGACCGCCGGCTCGGGCACGAGTACCCGCCGGAGTACCACGAGTTCTCCACCGGGGCCGGGCCCGCGAACGAGTTCCTGAAGCGAATCGTGCTGGACCAGGACGCGCCCGCGCACACGTTCCTGCGGGGCATCATGCAGCGTTCGTTCAGCCCGGGGCTGATGCGCAGGCTGGAGGACTACGTCGCCACCCAGGTGGACCGGCTGATGGACGAGGCCCAGGACCGGGCGGGCCCGGGCGGGGTCCTCGACGTGGTCGGCGACCTGGCCTTCCCTTTGCCGGTCACCGTGGTCTGCGAGCTGATCGGCATCCCGGACGTGGACCGGGCAGCGGTGCGGCCGTACGCGGTGGAGCTGGCCAAGGCGTTCGCCCTGTACGTGCCCGTGGAGGAGCGGGCGGCGGCGCACGCCGCGGTTACCTGGCTGCGCGACTACGTCTCGGCTCTGGTCGACGAGCGGTCGAAGCGGCCCGCCGACGACCTGATCAGCAACCTACTGGCAGCGCAGCGCACCCATGCCGACTTCGACCGGGAGACACTGGTCGACAACGTGGTGTTCCTGTTCTTCGCGGGTTTCGAGACCACCACCAACCTGATCTCCACGATTTTCTCCGGGCTGCTGCGACACCCGGGGCAGTTGGCCCTGTTGCGGGACCGGCCCGAGCTGGCGGTCCCCGCCGTCGAGGAGTTCCTGCGCTACGACGCGCCGATCCAGGCCACCGCGCGCTATGTGAGGGAGGCGGTGGAGATCGAGGGCCGCACCGTGCGCGCCGGCCGCATCCTGGTGCTGCTGCTGGGGTCCGCCAACCATGACCCGGCCCGTTTCGCCGACCCCGAGCGGCTCGACATCACCCGTGATCCCAATCCGCACGTGAGTTTCGGTGGCGGTGTGCATCACTGCCTGGGCGCGGCACTGGCCCAGGTGGAGGGACGGGCCGTGCTGCGGTGGCTGGCGCACGCACCGGCCGCACCGACCGCGGCGGGCGCCGTGGAGCGGCGACCCAGCGTCACCTTCCGGGCCTACCGGAGCATCCCGGTGAGGCTGGAGCCCGCCGAACGGCCACGGCTGGCGCCCGCGCCCTGACCCCGCCCGCCCTGCGGCGGCGGGGGCACGGCGACGCATCGGCTCCGCCGGGCCTCCGGCGGCGGGGCGCGGCGGCGCATTGCCCCGGCCCGACCCCCTCCGTGGCGGGAGGCGACGCACTGGCTCCACCGGTCCTGCGGCCACGGGGCGCGGTGACGCATTGGGCCCGCCGGTCCTGCGGCGGCCGGGATGCGGCAACGCGTTGGCCCCGCCCGTCCTGCGGCGGCCGGGATGCGGCAACGCGTTGACCCCGCCCGTCCTGCGGCGGCCGGGATACGGCCACGCGTTGGCCCCGCCCGTCCTGCGGCGGCCGGGATACGGCCACGCATTGACCCCGCCCCTCCTGCCGCGGCCGGGGGGGCGGTGACACACTGGACCCCGGCCGCTTTCGGACTCTTCCGCCTCCGACCGCGCCGCCTCTCCTGCGGCCGCACCATGCCTTCGCGGGGCCGACCTCGGAGGGGCCCGGCCCCCGCGCAGGCCCGGAAGACGTCGCGCCGCTCCCGCGCGGACCCGACGGGCCCGGCTACGGCACGCGCTCCGCGGGACGGACGCACCGGGTCTCGGCCGAACGCGTCGCCGCGGCCGTCAGCCGCGTGCCGTGCTCCAGCAGACCGACGCCCCGGCAGGCGGCTGCCAGCCCGAGCAGCGCCCTGCGGTACGCCTCGATCTCCCTGGAACCGGCGACCCCGCCGTCGTCCTCTCCGCTGCCGGCCTCCTCCCGGCCTCCGCCCTCCGGGGCCAGGACGAAGCGCAGGTTGCGTGCGAGCTGCGCGGCCGCGACGAAGAACTCCTCCTGTCCGGAGGCGCACAGCGTCTCCACGATCGCGGGCAGCCACCGCTCGCAGATCTCCGTCGCCTCTTTCCGGCTGTTGATCTCGGGGAGGTGGGGAACGGCGTCGGCACCGGTGCCGGCCCCGTCGTCCGGCCGCCCGAGCAGGAGGCAGCTTCGCGAGGTGACCGCCAGGTGGTGGGCGAGCAGCCAGCGGAGCGCGGAGCGCCGCCCGCCGCCGCGCAGGAGCCGCTCGAACTCGCCCGTGCCCGTCGTGACACCGGCCATGAGCCCGTGCAGGGCGTAGCGGCCGATGTGGGGCTGTTCGAGGAGGTTCACGTCGAGCAGGCCCTCCAACAGCAGCTCGGCTTCGGCCGGATCGGTGTCGAGCAGGGCCGCCGCCTCGTACACGCCCATGCCGGCGTCGGGCACCAGGGCCAGCACGCACAGGGCGCGGCGCTGCGCCTCGGTCAGCGCGTCGAAGGAGAGCTGGAGCACCGACCGGACGCTCCGGTCGCCCACCTGGAGTTCGGCAAGCCGACGCCGCATGTCGCCCAGGCGCTCCACCAGATGGGACAGCGTCCAGGTGGGGCGGCTGCGCAGCTTGGCGGCGGCCAGGCGCAGTGCCAGTGGGAGTCCCCCGCAGTACGCGACAAGCAGTTCCGCCGCCTGGGACTCCAGTCCGCCCCCGAGCAGCCGCTCAAGCAGTTCTCGGGAGTCGCCCGCGCTCATCCGGGAGGCCGGGCAGGGCTCGGTACCGTCGAGGCCGTAGAGGCGACGGCGGCTGGTGATCAGAACGACGGAACCGTTGCCCGGCGGCAGCAGCGGCACGATCTGCGCCTCGCTCGCGGCGTTGTCGAGCAGCAGCAGCACCTTGGAGTCGGCCAGCCGGGCACGCCACATAGCCACCTGGCTGTCGAGGTCCGCCGGGATGCGCTGTTCCTCGATCCCCAGTGAGCGGAGGAGCACCTGAAGGACCTCGGCGGGTTCGCGGGGCCGCTCGCAGGGACTGAAGGCGTGCAGGTCGACGTAGAACTGGCCGTCCGGAAAGACCTGAGCCAGCCGATGGGCCGTGTGCAGGGCGAGAGCCGTCTTGCCGACGCCGCCCATGCCGTCGACGCAGATGAGCAGCGGCCCCGGGCCCCGGGAGCCCGCCCTGGCGGTCCGCAGCAGGGTGTCCACCTCCTCCCGGCGGCCGACGAAGTCGGTCGGCCCGTGGGGCAGGGTGCAGGTGGCCCGGACGGGCGTCTTGCGGACCCGTGGTGCCATGTGCTGTCTACCCGCGTCGAGTTCGGTGATCACGGGCTGTTCATAATCGCGGGGCGAGGCTCCGGCCCGCAGGTAGGTGTGCGCGTCACCGCACAGCACCGCTTCGTGCACCTGGGCCAGCGAGTGATCGGGGTCGATGCCGAGTTCGTCGCGGAGCAGGGTGCGGATCTCGGCGTACTCGGCGAGCGCGTCGGCCTGCCTGCCGGAGAGGGACAGCGCGAGCATGAGCTGTGCGCGCAGGTCCTCCGCGAGCGGGTGCTGCGCCACGAGGTCCCGCAGGTCCTCTATCGCCAGCGCCGGTGGCGAAGAGCGCAGCCGCAGCGAGATCAGTTCCTTCTGGACGGCGAGCCGCCGCTCCTCCACCACCCGGGCGGCCGCGCGGATCGCGCCGCTCTCCAGATCGTCGCCGTCGACGATGTCGGCCGCCACCTGTCCGCGGAAGAGAGACAGGGCCACCTGCAGTTCCTGGATGCGCTGCGCCTCGCCCACTCCGCTCTCCGCGAGTTTGCGGACCCGCAGGCGGCGCTGGTTGAACTCCACCAGGTCGGACTCGACCGCGCTGACGTTCAGCCGGTAGTTCGGGCCGTCGGTGAGCAGGTGCGCGCCCGCGCCTGGTATGGAGTGGCGGAGTTGGGCGACCGCCTTGCGCACCTGGTTGGAAGCGGTCGCCGGGCAGTACGAGCCCCAGACCGCCTTGGCGAGACGGGGGGTGCTGAGCACTTCGCCGGGAGACAGCATCAGCAAGGTGAGCACGCGGCGTGCCACGGTGCCGGGCAGACGGACCGGTGCGTCCCCGCACCGCACGGCGACCGGCCCCAGCACCTGAAAGCGCAGCCCCGCTTCCCGCGCGGTCATACGGCCGGCTCGCGGAGCACGGGTCGTGCCGTCGGGCGTGCCTCCTCAGGGGTGACGGACCTCAGACATCGATGACGGGCGGACCTCGCCCGACCGCAGTGCCGCAGCCGCGAACCCTCCGCCGCGCCCACGTGCTCGTGGCGACACCCACCTTGTTCCAGCACCACGCCATCCCCCAAACCGGCTGAGCTACGAACGAAGAACTGCCCCGCCTTTTGGTCGAAAGGAGGGGAACCCAAGGGAAGACAGACAAGTGACCCATTGTGGCCACCAAGACCCCGCAATCTGACACGAGAAACACACAGATGTGCAGGCGTTACCCGCGAACGCCGGTCGCAAACGTGCCCGAATCAGTCCCGCTGCGCTCCGGGGACAAATATGACCATCATCGCGCGATTCGCGGGTCTCGATGTCCGGAATATTACATTCTGTCACTAGCCGTCAGCGTCAAATCGACCGAAAGTGCGCGGTCCGCTCAGAGCACGTAGGCGCATGCGGGAGCTGTCCTGTACCGAGCCCGTTCTTTATGGTTTGAGTCGGTTTCGTTCGGCGACTTCCTCCCGCACGCGGGACGCTTGCCCGGGGCCGGCCTCGGCCGGAGCGCACGATCAGGCGATCGCCGCCCCAGCGTACGGCGAACGCCCAGGTGAGCGGCCATGTTCGAGGCCCATGTCGACCTCAGGCCATGAAGGACAAGCCGAGGGCGGAGTTCATGGATGAGCAGGTCCGCCGCAAGAGTGCGGGCAGTTCACCCGGCAGGCAGCCGGGCAGTCATTCGTCCAGGGTGTAGCGCCAGGACGCCACGAAGAACTCGATGAGGAGCCGGAGTTCGAGAGGGCTCTGTCCGCCGAGCCGGTGAGCGATCTCGGCCTGGATCTCGGCGCAGTGCCGCAGCATAGTTGTAGCCCGCGGGGACGGTGTAGCCGCCGTCGCTGTGGAGGGTGACGACATCCTGGTCGTTGCTGATCTCCGTGGTTGCGTCCGGCAGCAGGAGGCGTTCGATGTCGTTGACGCAGCGGTCGAGCAGGGACGTTGCGTTGATGCGGTCCCGTAGGGCACGGCGGGTGCGCGGGCCGATGTCTTCTTCCTCTTCGGCGGCGATGTCGAAGGCGAGCGGGATGCCGATCTCGGTCTTGTACAAGTCGGCGAAGTCGAGGACGAAGGAGCGGCCGGGGACCGCCAGGAGGCGGAGCAATCCTTGACGCGGCTGCCTTCCCGGCCGAGGAGTTCCTTGCGGGTGAGGCCGGCGGGGTCCTCGTCGGGGAAGCGCAGCCGGTACATGGCGCGGGCCACGGCGAGGCGGCGGCTGCGGACGTTGGCCCACTGCACGGCTTGTGCTTCGGCTAGCCGTGAGGAGCGGGTCAGGGCGCGGCCGGCGGCGTAGTAGCGCACTCCTTGTTCTCCCACCCAGCAGACGGCGGCGCCGCTTTCGCCGAGGACGCTCATCGCCTGGTGGGTGATGCGGGTGCCGGGTCCCAGGAGGAGGGTGCTGATGGTCGCCGACGGTATATGGGTGGTGCGGTCGGCGTCCTCGGCGGTGATGGCGTTGGCGTCTTGGTGCACGGCGCAGCGCTCGAGGTAGACGAACGAGAGCCGCTCGCCGGTGCGGGTGAGTTGGCGCGGGGTGAGGGCAGGGCGCCGGGAGACCGTGGTCACCGGTTCACCTCGTTGCGGCGAGCGGCGCCAGGATGAGCAGGCCGCAGCCGTAAGCCTTGGCCTTGCCGCTCCCTTGGGTCAGGGTACGGTGCAGCAGCTGTGGATCGGTGACCTCGAGGCGGCCGTCGAAGGTGACGGTGACCAGGCTGACGGGCGCCCGGCGGCCGCCTTGGACACTGTGGTGCTTGTCGAGGGCGAGGGTGCGTTTGTCGCGGACGGTCAGTTCGTACCGGTCGCCGTGGTGGGGCTGTTCGGTGTGGGTGGTGCCGCTGGGAAGCAGCCGTTGGCCCTCTGGCATCCCCGGGAGAGACACTGCTTACGGCGGACGGGCCTCGGGGCCTTGACCGGCCCTCGGAGCGGGGCGGGGCCCTGGCTGCCAGGAAGGGGAACGGCGAGCCAGGGCCCGGGGCGTGGGCCGTCGTCCGTACGAGGGCGTATGCCGCCTTCAGCTTGCCGAGGCGTGTGCCGCGCCCTTGGTGCGGATGTGCTGACGGAGAAAGAGAGCGGCGCGCTCCAGTGCCTCGTCGGCTTCGTCCAGGACGCCGACGAACGCCTGGAAGACATGTGGAACGTCAGCGGTGACGTCCAGGATGACGTCCACTCCGGCTTCCCTCGCGCGCGTGGCCATGCGTGTGGAGTCGTCCAGGAGCATTTCGTTGGTGCCCGCCTGCAGAAGTATCGGGGGGAAACCGGTCAGGTCGGCGCAGATGGCGGGACTGAGCATGGGCTGGTGTGGGTCCTGCCCCGCGAGGTACATGGCCCCGGTGTGTTCCAGGCCCTCGCGCGTGAAGAACGGATCGATGCCCGCCTTGCTGTCCATACTCCCGCCTGTCCGGGTCATGTCGAGACCAGGGGAGAACGCCACGATCGCGGCGGGCATGGGCAGGCCCGAGCCGCGAGCGGCGAGGCAGGTGGCGGCAGTGAGGCCGCCACCGGCGGAGTCCCCGGCGAACGCGATCGCCGAAGGGTCTTCGCCGCTGTCGAGAAGTGCGCGGTAGGCGCTCAGCCCGTCCTCGATCGCGGCCGGGAACGGGTGCTCAGGGGCGAGCCGGTAATCCAACGAGAACGCCCTGAATCCTGTTTTGGTCACCAGGTTCCCCGTCAGCGACATCGCCGTCTCCGGTGAACCGACCACGTAGGAGCCGCCGTGGAAGTAAAGGATCGTCCCGGCCTTCGGAGTGCCGGCCGGCTCGACGAGCACCGCGCGCCGGTCGCCGAGCGTCGCAGTCTGGGTGCCGATCCCGGCCGGGACGATCATTTCGGCCATCATCGCCCTGAACCCGGCGCGGAGCTCCTCCACCGACCGAGGGCCCTCAGGCCGGGGCCGCCGGACCATCGCGTCGATCTCCGCGCGCTGTTGCCTGCTCATTGTCGCCCCCATCGCAAGTGCATGCCAAGGAACTATATGCCCAGGCATCTGTCTGGCTGCTAAGATATATGCCATGGCATCTAAGTCAAGCGGTGGCCGGGTCGACCTCCCGGGCTTCTTCGCCGACCTCGTTCGCTGTGAGACGCGCCTCTACAACGCACTGAACGACCGTCTTCGCGAGCGGCACGGGATCGTCACCTCGCAGTTCGAATTCCTGCGCTTCCTGCGCGACCACCCTGGGGCCCGGGTGGCGGACCTTGCCGCCGAGTTCGCCATCGGGATCGGTGCGACCAGCAAGGGCATCGACCGTCTGGAGAAGCAGGCATGGGTCGTACGGCGAACCAATCCATCGGATCGTCGCTCATCACTGCTGGACCTGACCGATGACGGCCTGCAACTCGTCGAGGCGGCGGAGGCAACCTTCACTGGAACGCTGGCCGAGCTGACCGCAGGCGCCCTCGGCGGCCCCTCGGGATTGGCCGCCGTACAGGTCCTTTCGGAGCTCCGCTCCGTGCTCGAACGCCATCAGATCGGCCTGCCCACAGGCTGACCGGCATGTGCATCCAGTGCGATCGCTCGCCGGCCATGTGATCAGCCTTTGTTGCGAGGCGAATCCCGCAGATCGATCACAACTCGATACGCGCCCTGGCTGATCGAAGAGACGTGGCCTAGTTCGCGTTCTCCAGCTGCGGATAGAGCGCCGCGAGGCCTCCCGAGAGTCCAGCCTTCACACGCCGCGAGACGTCGTCCGCCAGTACCTCGTACGCCCCGGCCTCGATGCCGTCGAGCGCGAGGGCGGCCACGTCACCCGGCGCGGATTTGGGCGCGTCGACGGCGGAGGCCATGTCGGTGTCGATGTAGCCGACGTGCAGCCCGGTGACCCCGATGCCGCGCGGACCCAGTTCCAGACGCAAGGTGTTGGTCTGCGACCACAGAGCCGCCTTGGTGGCGCTGTAGGAGCCGGCGACCGCGACCCAGGAGAGCACGGAGTGGACGTTGAGGAGGTGCCCGCCGCCGTTGCGCTCGATGACCGGTACGAAGACCCGGGTGACGAGCAGCGGCCCGAAGAAGTTGGTCTCGAACTCCCGGCGGACGTCCTCGACCGGCGAGTCCAGGAAGGAGGTCGCCCCGAGCGAGATGCCGGCGTTGTTGACCAGGACGGTGACGTCCTGCGCCTGCGCCGCCGCGGCCGCGACCGACTGCGGGTCGGTGACCTCCAGGGCGAGAGGCACGGCATCAGGGTGCGTCACCGTGCGCGGGTCGCGGGCCGTCGCGTACACCTTCGCGGCACCCCGCGCGTACAGCTCCTCCACCAGCGCCTTACCCAGCCCCCGGCTGCCACCGGTGACCAGAACGACGGAGTCCTTGATCGAAGTCATGTCCATCTCCAGACGGTAAACCGATCGGTTTCCGTCATCGTAAACCGATCGGTTTCCAGCAGCAAGGGAGTCGGGAGGGGAAGGCAAGCGCACCGGCACGGGCGCCTGCGGCACATCGCCCGGCCGCCCTGGGGCA
The DNA here is from genome assembly GCF_040426375.1 of Streptomyces sp. NPDC096012. Lineage (NCBI taxonomy): Bacteria > Bacillati > Actinomycetota > Actinomycetes > Kitasatosporales > Streptomycetaceae > Streptomyces > Streptomyces sp. NPDC096012. The sequence continues at coordinate 20,683 of NZ_JBEOTD010000043.1, forward strand.
ACGAGAACAGGGGGAGAAGGAGGCGGCACGGGCGCGATGAGGGCCGGGGCCGAAGTGAGGGGACGCGATGAGGGCCGAGGGGCCGAAGCGAGACGGGGACGCAACGCGGAACTGGACCAGGACGGGGGACCGGGCAGGAGGACCGGGGCGGGGAACTGCCGGAGCGCATGGATTGACGTTCCCCGCCCCGATGGTCGACCCGCCGCCGGATCGTCAATGACCAGGCGGCGGGCCGGTCCAGGGGCTACGGCCTCGGTACGGCCATCAGGTCGCCAAGTCGTCGAGGATCTGGCCGACCGGGCGTTCCGTACTCCGAGCCGTCGCGGTATTCAGGTGGTCCAGTCTCTCGGGGCAGGCGGGCCGGACGTGCACACCGGTCCCCCTCAGACCTTCCGTCATCCGCCCCGCCCGGACCAACGGAAGCGGGCCGACCGGGTGAGACGGACTCCGGCACACCCCCGAGGCCGATGCCGGCCGGCAACAGTCGCGGGAGACATCCCGCCCCGTGTCCATCCCATCGCCGGCCCTCACCGGCCGTCAGGCGAGGCGACCCCGCACCCCACCCATCCCGTCCACCAACCTTCACACGAGGCAACCCCCACCCCGCCCACGCCACCCACACGCCGTCACACGAGGCGCTCTCAGCCCACGCCCGTCCGTCCACCAGCCGTCGCGCCGCCGAGGGCCGGCCCCGTCCCACCCACGCGGTGCACCCCGGCCGCCGCGTCACTGCGGCGCCCCGCCCGCGACGAGTAACCGCCTGAGCAGCAGCGTCAGTTGATGTGGGAGGCTTGGGCCAGTCGCTGACGGAGCCGGGGCCGTCACGGTCGCGAGAGGAGCGCAGCGTGCCACAGGACAGCGTCCAGGCCGCGAACATCGACACCAGCAAACCGCATCCCGCGCGGATCTACGACTACCTCCTGGGCGGCAAGGACAACTACGAGGTGGACCAGCGGGCGGCCGACGAGCTGGCCGCCGCGGCACCCGAGGTGCGGATGGGGGTGCGGGCGAACCGCGCCTTCCTGCACCGCGCCGTCCGGCACGTCGTCAGCAACGGCATCCGGCAGATCCTGGACATCGGCACGGGGCTGCCCACCTCGCCGAACGTGCACGAGGTCGCGCAGGCGGCGGCGCCGGACGTGCGGGTCGCCTACGTCGACAACGATCCGATCGTGGCCGCCCACGGCAACGCACTGCTCAGCCGCTCGGGTACGACCAGCATCGTGCTCGGCGACCTGCGCGATCCGCACGCGGTCCTGGGCCATCCCGGGGTCCGCGACATCATCGACTTCGACCGGCCGGTCGCCGTGCTCCTCGTGGCCGTCCTCCACTTCCTCACGGACGCCGAGCGTCCCGCCGAGGTCGTCGCCACCCTTCGCGACGCGCTGCCGGCCGGCAGCTGTCTCGTGCTGTCGCACGCCACCGGCGACTTCGCCGACCGCCGCGCCGCCCAGGCCGTCTACAACAAGGCCAGCGCCTCCCTGAACCTCCGCTCCCGCGCCGAGGTCGAGCGGTTCTTCGACGGCTTCGAACTGATCGAACCGGGTGTGGCCCAGGTCCCGTTCTGGCGGCCGGACACCACACCGCCGCCCCGGTCCGAGGAAATCGGCTTCTACGGTGGCGTGGCGTTCAAGACCGCCTGAACCGAACCGAACCGAACCGAACCTGTGCGACCGCGCGCCCGGTCTAGAGCCGGGCGCGCCACGCACTCCGGGCGCCGCACACCCGCACACCCGTTCCACGCCTCCACGCCTCTAAGCGAGTTGGTGTTCCACCGCCTGCCCCGGGTGCCGGCGTCGTTCGTGGGTGTGCTGCTGGTCGGGGGTCTGGCCGCCTGGGATCCGGAAGGCCCGCACTGCGCCGAGCACGCCGGGCCGTTCGCGCACGGGTCTCCGTGGGACGCCGCCGACGTCAGCCTTGACCGGGCCCTTTCCGGCTACGGTGTCCACCTGCCCAAGGGGGCCGACGACATCGCTTGACTGCGCACCTCACCCGGACGGTCACCCCGGGCGCACCTCACCCGGCTTGTGGTGCATCGTAGGAGAACCTGTACCCGGCGAAGTCAGCGACATGGACGTATCCGATGCGCTGGTAGAGGGCGTTGCTGGTGGGGTTGGCCGGGTCCGTGAACAGGACGACGTCCGTCGCCCCCGCGGCCAGCGCGGCCCTGCTCACCTCGGCCGTCACGGCCGCCGCGTAGCCGCGGCCGCGGAGGTGGGCGGGGGTGTAGACGGGGTCCACCCGGACCATGCCGCCGACGACCGAGGTCGCGGCCGCCATCGAGGCGGGGGTGCCGTCCGGGGTCTCCCAGAACGTGAAGTGCCTGTCGCCGAAGCGCGAGTCGTCCCAGGAGCCGGCGTCGATCAAGTCGATGGAAGACTGCTCCCCTACGTCGACGCAGAACTCACGGCACCAGCGCACGACTTGCTCACGGTCTTTACCGCCCGTGATGCGTCCATGGCCCGCCGGGGGCGGCTGCTGCGGGGTGAGCGTGCCGAGACGGTAGAGATGCGTCCGCCAGTAGGGTACCGGCGCCGCGCCCGTGGTCCGCTGCCATGACTCGGCGAAAGCACCGGCGGTGTCATGGTCCGCGATGACGGTGGAGGGAGAGTGGCCGAGGCCCGCCAGGTGAGCAGCGAGGGTGTCCGCCTGCTCGCCGGAGAGGGGTGTGAGGCCCAGGCGGCCGCGCGAAGTGAGATAGAAGATCGCACGGACCTGACCTTGTGCTTCCAGTCGGCCGAAAACGGCGGCAGCGGCGTCGCGTTCGGCCGCCCTGCCTCTCCGCAGTTTCTCGATGTCCGTCAGCGGCGTGTTGTGCAGGGCGGGGCGCGAGCACAGGAAGTCACCGGCTCGGGCGAGGAAGTCGTCGACGTCTTGGGTGAGGTGCCAGTCATCCGGGAGCATGCTTCATGGTCCCGGATGTCCTCGGCTCGTGGAGCACTTATGACTCCTCACAAGATGAGCTTTCTGGATCGCCGGGAGTGACGGTGTGTCAGTTCTCGTTGACGCCGGCCGAAGAGGGTGCGAACCAGTCGAGACCAGGAAGACCGCTGTCAGACCGTGGGAGATCGACGACGAGTTGTGGGCGCGCATCACGATCGCGCTGCTGCACTGGTTCCGCCGCGGCGTATCCGCTGGGAGATCCGCGACGGCATCCATCACGCGTTCGTCACCCTGGGCCGCGCCGTCATCTGCTGGCGACGACTGCGCACCACACCCTGTCGAGAGCAAGGGCAACGATGCGCCCCAGGGGATGACCTGCTCGACGCGTCGGAACGCATACGTGGCCAGTCCGGCCCCCCAGCCTCACATCCGGGATCTCAGCACGTCGACCTCACAGCCTGGCGCGAAGGGGTCGAAGCCGTGCTCGACCAGCCAGCGAACTCCCAGCAGGCTTCGCAACGACCACCACGCGTGGATCACGTCGAGGTCGACGTCCGTGCCATAACCGGCGATGACGTCGTCGAGGTGCTCCTCGTGTCCGAGCGTCAGGGTAGCGAGGTCGAACAGGGCATCACCCCGGCCCGCCTCGGACCAGTCGATGATGCCCGTGACCTCGTCGCCGTCGACGAAGACGTGATCGATCTGCAGGTCGCCGTGCGTGAACGCCGGAGTCCACGGCCGGAGCGCGGCCTCGGCGACCTGGCGGTTGCGGGCGACCAGGTCGGCGGGCAGGACGCCGTTCGTCACGAGCAACTCGCACTCGCCGTCGAGTTCCACCACCAACTCGTCGGGACTCCGACGGCGACGGCCGGCCCAAGGCGGCAACGGCGCTTCGTGCAGCTTCCGGATGGCGGCGCCCGCGGCGGCCCACGCCGCCGACGCCCCGGCCGACGGCTCACCGAGACGGCCGAGCACCGCCCCCGGGAGTGCGGCGAGCGCGAGCACGGGCTCCTTGCGCCATAGGACCTCTGGGGTCGGGACCGGCGCGAGGGACATCGCCTCGACCTCGACGTCGATGCGCGCCTGGTCGGCGTCCACCTTCAGGAACACGTCGCCGACGCGCAGAGTCGCGCGCTCGGAATGGGCGACGACGACTTCGACCTTGTCCATGGGCGCCCAGTATCCCGGCATTGACGCCGCCGCGGCGACGTCGGCGATCGTGGGCCGGCGGGCGCCCCGGGACCTGGTCATGCTCCCGTCCTCCCCCATCCGCCGCCCGTGAAGCCCGGGACCCCGACGCGGCGAAGGACGAGCGGCCTGACCGCGGCGCCGGACAAGGCCCCCCACACACACGCATACGGCGCCGGGCAGCCGTCCCGACGCGGTGCAGGACAGGCCACCGCGACGCGGCGCGGACAGGCCGGCCCGACGTGGCGCGGGCCGGGCGCCGCCGCGGCGGCCCGGGCCCCGACCCGGCGCGGGACACGCCGTCCCGGCGCGGTGCAGGTGCGGTCCGGACGCGAGAGAAGCGTGGTGTTCGCGCGGGATCACCGGGCGGACGCGGTCTCCGCTTGGTGCGGTTCGCGCGATGGTGCGACGCTGGGTGGAGAGGTGTCCGGCGAGGGGATCGCAGGAGGTCGGATGGGACGGGACGTCCCGGCGCTCGTCTTCACCCGCGAGGACCGCCGCCGGTACCGGATCAAGATGCAGGAGTGCCTCGACGCGCTGGCGCAGATGCTGCGCGAGGAGCGGTTCGAGTCCGAGCGGCCGCAGGTCGGCCTGGAGATCGAGCTGAATCTGGTCGACGACGACGCCGAGCCGGCGATGTGCAACAGCGATGTGCTGGAGGCGATCTCGGATCCCGCCTGGTCCACCGAGCTGGGCCGGTTCAACCTGGAGATCAACGTCCCGCCCCGGCGGCTGACGGCGGGCGGCCCCGACGCCTGGGAGTCAGAGATCCGTGCCGCGCTCAACCACGCGGACGGGCGGGCCCGTTCGGTCGGCGCCCGGCTGATCACGGTCGGGATCCTGCCCACGCTACGGCAGCACGACATCGGCGAGGGAGCACTGTCGGAGAACCCGCGCTACCGGCTGCTCAACGACCAGGTGTTCGCGGCCCGGGGCGAGGACCTGCGTATCGAGGTGGACGGCGTCGACCGGCTGCGCACGTACGCGGACACCATCACCCCGGAGGCCGCGTGCACCAGTACGCAGTTCCATCTTCAGGTGTCGCCGGAGGAGTTCGCTCCGTACTGGAACGCGGCGCAGGCGATCGCCGGTGTCCAGGTGGGGCTGGCGGCGAACGCGCCGTTCCTGTTCGGCAAGGAGCTGTGGCACGAGACCCGCATCCCGCTGTTCGAGCAGGCCACCGACACCCGCCCGGAGGAGATCAAGGTGCAGGGGGTACGGCCCCGGGTGTGGTTTGGCGAGCGGTGGATCAACAGCGTCTTCGACCTGTTCGAGGAGAACCTGCGCTACTTCCCGGCTCTCCTCCCGCTGTGCGACGAACAGGACCCGGCGGAGACGCTGGACCGCGGTGACACCCCCGAGCTGGGTGAACTCACCCTGCACAACGGCACCATCTACCGCTGGAACCGCCCGGTCTACGCCGTCGCCCACGACGTACCGCACATCCGGGTGGAGAACCGGGTGCTGCCCGCGGGCCCGACCGTCGCCGACACCCTCGCCAACGGGGCCTTCTACTACGGGCTCACCCGGGTGCTGGTGGAGGAGGACCGGCCGGTGTGGTCGCGGATGTCCTTCGCGGCCGCCGAGGACAACCTGCACACCGCGGCCCGCAACGGCATCGACGCGCTGCTGTACTGGCCCGGGATGGGTGAGGTGCCGGTGCCGGAGCTGGTGCTGCGGCGGTTGCTGCCGCTCGCGCACCGCGGCCTCGAACAGTCCGGCATGGACGCGGCGTGGCGGGAGCCGCTGCTGGGGATCATCGAGCAGCGATGTGTGACGGCGCGCAACGGAGCTGTGTGGCAGAAGGAGATGTTCCACCATCTCGAAGCATCCGTGCACGCCGGCCGCCACGAGGCACTGAGGCGGATGACGCAGCTGTACATCGACTACATGCACCTCAACGCCCCGGTGCACACCTGGCCGGTCGACTGATCAACGCCCCGGTGCACACCTGTCCGGGCGACCGAGCCGGTCCGCGGCGCCTGCAGGTCCACCGGAAGGTGTCTACCGCGCTCCCGGACACGGCCCGGCATCGGGCAGGTGGGTCTTCGCCCACTCGGCGAGTTCCTTCAGCGCGGGCTCCAGTGCGGCTCCGGCTCGGGTCAGCCGGTACGCGACGCGCAGCGGCGGGCCTTCGTCGACCTCGCGCAGGACGAGGCCGGCGGCGCCGAGTTCCGCGAGCCGGTCGGCCAGCATGCGCTCGCTGATGCCGGGGACGGCTCGGCGCAGATCGGTGAAGTACGCGGGCTGCTCCACCAGGACGGACACGATGGGGCCGCTCCAGCGCTTGCCGAGCAACTGGAAGACGCGGGTGATGCCCTCGTCCACCCGCTTGCATGCCGCGCTGTCGTGGTTCTGGTCCACCGCCATGTGATCAGGGTACTACCCCGACGTAGGCGACTGAAAAAAAGTAAGTCCCTGTGTTATCAATAGTTCAGTACGAAAGTTCAGCCCCTTGCTCAGGCGCCGGGCTGCCCCCTGCGCTGTCTGGAGACACACATGGCCACCCTGCTGCACATCGACTCCTCCGCGTTCCCCACCGAGGCGTCGGCCTCGCGCGCCGTGACCGCGGCCTTCCGCTCGCACTGGCAGGAGCAGCACCCGGACGGCACGATCGTCTACCGGGACCTGGCCGCCGAGCCCGTCCCGCACATCACGGCCGACGCACACACCGCCGGCTTCGCCGGACCCGACTCCCACACGCCCGAGCAGGCGGCCGCCTTCGCCGGGCGGGTGCGCCTGATCGAGGAACTGGAGGCGGCCGACGCGGTGCTGATCGGGGCGCCGATGTACAACTTCGCGATCCCCTCGACCCTCAAGGCCTGGCTGGACAACGTGATCCTCGTCGGCCGCACCGCCGGCGAGACCCAGTCCGTGAAGGGCACCCCGGTGATCGTCGTCGCCAGCCGGGGCGGCTCGTACGCACCGGGCACGCCGCGCGAGCCGTACGAGTACGTGCAGAACTACCTCACGGCCGTGTTCGCCGACTTCCTGGGCATGGAACTGGAGTTCATCGTCCCGGAACTGACCATGGCCCCGCACAACCCGGCGATGGCCGAACTGGTCACGCTGTTCGAGGCCTCCCGTGACCGCGCGCTGGAGGAGGCGGCCGAGAAGGCGAAGCGACTGGCGGCCTGAGGCCTCGCCGCGCCCCGGCGGCCGCTGCCTCGGCCACCGACGTCCGCCCGCTCGTCCCGGGGTTGCGTACGATTCGGGACGGCTCGGCCGACGCGGCACCATCCGGCGTGGACAGGAGGACCATGACCACACTCGAGACGGCGGCTGCGGCGCGGACGTTGCGCGCCGCCTACGAGACCGCCTCGGCGGTCGTCGCGGACCTGGATGACGAGGAGTCGTGGCGGCCGACCGGCTGCACGGGCTGGGCGGTCCGCGACCTCGTCCTCCATTGTCTGCAGGACGCCCAGCGCGGCCTGGTCGCCCTGCACACGCCCGCCGACGAGCCCACCGACCGGGACGCGGTGACGTACTGGCGGGACTGGCGGCCGGGCTCCGCCGGGGCGGCGAACGGCCGCCGCTGGGCCCGGGTGAGCGCGAGCATGTTCCTCGACTTCGGTCAGTTGCGGGAGCTCTACCTGGAGACGCTGGCGGCGGTCGTGCACGCGGCGCGGGCGGCCGATCCGGCGCGCCGGGTGGCGACGCAGGGGCACGTGCTGACGTCCGGCGACCTGATCACGACCCTCGCGGTCGAGGCGACCGTCCACCACCTCGACCTGACGGTGGGACTCCCGCTCGCCCCGGGGCCCTCGCCCGAGGGACTGGCCGCCGTGCGCACCACCCTGGACGGGCTGCTCGGCACGGCCGCCCCGCCGGAATGGAGCGACGCGCACTACGCACGCGTGGGCACCGGACGGACCCCGCTCACCGACGTCGAACGGGCCGCCCTCGGCCCGGCCGCCGACCGGTTCCCCTTGTTCGGGTGAGCTCCGGGGTTCCGGTGTGGTCCGGGGCTCCGGTGACCTCCGGTGTGGTCCGGGGCTCCGGTGACCTCCGGTATGGTCCGGGGCTCGGGTGACCTCCGGTATGGTCCGGCGCGTCACCGCCGCACGCCCAACGTGGGGACACGCACGCACGACACCTGCGCGGTGCGGGGCACGCCGGTCGCGTTGATGGAAACCTGCGCCCCATGAGCAACCCTCCCGGCACCAACAGTCGCCCCGCGCAGACCCCTCCCAGCATCGACAGTTACGTCGACCGGGTCACGGCCGGCCCCGGCGGAGCGATGACCGACGAGGTCGGCGTCATCACCGGCGATCTCACCGTGGCGACCTTCCTCCAGTCCGACGGACACAGCGTGCGGGTCACCATCCAGCACTCCGGCGGCGACACCTGGTACACCCTGTCCGGCAGCCCCGCTCCGGTGCCGGCCGGCCAACTCGCGGCGTACCACCGGGATCTGCTGGGCCGTATCCGCCGGGGTGGCGGTACCCGCGCCAGCTGACCGGGAGGAGCGGAACGGAGGCGGCCGTCGAGCCGTCGACGGGTCCCGTCGAGCCGACGACCGGTCCCGTCGCGGCCCGGCCGGGCTCATCGCCCCCGCAGCCGGTCCGCGCCGGGCCGGCCGGGTGCCCGGTCCCGGCCGGCCGCCGGTCCGCGTCGCGGTTCCGAGGGCTTCGGCGGACTCGTGTGCACCGGACGCCCCGCTTGCGGGCGCCGGCATGAGGCCGCCCCCGGCAGTACGCCGCCCCTGACGGACGGTCAGCAGCACGGCTGGGCACCGCAAGAGCGGCGTGAGACGCGAACTCGCGGGTAACCAGAGATGTCATGAACGCGTTGAGGAAGCGGTCGCAGAAGCCGCTGCACGGGCAGGACGGCAGGCCGCCGTCCTCTGCCGTCACCGTCGTCGTCGCCGCCGGCCCAAGGAGGTAGCCGTGCTGTTCCTGGTCGTCGCCCTGCTCCTGCTGGGCATCGTGGTGGGCTCGGCGGCCTATCTCCCCTGGCCGGTCACGCTGGTGCTCGGTGCGCTCATCGCCGTCTGGCTCCTGGTCTTCTCGGGACGCGAGCGGCGGCGCCGCAACCGGACGAGGAGGGCCTGACGATGCGACTGACCGCGCCCCCCTCGCGCCGGACGGGCCGGCGTGACACCGAAGGCATGGCGGTGGCCTCCTTCGTCCTCGGACTCGTCGGGCTGCTCGTCCTCAATCTCGTCCTCGGCCCCATCGCCATCGTGCTGGCGATCATCGCCCTGCGCCGGGACACGCCACGCCGGTTCCGCGCCCTCCTGGGACTGGGACTGGGCGTGGCGGACCTGGTCGTGCTCGCCGTCCTGGCGTCCGCCCAGGGAACGGCGTCCTGGTCGGTCTGGGGCGGCTGAACACGCCGAGGCCGGCCGCACCGGGTTTCGGCACCCGCCCGCGGGGGAGTCGGTGCGCGTGGATGCGTACGGGCCCGGGCAGGCTGGTCGCGCCCCCGCGCCGCGAGCGGGCCGACCGGCCCGGACACCCGCGCGCGGGGCCTGCCGCGCCGATGCCCGGCGACGGGCACGGGTACACGTGCGGCCCGGCGCCCGGGACCGCCGCCGCGGGGCCCCGGGCCGGTGAAGCCGTCCGCGCCGGGCGCCGCCCGCGTCGCCCGGCTGCGCTTCGACGGCTGGATCGCCGGCATCGGCACGGCCTCCGGTACCCGGGTGGTGGTGGGCCACTGGCCCCGCTCGCCCTTCGGTGCGTTCAGCGACGTGATGATCGAGCGTGCGGACGGCCACCGCCTGCTGCTCGCCCCGACCCGGCGCACGGCCGACTTCATCGCCGGCACCTATGCCTTCGACGAGGTGCGCGTGGTGCCGGTACGGGTTCACGTCAGCGCACACCGGTGGGCGGTCACGGCCGGTTCGCTGCTCGACGTGCGCCTCGTGGTCGGCCGCCGGAACGTGCCCGGTTCGGTGCTCAGGGCGGTACCCGACGCACTGGCCGCCCGGACCTGCTGGTCGGCGCTGATCGACCCGGGGGCCCGTCTGCTGCTCGGCGTTCGGACCCGCGGAAGCGCCGGTGGCGGCCGGCGCGAGTGGTACGGCGCGCGCGACGTGCACCGGATCGTCGCGGCGAGCGCCGTCCACGAGGGACGGGACCTCGGCTCCCTCGCCCCGGTCGAACCCGCCGTGCGGTTCGGTTTCGGCTCGACGCCCCGCAGCCCCTGCCTGGTACGCGTCACGACGACGGTGAGCACACCCCGCGCACCCCGCGCACCCCGCGCGCCCCGCGCACTCCGCGCACTCCGCGCGCCCTGGCGCGAACGACGCCCACGCCCGAACACAGCAAGGAGACCCACCATGAACGGTCCGTCGCGGTCCGGTACGCCTGGTTCCGAGTCCACCGGGGGCACCGACATGAAGCTGCTCGGCATCTACCTCAACGACCACCTCGCCGGCGCCACGGCCGGAACCCAGCGCGCCGGGCACCTGGCGCGTGCCACCCGCGGTTCCGAGCTCGGCCGGGCCATGGCTCCGGTCGCGGCCCAGATCGACGAGGACCGCGCGGCGCTCCTGGACATCATGCGGGACCTGGACGTCCCGGTGCGCCACTACAAGGTCCTGGCGGGCTGGACGGTTGAGAAGGCAGCCCGGCTGAAAGCGAACGGCAACGTGATCCGGCGCTCGGCGCTGAGCACCGTGCTGGAACTGGAGGCGCTGCGGCTGGGGGTGGAGGGCAAGGCGGCCGGATGGACGACACTGCGCAGGCTCAGTCCTACCGACCGGCGCCTGGATCCCGAGCTGCTCGACACCCTCCTGGAACGGGCGCGGCGCCAGCAGGAGACCGTCGAGGAGTGGCGCGTGCGCGAGGCCGACTCGGCACTCCACACCGACGGCAGGAGGGCGGCCTGATCATGCGACCGGGGCGGCACCTCGACCAATGGCGGCTCCCCCGACCGCCGGGGGCGAGGGAAGCGACCTCCGACAGGGGCGACGCCCTCGACAGGGGCGGCTCCCCGACCGGAACCGGTGGAAGCGACCCGGTGGAAGCGAACCGGCGGCACGTTGATCACGCCGCCTCCGGCACGGCGCAGCGGTCAGAGGTGCGCAACCGGGGTGACGCCCGGAACGGGGACACCGGCACGCCCGTCGACGGCTCGGTCCTCGGCGCGGACCTCGCCACCATCCGCTCTCGCGGCGGCGACGTGATCCCCTCCCCCGGCGGATACGCCGCCGACAACGGCGGCACCGAGATCGCCGACAGTCGCACGGACGTGGGCGCCGTCGCCGCCGCAGACCGCCCCGTCCGCCTCGCGGACCGGCCGGTGCGGGCAGTCATGCGGGCAGTCCCTCCCCCTGAAGCCCGACACCGCGCACACGCTGAGCGGCCGGGTGCGGGGCCGGACGCCTACCTAGGCCTCAGCGGGGGGGGGGGGGGAGCCAGGGCCGGCGCCTGGACGCCGGCCTCGTCGTGGTCGAAGAAGCTGACGGTGCCGTTCGCCCCCGGCGCCTCGGGCACCGCCACCGTGTACGTCCACGGCTGGTACGGGCGGGGCGGCGTGTACGCGGACGACCTGGCCGTCTCCTGACCGCCCGCCCGGCCGACCGCGGCGCGGCCGGTGCCGTCCGGGGTCACCGGGTGGGGCCGGCCGCGCTGATCTGTCCCAGCGTGGATTCGGGGTCGTACTCCAGGGCCACGTCGCCCAGGGCGATGATCCCGACCACGCGTCCGTCGTCGACGACCGGCAGCCGGCGCAGCGCCTTGCCGCGCATCAGCTGCACGGCACGGTCGACGTCGTCGTCCGGGGCCACGGTGACCAGCTCGCTGCTGCACGCCTCGGCCACCGTCCGTGCGCTGACGTCCCCGCCCTCGGCGAGGATCCGCACGGTGAGGTCCCGGTCGGTCACCAGTCCGCGCAGCCGGTCCCCGGCGCAGACCAGGACCGCGCCTATGTCCTCGTCGCGCATGCGGGCGGCGACCTCCCGGACCGGTGTCTCCGGTCCCACCGCGACCGGATTGCAGGTCATGATGTCGCGGACCGCCTGCGCCATGCACCCCTCCACGTCCCTCACCCGAACGGACTCGTGGAGGCGGATACCCCGGATACGGCCGGATAGCTCGTCCGGACGCGGACGGGGCCGCTCGGCCGCGTCCCGACCCGGCACGGCGGCGCCGCCTTTCGTAGGCTGAAAGGGCCCGATCCTCCTTCCGGGAGGCTGCCGCAGGCGGGAGACGGTCGTGATCGAACTGGCGGCGGTGTTCGCCGTCGCGGGAGCGGCCAGCAACGCCGTGGGCACCGCGTTCCAGCGCAAGGCGGCCTCGGCCAGCAGTCGCGGTGGGATCCGGTTGCTCGCGGAGCTGGTGCGCCGGCCCTACTGGATCATCGGGATGGCCGGCGTGATCTGCGCCGCGCTGTTCCAGAGCCTGGCCCTGGTCAACGGCCCGCTCGCGCTGGTCCAGCCGCTGTTCATCCTGGAACTGCCCTTCGCGCTGCTCGTCGCCGCGCCGCTGATGCACCGGCGGCTGCCCCGCTCGGGCTGGTGGGGCGTCGGCGGCTGTGTGGCGGGGCTCGCGGTCCTGCTCATCGCGGCCGCCCCGCACGGCGCCACCGATTCAGCGCCGCTCGGCCGGTGGATCCCGGCCCTGAGCCTGTGCGTCGGCGGGATGGCCGTGGCGGTGCTGCTGGCCTGCCGGGAACGCTCCCCGGCCCGGCGCGCCGCGCTGCTCGCGGCCGCCTCCGCGACGGGCAACGCCCTGACCGCCGCCCTCCTGAAGTCGGCCAGCGGCACGTTCGCCGACCAGGGCTTCACGGCGTTCGTGCGGTCCTGGCAGACGTACGGCTTCGCGCTCGCCGGCGTCGCCTCCGTGCTGCTGCTGGAGAACGCGCTGCAGGCCGGTCCGCTGGCCGCGGCCCAGCCCGCGCTGACCATCGGGGACGCCGTGGTCAGCCTGACGCTGGGCATCACCCTCTTCGACGAGCGCATCCGCACCGGGTGGTGGCTCGTGCCGCAGGCGTGCGGGGCCCTGCTGATCCTCGTGGGCGTGGTGGTCCTCAGCCGTGCCGTCCAGCGCATCGTCGTGCTGCCGGTCCCGGCCGAGGAACGGAATCCGGCGACGTGAGCGGCCCGGGAAACGGCGGCCGGCGTGAGCGGCCGCCCCGCCGGGGACCGTCACCGCTCCGGACGGACCGGATGCCCGCTCATGTCCGAGACCCGGCCGGGACGGGACCGGTCGACCCGGGACTCCTCCGGCTGCCCTGCCGCCTCCGCCCGAGCGGGTGCACGGAGCCTGGACGGGAGAGCTATGATCACCATAGTTGTTGAAAGTGAAACTACAGGGATGGGAGGTGGGTTCCGGTGAGCAACACCGAGACGAGGCCCGCCGAGATGCGGTGCGGCTCCCCCGCCGGAGAGGCCCGGCCCGACCGGGCGGCCCGGGTCGAGGTCCTCACCCCCCGCGACGTCCCGCTCGGCGGCCCCCGCGCGATGACGGTACGCCGCACCCTCCCCCAGCGGACCCGCAGCCTGATCGGCGCCTGGTGCTTCGCCGACCACTACGGCCCCGACGACGTCGCCCGCAGCGGCGGCATGGATGTCGCCCCGCACCCGCACACCGGGCTGCAGACGGTGAGCTGGCTGTTCAGCGGGGAGATCGAGCACCGGGACAGCCTGGGCAGCCACGCCCTCGTACGGCCCGGTGAGCTGAACCTGATGACCGGCGGGCACGGCATCAGCCACTCCGAGGTCTCCACGCCCGGCACGACCGTGCTGCACGGGGTGCAGCTGTGGGTGGCGCTGCCCGGGGAACACCGGGACACCGCACCGGACTTCCAGCACCATGTGCCCGAGCCGGTGTGCCTCGACGGTGCCGCGCTGCGGGTGTTCCTGGGCTCTCTCGCCGGAGCGGTCTCCCCCGTGCGGACGTTCACCCCCCTGCTCGGTGCCGAGATCGTCCTGGAACCGCGCGCCGCCCTCACCCTCGCCGTCGACCCCGGCTTCGAGCACGGCGTCCTCGTCGACCGGGGCGAGGTCCGCGCCGCCGGCACCGGTCTGCTGCCGGCCGAGCTCGGCCATGTGCCCGACGACCGCGACACCCTCGCCCTCGTCAACGAGTCGGACGACACCGCCCGCCTCGTCCTCCTCGGTGGACCACCCTTCGGCGAGGAGATCGTGATGTGGTGGAACTTCGTGTGCCGGTCGCACGCGGAGGTCGTACAGGCGCGTGCGGACTGGATGACCGGGACGCGTTTCGGTGAGGTGAAGGGCTACGACGGGCAGCGCCTGCCCGCACCCGAACTGCCGCACGTACCGCTGAAGCCCCGGGGAAGAATGCGCTGACCTGGAGACGCAGAAGCCCGTACCGGCACTTCGGGATCGCCTGCCCCATTGCTGAGGCGCGGCGCCGGAGACACGACGGCATCCCCCGACTCCAGGTGGCGCTCGTAGAGCTCGTCAAACGTCGAGCCTGCTTGGCGGTTGTCGATCGGGCCACGTCCGAGAGCGTGCCGTTCGCCGCGCGGCCCGAGGAGAACCGGCCTCGGCGACTGCCGCCCGGCCCGCCGGAGCCCTCGTCGGACGTGTCAGGAAGGCGGGCAACCGAACCAGTTCACCGTGCCGTTACCGGTGGTGTAGCCGAGACATCTGATGGTCTTGTTGTGCAGGGTCTCGGTCCGGTCGACCCCTCCGAAACGCCCGCCGAGCCGCGGCCCGGACCGCGTCGTGGCAGTGCCCCGGGCGGCCCGTTCCGCGGATACGGCCCGCGGTTCAGCCGGGTCGGAAGAATGCGAGCATTCTCCGGCCGGCGTCCGGCGCCGCCAGGATCTCCTGGACGTGCGCCGACTGCCGGGCGGCAGCGCTGGTACGTGCGAACATCTCGCGTTCGTATTCTTTGACGGCGGCGGGAAGGTCGTCCGGGTGCGCGGCCAGCGCGAGGCCGAGCAGGGCACCGTCGAGCAGCGCCATGTTGGCGCCCTGGCCCACCGGCGGCATCAGGTGCGCGGCATCGCCGAGCAACGTCACGTCCGGCCTCGACGTCCAGGTCATGCCGACCGGGAGAGCGCTGATCGACCGTGGCAGGACCGTGTCGTCACAGGCCGCGATCAGTGCGGTGAACCGTGGGTCCCAGTCGCTGAACAGGTCGATCAGCCGCACCCGGGCTGCGGCGGGGTCGCCGAACGGGATCCCGGCGGTCGCCGGCCAGTCCTCGGCAGTGTGGTGGAAGCCCAGGTAGACGCGCACGCGGCCGTCGCCGTTCCGCTGCGCCGACAGGGATCGCCCGTCGCCGAGCACCCAGTAGTTGCCGCGCCCGACCATCTCCGCGAGGTCGGGGTGGGTGCGGTCGATGTCGGGAATCCCGAGCTCGACGACGTTGTGGCCGGTGTGCGCGGGCCGGGCGTCGGTGAGCAGCGCGCGGACCCGGGACTCCGCGCCGTCGGCGCCGACCAGCAGGTCGTACGGCGCACTGCTGCCGTCGGCGAAGTGCAGCAGGCCATGGCCGGCGGACTCGAACATGTGCCCCCAGCGCACCGCGTGTTCGGGGAGGGAGTCGAGCAACAGGTCGCGCAGATCCGCACGGTCGACCTCAGGTCGCTCGAGCGGGGCGTCGTCGGGCGTGTCCTCCCGCAGCAGCAGAGTGCCGTCCGGTTCGAGAAGTCGCAGGTCCTGGCCTTCACCACGGGCGATCGCGTGGAACCGGTCGATCAGGCCGGCCTCGCGCAGCGCCCGCTGCCCGGTCCCGGAGTGCAGGTCGAGCATGCCGCCCTGACCCCGCGCGCCACGCGAGGACTCCCGTTCGTACACGACGGCATCGATGCCGTGCACGTGCAGCACCCGGGCCAGGGCCAGACCGCCCAGTCCGGCGCCGACGATGGTGATGGTCATGGTTGCCCCCGCTGCGCCGAACGCCCTCGCCTGCTCGTACTTGCCCTTGCCTGCTCGTGCTTCTCCCGCCTCGGTGGGTGGAGTGTTCACCGGCGGAGCCGCGGCGCGAGTACCGTACGCACGGCCCTGGCCACCTTGCTCGCGGCGGAGCCGTCGTCGGCTTCGGGTTCCGGTTCCAGCACGCGCTGGATCTGCAGCAGCAGCTGGTTGGTCGACCGCCAGACCGGGACGAACATGCCGGCTACCGGCCCGGCGCCCCGGACCGGGCCGCCGGACAGCTCGGTGACCTGCCTCGCGGCCGTCACCGTGGCCGGGTCCCGCAGGATCAGGTGCACCTCGTCGTCGACCAGCCGGATCTCCATCTTGCGGGCGGCGGCCTCCTCCGGGTTCGCGTCCGTGGTCGTCTCCGGATCCAGTTCGTCGATCTTGGCGGCCACGGCGTCCGGGTCGACCCCGAGTTCGCGCAGCACCCTGGCCGCCATGCTGTTCTCGGCCCGCAGCATCGCCTCGAGCAGGTGATGGCTGCCGACCGGTGCCCCGCCGGCCAGCGCGCTGGCGGTGGACACGGTGTCCTCGGTGGCGGGTGTGCCGGCCGGCCATGGGCCGGCCGCGACGACGTCCTGCGATCCCTCCAGTGCGGCCAGCACCGCGGCCCGGATCTTGCCGACCGGATCGATCCGCTCGGCGAGGACCTTCGCGCCGACTCCCTGACCGGCCCCGGCGATCAGGGCGAGCAGGATGTGTTCCGTACCGATGTACGTGTGGTGCAGCCGCTGCGCCTCGCGCAGGGCGAGGTCCAGCGTCTTCTTCGCGCTCGGCGCGAACGGGATGTGGCCGCTCAGCTCGCGGGTGCCGGGCTTGGCCATCGCTGCGACATCGGCCTGTGCCGTCTCCTTGTCGTACCCGAGCCCGTGCAGGACTTTCGCCGCCGTGGTGTCCGGCGCGTCGAGCAGCCCCAGCAGGATGTGCTCTGTGCCGATGTGGTCGTGCCGGAGCAGCCGCGCCTCCTCCTGAGCCGTGACGACCACCTTGCGGGCTTCCCCTGTGAACCGTTCGAAAGGCATGCTTCCATGGTGCCAACCCTGTCAATACACTGCTATTGACAGGGTCAGGGTGATGAAGGGAGGGTGTGATGGGGACACCGTCGGGCTGGGAGGACCGGCTCGCGCGCTGGCAGAGCGAGCTGGAGCTGTTCGAGCAGCTGGACGAGACGCCGTGGGTCACGCTGGCCAAGGCGGAAGCGGAGACCGGCGTTTCCCGCTCGGCCCTGCGTTCCTGGTACCGCAACGGGGAGATCCGGTCCCGGCTGGTGGACGGCCCGAACGGGCCGCAGCGCCTGGTCCAGCTGGACGCGGTGATCGCACGCGCCGCCGCGTCACCGCGGATTCAGCGCAGGGCGGAGCGAGAGGTCAGCCTGGAAGCACAGGTCGCCCTGCTACGGCACCGGGTCGACCAGCTCGAGCTGCGGCTGGCCGCGCTGGAGCAGAAGTGACCGGCGCGAGCGGTGCGTCGAGCACGGCTCCGGGCACGGCGGCGCTCGGGGCAGCTGGAGGCAGGGGCCCGGGCCCGGCTCTCGCGACGGGCCGCGGGCCGGTCTTCGGTCAGCGCACCAGGCAGGGGCGGCGGGCGTCGAACTTCCAGTCGGGGACCAGGTATTGCATGCCTACGGCGTCGTCCCTCGCCCCGAGCGCCTTCGTCCGGTAGAGCTCATGGGCCGCGAGGAGGCGGTCCATGTCCAGGGTGACGCCCAGGCCGGGGGCGTCGGGGACGGAGATCTCGCCGTCGACGATGCGCGGTGGGGCGGTCGTCAGGCGTTCCAGGCCTTCCTGCCATATCCAGTGCGTGTCGAGGGCGTTGCAGGGGCCGGGGGCCGCGGCGCCGCAGTGGGTGACCATGGCGAGGGAGATGTCGAAGTGGTTGTTCGAGTGGCAGCCCCAGGTCAGGCCCATCGCGTTGCACAGCTGGGCCACGCGCACCGAGCCCTGCATGGTCCAGAAGTGCGGGTCGGCCAGCGGGATGGAGACCGACTGCAGGGCCAGGGCGTGGGTGAGCTGGCGCCAGTCGGTGGCGATCATGTTGGTCGCGGTGGGCAGGCCGGTCGCGCGCCGGAACTCGGCCAGGATCTCCCGCCCCGAGTAGCCGCCCTCCGCCCCGCAGGGATCCTCGGCATAGGCGAGGGTGCCGACGAGGGGCTCGCACAGCTCGACGGCCTCCCGCAGGGACCAGGCGCCGTTCGGGTCGAGGGTGATCCGGGCCTCGGGGAAGCGGTCCTTCAGCGCCCGTACGGCCTTGACCTCCTCGGCGCCTGCCAGGACTCCGCCCTTGAGCTTGAAGTCGCGGAAGCCGTACAGGTCGTAGGCTGCCTCGGCCCGGCGCACGATCGACTCGGGTGTCAGGGCCTCCTCGTGCCGCAGGCGGTACCAGTCGACCTCGCAGTCGGGTTCGCGGAGGTACTCCAGGTCGGTCCGGCCGGGGTCGCCGACGTAGAAGAGGTACCCCAGCACGCGTACGCTGTCGCGCTGTTGACCGTCGCCCAGGAGGGCCGCGACCGGTACGCCGAGGTGCTGGCCCAGCAGGTCGAGCAGCGCCGACTCGACGGCGGTGACCGCGTGCACCGTGGTGCGCAGGTCGAAGGTCTGGGCTCCGCGGCCACCGGAGTCACGGTCGCCGAAGCGGTCTCCGATCGCGCGCAGGACCCGCTTGTAGTCGCCCAGCTTCGCGCCCAGGACGAGGGGTTCGGCGTCGCGGAGCGTCTGGGTGATCTTCTCGCCGCCGGGCACCTCTCCCAGTCCCGTGCGGCCCGCGGAGTCCGTGAGGACGACGATGTTGCGGGTGAAGTACGGGCCGTGGGCGCCGGAGAGGTTCAGCTCCATGCAGTCACGGCCGGCCACGGGGTAGACGGCGAAGCGGGTGACGGTCGGCTGGTTCATGGTGGTCACGGTTCCCTGTGTGTGCGGTGGTCTGGTCGGTGGTCAGGGGCTGAGGACGTCGAGGGCCCGCTCCCCCACCAGGACGCCGCCGGGTCCGAGGACCGCCGGAGCGAAGGACAGCGGCAGACCGCCCCACAGCGGCTTCGCCCCGGTGACCCGTACCAGGGTCAACGCGACCGCCACGAGGGGCGGCGCGACGAAGCCGTCGGGTTTGAGCCGGGTCATCAGGAACGGCACCACCAGGACGCCGGTCCCGACTACGAGGAGAGGCAGGGCGGTTCCCCTTCGGACTGTCGAACTCCGCATGCGGTGGCCGAGGGGTGCCGCGCGATGCGGCTGCGCCGCTCTCTCCCGGTCACGAGGCGGCAACCAGGGTCAGGCCGGTGTCGAGGAGTTTCGTCAGTTCCGCGAGGTCGGCCGGGCCGGGGTCGGTGAGCGGGGCGCGCACGGGGCCGACCGGCAGGCCGCGCAGCCGGGCGGCGGCCTTGACGAGCGAGACGGCGTATCCGGGGACCCGGTCGCGCAGTTCGACCAGCGGGACGTAGAAGTCGCGCAGCAGCGTGGTCACCACGGCGTCGTCGCCGTCGCGCAGAGCGGTGAAGAAGGCGCCGGCGATCTCGGGCGCGAAGGCGTGCACCGCCGACGAGTAGGCGGGGACGCCGACGGCGGCGTACGCGCGGGCCTGGACCTCGGCGGTGGCGGCGCCGTTGAAGAAGAGGAAGCCGTCGGGTGCGGCGAGGGTGAGGCGCTGGAGCCGGTCGAGGTCGCTGTGGCCGTCCTTGAGGCCGACGACGTTCGGGATGCCGGCGATCCTACGGAGGCCGTCGACGGTGAAGGCGACCTGGCCGCGCTGGTAGGCGATGAGGGGCAGTGACGTGCCGGCGGCGACCTGGCGGAGCTGCTCGACCAGCCCGTCCTGCGGGGCCGCGACGAGATAGTGCGGCAGCACCAGCAGGGCGTCGGCGCCGGCCTCCTCGGCTATCCGGGCGAACCGGCGGGCCTGCGCCCAGCCGTAGCCGACGCCCGCGACCACGGGAAGCCGCCCGGCGGCGACCTCCACGGTGGCCTCGATCACCGCGCGGTACTCGTCCTCGTCCAGCGAGAAGAACTCCCCGGTGCCGCAGGCGGGGAAGACCGCGCCCGGAGCGGCGGCCAACTGGGCGGCGAGATAGGCCCGGTAGGACTCCAGGTCGAGGACACCGTCCTCGCCGAAGCTCGTGAGCGGGAAGGCGAGCACCCCGCCCGCCATGCCTTCGCGCAGCCGCCGGACGGTGCCTTCGGCCTTCACACTGATCCCCGCCATGAACCCTGTCTCCATATGTGGACGTCGTCTGCGTATGGGAATGGAGGCTAGGCTGGCGGACGGCGGAGGTCAATGGGGGCCGGTGTGACAGGTCACCCGAACGCCCAGGCCGCGGGCAGGCCGGCGGAGACGGGGCGTCGTCGCCGATCCCTGCGCGACCTCGCGACGCCAGGGGTACGCAACTAGGATCGGTCGGGGCGCACCAGCACAGCGCCGTGGACGCCACGAGGAAGACCCGCGGCCGGTCACCCGCAGGAGGTTCGCTGTGGCGACGCTGCTGTCCGTCAACGTGGGTATGCCGAAAGACGTCTCCTGGCAGGGCAGGACCGTCCGCACCGGGGCCTGGAAGTCACCCGTGCACGGGCCCCGGATGGTGCGACGGCTGAACGTCGACGGGGACGGCCAGGGAGACCTGGCCGGGCACGGCGGTGACATCCGTGCCGTCCTCGTCTACCAGGTGCAGTCCTACCGCTACTGGGAGAAGTACCTCGGCCGGGACGACCTGGGCTTCGGGATCTTCGGGGAGAACTTCACCGTCGACGGGTTGCCGGACGACGACGTGTGCATCGGCGACCGGTACCGCATCGGCGAGGCCGAGTTCGAGGTCACCCAGCCGCGTGTCACCTGCTACCGCGTCGGCATGCGGCTGGGCGAACCGGCCATGGCCGCGTTGCTGGTCGCCCACCACCGTCCGGGCTTCTACCTGCGCGTCCTCACCGAGGGACGCGTGCAGGCCGGGGACGAGATCACCCTGACGCGCAGGGGCCCCGGGGAACTCAGCGTGGCCGACACCGACGCACTGCTCTACCTCCCCGGCCGCGACCCCGCGAAGCTGCGCCGGGCACTGCGGATCTCCGCGCTCAGTCCCGGCTGGCAGCGGTCCTTCCGGGAACTCGCCGCCACCACGGCCCCGCGGCGGGAACCGGAGGCGCCGGGCGGGCCCGGCACCCGGCGGCCGGAAGAGGAGCAGGGATGGCCGGGCTTCAAGACCATGCGCGTCGCCCGCATCGTCCCCGAGACCCCCACCGTCTCGTCGATCTACCTCGACACCACCGACGGCACCGCGCTGCCCGCGGCCCGCGCGGGCCAGTACCTCTCCGTCCGCCTCACCGCCGGCGACGCGGGTCCGACGGTGCGCAGCTACTCCCTGTCCTCGGCGCCCTCGGCCGGCACCTACCGGATCAGCGTCAAGCACGAGGCCCACGGGCAGGTCAGCCGGTACATCCACGACACGCTGCGCCCCGGGGACCTCGTGGACATCGCCAGCCCCCGCGGAACGTTCGTGCTCGAAGAAGGCGCACGACCGGTCGTCCTCGCCTCCGCGGGGATCGGCGCCACCCCCGTGCTCGCCATGCTCCACCAGCTCGCCGCCCTGCACGACCCGCGCCCCGTCTGGTGGATCCACGTCGCCCACGACCGTGCGCACCACGCCTTCGCCGACGAGGCCCACGCGCTCCTGGCCCGGCTCCCCGACGCCCACGAGCACATCTTCTACACCGCCGAGACCGCCGAGGAGCACGGCGAACGCCCCGTCACCGCCGGGCGTCCGACCGCCTCCTCGCTCGCGGACATGGGCCTGCCCACCGACGCCGACGCCTACCTCTGCGGGCCGACCGCCTTCATGGACGAACTCGGCGGCCGGCTGCACGACCACGGCCTGCGCCCCGAACGCATCCACATGGAGCGGTTCGGCTCGCTTCCCGCCGTCAACCCCGGTGTGACACCCACGGCCACCGCCCGGCCGCACCGGCCGCCCGGCCCACCGGGCACCGGTCCCCTCGTCACCTTCGCCCGCAGCGGCGTCACCACCCGGTGGTCCCCGGCCCACGCGACGCTCCTCGGTCTCGCCGAGGCCTGTGACGTACCCACCCGCTGGTCCTGCCGGACCGGGGTCTGCCACACGTGCGTCACCCAACTGCTGTCGGGCGACGTCGCCTACACGACACAGCCTCTGGAACCTCCCGGCCCCGGCACCGTCCTCGTCTGCTGCAGCGAGCCGGCCGGCGAGGTCGTCCTCGACCTCTGAGGCGCCGGCGAGCGTCCGGGACCGGGCACGGCGTCGCCGGGCCCCGAGCCGTCGGTGACCGCGCCCTGGGACCCCTCGGATGACCAGGATCGGAACACACGGCTGACCGGCTTCGCGATCCTCGGGCGACCAAGCCCGGAACGCTCAGGTGACCGGTCCCGGTGCCGGTGGTGTCGGGTCGTAGGCCGCGTCTCGCACGATGTCACGCAACCGCTGTACGGCTGTCAGCAGTTGACGGTGTGTGGTGTAGAGGGCGTTCACGCCGAAGCGCAGAAGATCCGGGGGGCGCATGTCGACGATCACGCCCCGCTCCGCCAGCGCCCGGGCCAGCCCGTGGGCGTGGGGATGGCGCAGGGCGACATGGCCGGCGCGCCGCGCGGGGTCGGCCGGGGTGACGGCTTCGAGGCAGAGGGGGGCGAGGAGTTCGGTGGTGCAGTGGAGGAAGAAGTCCGTCAGGGAGAGGCTCTTGGCGCGGACCTCGGCGAGGTCGACGCCGTCGAAGACGGTGAGCGCCGCTTCCAGGGCGAGCAGCGAGAGGATGGGCGGGGTGCCGATGCGGGCCCGGGCGACGCCCGGTGCGGGTGTGTAGCGCGGTCCCATGCCGAAGGGGTCCGCGTGACCGTTCCAGCCGGTCAGGGGGGTTTCGAGCGAGGCGTGGTGGCGGCGGGCGACGTAGAGGTAGGCGGGGGCGCCCGGGCCGCCGTTGAGGAACTTGTACCCGCAGCCGACGGCGAAGTCCACCTGGAGGGCGTCGAGATGGAGCGGCATGGCGCCGGCGGCATGGCACAGGTCCCACACGGCGAGCGCCCCGGCGCGGTGCGCGGCCTCGGTGATCACGGCCATGTCGTGCAGCTCCCCGGTGCGGAAGTCGACCGGTGAACAGCTGACCGCGGCGACCGCCTCGCCCTCCTCGGCGAGGAACGCCTCGAGACGGGCGGGGGGCACGTACCGCACTTCGAGGCCCTGGCGACGGGCGACCGCCTCCGCCAGGTACCGGTCGGTGGGGAAGTGGCCGGGGTCGGTGACGAGCAGCGGCCGGCCGGGACTCTGCGCGACGGCCGCGCCGAGCGCCGTGAACATCTGCACGCTGGTGGAGTCCCCCGCCACCGTCTGGCCCGGCGCGGCGCCGATGAGGCGTCCGATGGTGTCGCCCACCCGTAGCGGCGCGTCCCACCAGCCGTTGGCGTTCCAGGAGTGGATCAGGTCGGTGCCCCACTGCCGGGTCACGACGTCGGCCAGGGCCGGGGGGACGGCGGCGGGCAGCGGGCCGAGGGAGTTGCCGTCGAGGTAGACGACCCCGTCCGGCATCAGGAACCGCTCGGCGAGGGGGGCCAGGACGTCGTCCGCGTCGGACCGCGCGGCTCGTGCGTCGAGTGCGGTGGGGGCGGTCGTCACGGCTGAAAGGCCTTCCGCGTGTCGTTGCCGGGCCGTCGTGCACCGAAGGCGGACGACAGCTCCCACAGGGTGTCGGCCACCGCGCGGGCGCCGGGCGCGTCCGGCTCGATGAGCGTGTAGTGGCCCGTTCCGGGCAGGATGACGGTTCTCAGATCCTCGTGCACGGCCGCGTAGTCGGCGAACTGGGTGAGGGGCACCTCCTCGTCGACGGCGCCGTGCAGGAGCACGGTCGGCACGCCGGTCGTGCCCGCGCCGCGCAGCAGGGTGAGCGGATCGACCAGGGGCAGCCGCCGCGCGAACGGCTCCTCGCCGCCGAGGAGTTGCACGGCGGCGCCGTCGCTGAGGTCGTCGCGGCGGGTGGCGGTGAGATCCGTGATCGGCGCGAGGGCGAGCACACTCGTCGGCAGCTCCCGGGTGTGCCAGGGCGAATCCTCGGGCAACAGGGCGCGGGCCGCGCACCACAGGGCCAGATGGCCACCGGAGCAGTGACCCGACAGGACGTACGGCCGCCCCGCGGGCAGGGTGTCCACGATCCGGGCGACGTCGTCGAAGGTCTCCGGATAGCCGCCCGCCCCGCCGGAACGGCGGAAGCCCGGCAGCAGCACGTCGAAGCCCTGCCGGGAGAGGTAGGCCGCGAAGGGGGTCAGATGCATCCGGTCGTAGCGCCAGTACCCGCCGTGCAGCAGGATCACCAGCGGGGCGCCGGGGTCCTCGGCCGGCCAGGCGTCGTAGACCTGGTGCGGGTGGTCGCCGTAGCGGCCGTGCACCGGGGCCAGTACCGGCTTCAGGCTCAGCACCCGCTGCTCCTCCTGCGCCGCGAAGGCGGAGATGGCCCTAGACGTCACCGCGCACCTCCCACAGTTCGGGGAACACCGGCCGGACGGCGCGCCGTTCGAGCCAGTCCAGCCCGGTGGAACCGGCGCTGCCGCTCTTGCCGCCCATCGCACGGCGTACGACCATGACGTGGTCGAAACGCCAGCGCTGGACCAGTTCGGCGATGTCGGTGAGCAGTTCACCGAGGGCGAGCAGCGGGTGGGCCTGCGGGCCGGAGTAGATCCGCCGCCACACCTCGACGACACCAGGGTCCGAACGGTACGGCTCGGTCATGTCCCGCTCCCGTACGTGCTCGGGGACGGGCAGGCCCTGACGGTGCAGGAAGCCCAGGGCCTCGTCGTACAGGGACGGTTCGCGGTAGGTGGCGCTGAGCGCCTCGTGCGCCGCCGGGTCTCCCCCGTGCAGGCGCAGCATCGAGGCGGACTTGTCGCCGAGGAGGAACTCCATGTGCCGGTACATCGCCGACTGGAAGCCGGACGCCTGCCCGAAGGCGGCCCGGAAGGCGTTGAACTGAGCGGGTGTCAGGGCGGCGAGCGGCCCCCAGGTCGCGTCGAGGGCGGTCAGCGCGCGGCGGCTGCGCACGAGGGCTCCCGTGGCCGCGTTCAGGTCGTCCTTCGCGAAGGCCGTACCGGCCACGCGCCACTCGTGGACGATCAGGGTGAACCACAGCTCCATCACCTGTGTGGTGACGAGGAACCCCATCTCGTCCGGAGCCTCGGTGAGGGGGTGCTGCAGGCCGTTGAGGACGGATGCGTGCACATAGGCGTCGTAGGGACTGGCGCCCGCGAACGGCCGGGTCAGGGCGTCGTCCGCGGCCGGCCGGCCGGGTGCGGAGGTGCTGTCATTCATGGTGTCTCCTAGTGCTGCCGTCGACCGGCCGGGTGCCCGGGCGGCGGCGCGGCGGGAAGGGCCCGGGGTCACACGCCGAGGTGGACGCCGCCGGACGCGTCGATCCACTGGCCGGTCACCCAGCGGGCGTCGTCGCTCGCGACGAAGGACACGACGTCGGCGATGTCCGCCGGGGCCCCGAGCCGGCCGAACACGGAGGCTCCGGCGTACCGCTGACGGATCTCCGGAACGCTCAGCGTGGGGTTGATCTCGGTCTCGGTGTAGCCGGGGGCGACGCTGTTCACCGTGATGCCCCGGGGTCCCAGCTCCTGCGCGAGGGCCAGGGTGAGGTAGTCCAGGGCGGCCTTGGTCATGGTGTAGGCGACGAGCGGGGGGAAGGCCAGGCGGGTGGCCACCGAGGAGACGTTCACGATCCGGCCGCCGTCGCGCAGCCGGTCGAGTCCGCGCTGGACGACGAAGAAGGGCGCCTTGGTGTTGACGGCGAACGCCCGGTCGTAGTCGGCCTCGGTCACGTCCGCGATCCGGCGCGGGAGGGTGATGCCGGCGTTGTTGACGAGGATGTCCAGTCCGGGTTCGGCGTCCCGGCCGGCCAGGGCGCGGTCGAAGGCCGACCACAGCGTGTCGGCGTCACCGGGCACACCGAGTTCGGCGTGGACGGGGAAGGCCAGCCCGCCGTCGGCCTCGATCTCCTTGACGGTCCGCTCGGCCGCCGACCGGTCGTGCCCGTAGTGGACGGCCACCAGGGCGCCCTCGCGTGCGAGCCGCCGGCCGATCGCCCGGCCGATGCCGCGGCTGCCTCCGGTGACCAGGGCGGTCTTGCCGTCGTGCCGCAGGGGGGTGGTCATCGTCTTCTCCTTCAGCTGGGAGTGGGTTCCGGCCGTCGCGGTGCCGGTGTGGGCCCGGTCAGGCGTCGAAGTCGAGGGTGATCTCGGCGCTCAGCGGGCGGGCGCGGCAGGTGAGCGTGTAGCCGGCGGCCAGCTCCCCGGCGTCCAGCGCGTGCGCGGATCCGGTCGCCACCCGGCCGGACACGACCTTGGCCCGGCAACTGCCGCAGATGCCCTCGCGGCACGCGTAGGGCACGTCGGGATGGGCGCGCAGCAGCGCGTCGAGCAGCGCGGCGTCCTCGGGGCCCGCGGTCGCGACGCGCCGGCGCCCGTCGAAGAGCGCGGTGACCCGGGTCCGGTCGGGGGCCGTCGTTCCGGTGACCGGTGACGGAGTCGCCGGCGGGGTGTCGCCGAGGGTGAACAGTTCCGAGCGTACGAGGTCCGGATCGGCGCCCCGTTCCGTCAGGGCCTGCCGGACGGTGGCGACCAGGCCGGCCGGGCCGCACAGGGCGAAGGTGGTGCCGGGGCCGGGCCGGGCGTGCAGGGCGGTGAGCAGGCGGGGCAGCGTCGCGGCGTCGATCCGCCCGCCCAGCGGGCCGCCGCCCTCGCGGTCCTCGCGGGTCAGGACGTACAGGACGGTGAAGCGGTCGACGAACGCGTCCTTCACCACGGCCAGTTCGTCGGCGAGCAGGGCGTCGGCGGAGGTGGGCACCGAGTGGACCAGGGAGACTCGGCAGTCCGGGTCGTCGCGCAGCGCGGCCGCGGCCATGGCGGCGAGCGGGGTGATACCGGAGCCGCCCGCGACCAGGACGTGGTGGGCTCCGGGGCGCTCCGGCAGGGCGAAGGCCCCGCTGGGCGGGGAGAGTTCGAGGGTGTCGCCCGGGGCCAGGCGGGTCGCGGCGTAGGCGCCGAAGCCGTCGGGGGCGCCACGCTTGACGACCAGGCGCAGCGCGGCGGGTTCCGTGGGCGGGGGGCACACCGAGTAGCTGCGGCGCAGTTCGGTGCCGGGACCGGCGCC
This sequence comes from Streptomyces sp. NPDC096012, assembly GCF_040426375.1. Taxonomy (NCBI): domain Bacteria; kingdom Bacillati; phylum Actinomycetota; class Actinomycetes; order Kitasatosporales; family Streptomycetaceae; genus Streptomyces; species Streptomyces sp. NPDC096012. The sequence continues at coordinate 47,736 of NZ_JBEOTD010000043.1, forward strand.
GCCGCGGTGGTGCCGCACGACGACGTGCTCGCCGGGCCGGTGGGCGAAGACCTCCCGCAGGACGCCGGGCGCGTCCAGGGTGATCGCGACGGCGTTCCCGGACAGTGCCCGCACCGCGACGACGGCGAGCCGGTACCACCCGCTGCGCCGTCCTGGCGCCCGGACCGGAGTCGAGGGCACGGATCCGGGCCCGGTGGTGGCGGTAGTGGGGGTGACGCCGGGCGCGGGAGTGGTGGGAAGGGTGGCGGGGGCGGGAGTGGTGGGAAGGGTGGCGGGGGCGGGAGTGGTGGAGACAGCGGGAGTGGTAGCGGTGGCGGGGCCGCGGGCGGTAGAGGGGGTGGCGGGAGTGGGAGTGGTGGAGCAGACGGCCGGAGTCCGGGTGGTGCCGGTGGCGGCCGGAGCCGGAGTGGCGGAGGTGGTGCCCGGAGTCGGAGGCATGTCGGTGGCCGCCGGAGCCCGGGTGTTGCCGGTGGCCCCCGGAGCCGGAGGCATGTCGCTGGCCCCCGGAGCCGGAGTGGCGGGGGTGGCGGGGGTGTTCACTGTGGACCTCATAGCGCGGTCAGGTGCGGGAACAGCTCGTGGCAGGCGGTGCAGCGCATCACCGACTGGCAGCGGGCCGGTCCGAAGGTGCTGTGCGGCCGGGTGGCCCGGGAACCGCAGTGCGGGCAGCGCACACCGGCGAGCTGGACGAGGACCGGGCCGGCCCCGTGCGCGGGGGCCGGCGGGGCGATGCCGTGGGCGGCGAGCTTCTCCCGCCCGGCGGCCGTGATGCGATCGGTCGTCCACGGCGGTGTCAGCACCTGCCGGATCCGCGCGTCCGGGTGGCCGCCGGCGGTGAGCACCTCCTGGATCGCCGAGACGATGGCGGGCAGTGCCGGGCAGCCCAGGTAGGTGGGGGTGACCTCGACTTCCAGCACTCCGTCGGCAGCGGGGGCGACCGAGCGGATCACACCGAGGTCGCCGAGGGCGATCACCGGAAGCTCCGGGTCCGGCAGGGCCTCCACCAGCCTCCGGATCTCCCGCACCGTACGCGCGGGGCTTTGCGGCCCGGACCGCGCCGCCGGTGCCGTAGGGCCGCTCACCACGTGCCTCCGGGGAACTGGCGGTGCACCGACTGCAGTTCGGCGATCAGCGACGGGAACTCCTCGGTGTGCAGGCCCTCCCGGCCGCCGCGGGCCTGCCACGCCGGGGTGGGCACGGTGAGGCCGGCGCGGGCGATGACGTCCGCGGTGCGCCGCTCCCACAGCGGACGCAGCGGAGCCGGCGAGGGCACCGTGCCGGCCGCGACGAGCCGGCGCAGCACCTCGTCCTCCTCGAACAGTTCCGCCGTGTAGGGCCACACCCGGTCCAGGCCCTCCTGCATCCGGCGGCCGCTCTCGGCGGTGCCGAGGCCGAGCCGCTCGGTCCAGGTGTCGGCGTGCAGCCGGTGGAAGGCGACCTCCTTGGCGGCCCGCTGCCCGAAGGCGGCGAGTTCGGGGTCCGCGCAGCCGCCCAGTGCCTCGTAGTGGAGGACGGCGTAGTGGGTGTAGGCGAGCTGCCGGGCGACGGTGGCCGCGAAGTCCCCGTTGGGCAGTTCGGTCAGCAGGGCGTTGGTGAACTCCCTGCCGGTGCGGGCGAAGGCGAACTCGTCCTCGTCACGGCCGGTTCCGTCGGCGCGTCCGGCGAGGGTGAGCAGCATCCGGGCCTGGCCGACGAGGTCGAGGGCGATGTTGGACAGCGCCAGGTCCTCCTCGATGGTCGGCGCACGGGTGATCCACTGGCACAGCCGCTGGCCGAGGACGAGGGCGTCGTCGCCGAGGCGCAGCAGGTGTACGGCGAGGTGGGCGTCGGCACGGGCGCCTCCCGCGGTGGGGAGTGCCGGGTCAGAGGTCGTGGTCACCGTCGGGGCCTTTCTCCGTCAGCGGCGCGAACTGCTGCGGGTACCGGTAGGGCTTGTGCCGGGCGTTGGCGAAGTAGGGGTCGCGTTCGTCCGGGGAGGCGGTGTGCACGGCGTCGGAGCGGACCACCCACAGCGACAGCGGGTCGCCGCGGCGCGTGTACAGGTCACGGGCCCTGAGCAGGGCCGTGTCCGCGTCGGAGGCGCGCACCGAGCCCACGTGCTGGTGGGCGAGGCCGCGCCGGGGCCGGAGAAAGACCTCCCAGGACGCGGGGACACCCTCTTGCTCCCGGCTCATACCGGCTCCCCCGTCCCGTCGTACGTGTTCTTCCCGGCACCGGAGGTCGCGCGCGGCTCACCGGCGTTCCCCTTCACGGGAGGCCCACCGGCGGCCGGTTTCACGCGCGGCTCACCGGTGTCCCGGGCGGCGCGCGGCTCACCGGCGTCCCGGGCCACGGGCGGCTCACCGGCATCCCGGGCCACGGGCGGCACACCGGCGTCCCGTGCCACAGGCGACACACCTGTGTCCCGGGCCTCGGGCGGCACACCCGTGTCCCGGGCGGCGGGCGGTTCGGGGGCCTGTTCCGTGCGGGCGGCGTACGCGGCGGCGGCCCTTCGCACCCAGGCGCCGTCCTCGTGAGCGGCGCGCCGGTGTGCGATGCGCTGCCTGGACCAGTGCGTGTCGTCGCCGAGGGCCCGCCGGTAGACGTCCCAGTCGACGGGGGTGAAGTCGTAGTGGCCGCGCTCCTCGTTCCACCGGATCGCCGGGTCCGGCAGGGTCAGACCCAGGCGTTCGGCCTGCGGGACGCAAGCGTCGACGAAGCGCTGACGCAGCTCGTCGTTGGTGTGGCGTTTGATGCCCCAGGCCATGGCCCGGCGGGAGACCGCGGCACCGAGCGCGGCGGTCCGGGCGTCGGCCCCGCCCGCCTCCGTGTCGGGCGGCCCGAACATCAGGGCGACGGCCGGCAGCCACCAGCGGTCCACCGCGTCCTGGGCCATCGCCCGCTGCTCGGGAGTCCCTTCGCACAGCGCGCGCATCAGGTCGTATCCCTGCCGCACGTGGAAGGCCTCCTCCTGGCAGACCCGGCGCATCGCCCGCGCGTACGGCCCGTACGAAGTGCGGCACAGGGGGGCCTGGTTGATGACGGCGGCGCCGTCCGTCAGCCAGGCGATGGTGCCGGTGTCCGCCCACGTCAGGGCGGGGTGGTTGAACGTCGCCGAGGCGCGCTGCTGCCCTTTGTGCAGGGCGTCGAGCAGTTCGTCGCGGTCCACACCGAGTGTCTCGGCGGCGGAGTACAGGTACAGCCCGTGGCCGGCCTCGTCCTGGACCTTGGCGATGAGCACCGACTTGCGGTGCAGGGACGGCGCCCGGGTGAGCCACGTACCCTCCGGCTGCATGCCGATGATCTCGGAGTGCGCGTGCTGTGCGATCTGGCGGACCATCATGCGGCGGTAGCCGTCGGGCATCCAGTCGCGCGGTTCGACGGCCTCCCCCGCGGCGATGAGCGCCTCGAACCGGCCGGGCAGCTCGTCCTGACCATCCCGGCCGGGCACCTCACCCTCACCGTGACGGCCGGGCGGAGCATCCGCACCGTCCCGCCCGGGCACCTCACCCTCACCGTCGCGGCCGGACACCGCGTCCGCACCGACGGCCGCGGTGTCCGCCGACGGCCCGCTCATGCTCCGCCTCCCCGGCCGGTCTCCGCCGCGACAGGGGCGTACACGTCCCGGACCCGGATCCCTCGCCTGGGCACTGGCATCACTCCTTCGGCACTCCTCGGGCGCCGTGGCGCCCACGTCGCCCGGCAGGTCGGGCACAGCCTCCGTCTCGGAAAGAGGCCCAGCGGCGGGCCCGCAATCCCCCGGCCGGCCGCATGACCGCGTGACAAAGGTCACGCCACCGCAAGGGGATTGCGCTTCGGCGCTGTCGCCTCTTGTTCGGGTGACAGGCGACAGACGCGACCCGCTCGGCGGCCGGTTCGCCGCGGTGGAAGGGGAAACCATGAGCACCATCAGGCAGTTGCTGGTCGAGCTCACCGGCACGCAGGAGTTCGCCGACGGTGACCGGGTCGGTGACGACGTCGATCTCGCGGCGAGCGGCATCGACTCCGGGGACCTGGTGCGTCTCGTCCTGCTCGTCGAGCAGCGCTCCGGTGTGGAGATCACCGCCGACGACATGGAGAAGCTGCACTCGATCGCCGACTACGAGCGATTCGTGGCCGAGCGTTCCGCGGCCGGTGCCGGCGGCGGTGCGTGATGTGGCTGACGCAGCTGCTGGAACGCAACCGCCAGTGCTTCGCGGAGCGGACCGCACTGGTCGACGAGCGGCGCGAGGTCACCTGGTCGCAGTTGCACGACCGCACGCTCGAACTCGCCCGTGGCCTGGCCGACCTGGGCATCGAACCCGGTGACCGGGTCGCCGTCCTGGCCAAGGACCGCATCGAGGTCCTGGAGAGCTATTTCGCGCTGGCCCGGCTGGGCGCGCTGTTCGTCCCGCTGAACCACAGCCTGACCGTGCCGGAGGTCGCCGGGATCATCGAACGCGTCGGCGCGGTGGCCGTTCTCGGCGAGTCGGAACTGCTGGACCGGCACCCCGAGCTGCCGGCGTCGGTGCGGATCAGGGTGGCGTTCGACAAGCCCGTGTTCGAGGCCCTGGGGACCATGGCCGCCGACCGGGTCCTGCCGGCCGTGGCCGACACCGATCCGGTGGCCGTGCTGCACACCTCGGCGACCACCGGACAGGCCAAGGGCGTCACGGTCGACGGCGCCTCGTTCCGCGCCATCGCCCTGGGCTGGCTGGTCATGGCCCGGCCCACCGACGACATCGTCATGGTCAACTGCTGCCCGCTGTACCACGGCAGCATGGTGGTGTCCCTGACCTACATGGCCGCGGGCGCCACCATCGTGCTGATGCCGGGCTTCACCCCGCAGCGGGCGCTGGCCGCGGTGGAAGAACGTCGCGCGACGCACATGTGGCTGGTCCCGCAGATGCTGCGCTTCATGCTGCAGGCCAAGGGCGCCGAGCGGGCCGACCTCTCCACGCTCCGGGAGGTCCTGTACGGCGCGGCCCCCATGCCCCTCGACGTGTACGCGGAGGCCGTACGGCGGCTCGGCTGCGGCTTCCGGCAGGTCTACGGCATGACGGAGGTCGGCGGACCGTTCGTCACCCTCGGTCCCGACGAGCACCCCGCTCCCGGGGACGTCACCGCGCGCATCCCCTGCGGGCGTGTGGTGCCCGGCATGTCCGCGCGCGCGACCGACGAGGCCGGGGCGGAACTGCCGCGCGGGGAGATCGGTGAGATCGTCGTGCGCGGCCCGGGCGTCATGCAGGGCTACTGGAACGATCCGGAGGCCACCCGGGAGATCGACCTCGCCGGCTGGATCCGCACCGGGGACCTGGGCTTCGTGGACGAGGGGGGCCGTATCCACCTCGTGGACCGCACCAAGGACGTCATCATCCGCGCCGGCCAGAACGTCTACCCGTCGGAGATCGAGCGGGCCCTGATGACCCACCCCGCGGTCCGGGACGCCGCGGTCGTCGGCACGGGCGACGAGGACTACGGCGAGGTGCCGCTGGCCTACGTCGTGGCCGAGCCGGGGACCGGTGCCGTGGAACTCCTCGCCCATGTCGCGCAGCGGCTCGCGCCCTACAAGCGGCCGCGGCGGGTGGAGTTCGTCGAGCAGGTGCCGCGCAACCCGGCCGGCAAGATCATGAAGAAGCTGCTGCGGGCCTGACGTGACCCGGCCGCCGGCGACCTCCCCGGCTCCCCCGGACCCGGCCGGCCACCGCGTGGCGGCGGCGGCCGGTCTCGGCCTGCTCATCGCGGCCCGACTGCGGGACCTGCACACGGAGTTGGAAGCGTCCGGGCTGGGTCAGGGGGTCGCCTGCGTCGCCGAACCGCACCTCTCGCCCGCCGGGCCCGGGGAGGCGTCCGCGGTGGCGTCGATGCCGCCGCGACGCCGGCTGGAGTTCCTCGCCGGGCGGCTCGCCGCGCGGCGTGCGCTGCGCGCGGTGGGGCTGGACTGCGGGGAGATCCCGCGTGCCGGGCGCCTGCCGCAGTTCCCGCCCGGACGAGCGGCGTCCATCTCGCACAGTGCGGGCGTGGCGGTCGCCGTGGCCCGCGCGCCGGGCCGGGACACCCCGCTCGGCTGCGATCTGGAACTGCGTCCCCTCCCCGCCGGCGCCGCCCGCCTGGTGCTGCGCGAGGACGAGGAGGAAGTGCTGCGCGCCGCCCGGCCGGGGGGCGCGCCATGGTCGGTGACCGCGCTGTTCTCCGCCAAAGAGGCCGCCTGGAAGGCCCTGCACACCGGCCAGGAGGCGCTGCGTCGCGGTGAGTTGCGCAGCCTGCGCGACCTGCGTGCGCGGCCCTGCCCGGACGGCCTGCGCGTCGAGGCACGGACCGCCGCGGCACCCGCCGTGCACGTCCACGTGATCACGGCCGGTCCGGGCGTCTTCAGCACCGTCCTCGGCCGACCGGCCCACCGAGGGGACGGCCCCGCCGTCCCTGCCGAAAGAGGCCGCCTGGAAGGCCCCGCACACCGGCCAGGAGGCGCTGCGTCGCGGTGAGTTGCGCAGCCTGCGCGACCTGCGTGCGCGGCCCTGCCCGGACGGCCTGCGCATCGAGGCGCGGACCGCCGCGGCACCCGCCGTGCACGTCCACGTGATCACGGCCGGTCCGGGCGTCTTCAGCACCGTCCTCGGCCGACCGGCCCACCGAGAGGACGGCCCCGCCGTCCCTGCCGAGGGGCCGGCGCCCGGGCCGTGAGGCCGGTGGGTCGGGCGCCGGTCCCTGGGGGTCGTCAGGCCGGTGCGTTGACCAGGACCGCCATGTTGCCCGCCGGGTGGCGGTTGTCGTGGATGAGCTGGTGCGCCAGGCCGATCTCCTCGAAACCGAACGTCCGCGACAGGCACGGGTCGACGACGCCCTGGTCGATCAGCCGGGTCACCTCCCGTGCCTCCCGGGCGCTCGCCACGTGCGAGCCCTGCAGGCGCTTCTGCCGCATCCACAGGAACCGCAGGTCCACGTCCCCGTTGTAGCCGGTGGTGCCGCCGCAGATGACGACCATGCCCCCGTCGTCGCACAGGTACATGGAGGTCGGGATGGTGTCGGCACCCGAGTGCTCCAGCACGATGCGCGGGCTGCGGCGTTCGCCGAGCACCTCCCAGAAGCGCCGCCCGAAGGCCCGGGCCCCGGTCAGCCAGCGGCCCATCGCCGCCTCGTCCGAGGTGTCCGGCATCCGGCCCCAGTGGTCGAACTCGCGCCGGTCGATCCACCCCTGTGCGCCGAGCTTCACGCAGAACTCGCCGCGCTCCTCGCTGGAGACGACCGCGACCGGGATGCCGCCGACGTGCCGGACGAGCTGGATGGCGATGCTGCCGAGACCGCCGGCGCCGCCCCAGATCAGCACGGGGTCGCCGGGCCGGACCGTGTGCGGCTGCCAGCCGAACAGCTGGCGGTAGGCGGTGGCCGCCGTCGCCATGTAGCAGGCGGACTCCGCCCAGGACAGCCGGGCGGGCTTGGGGTGGCACATGTAGTCGTCGACGACCGCGAACTGCGCGAAGGAGCCGTAGTTCTCCTCGTACCCCCACACGCGCTGGGTGCCGGAGACGGCCGGGTCGCCGCCGAGCCGGATGTCCTCGGCCGACTCGTCCCAGCGGCTGGCGAGCACGACGACCTCGTCGCCGAGCCGCACCCCGCGCACGTCCTCGCCGACGGCCCACACGATGCCGGACAGATCGGAGCCGCCGATGTGGAAGTCCTCCGCGGCGCCGGCCTTCTGCCGGGCGGCGATCACGTCGAGCGGATGGCCGAGCGCCGCCCAGACGTTGTTGTAGTTGACCCCGGCCGCCATCACCTTGACGAGCACCTGCCCGCGCCGCACCGGGGGGACGTCGACGACCTCCGTGCGGAACGCGTCGACGGGTCGGCCGTAGCGTTCACGGCGGATGAGGGAGGCGTACATCTGCCGGGGCGCGGTGCCGAGTTCCGGCGCATCACCGAGGTCGTAGAGGTCCTGGGGCGCGGTCGCGGTCACGTGGGATCTCCTGCACGGTCGAGGCCCCCTGGGGCCGGAAGGTCGGGTGTGCGGCCGGTGCTCCGGTCGCCGGCCCGGCGCAGCGCCTCGGCGACCGTGGCGCCGATCAGGGCCATGGGTTCGGGTTCGGTCATCTCGTAGTGCCCGCACGGCACGCTGTGGGTGTGGAGGGTTCCGTCGACGTAGGGCCGCCAGCCGTCGGCCTTGCCGGGCAGCACGGCGAGATCGCCGGGGAAGTCCGCGGCTTCTTCCCGGGCCGCGCCGAAGAACAGCACGTCCCCGTGGAAGACTCCGGGCGCGAACTGGGGCGCGATGCGCAGGTTGTTGCGCATGACCGCGGCGATGGCCGCCGCCTCGGCACGGGTCACCGGCGAACTCGCCGGGTCCGCCGTGACGTCGGCCTCGATACGGTCGAGGACGTCCGGCACGGCCGGCACGTCGGCCGCGCCCGGTTCCACCGGCAGCCCGGCCACCCGCATCAGCAGGGCGGCGACCTGCCGTTCGGCCCCCGCGGCGTCGTACGCGCTGCCGTGGGGCTGGGGAGCGTCCAGCATCGCCAGCAGTTCCACCCGTTCACCCCGCTCCTGCAGGGCGCAGGCCATCGCGTGGGCCACGAAACCGCCGTACGACCAGCCCAGGAGCCGGTAGGGCCCGTGCGGCTGGGCCTCCCGGACGAGTTCGACGTAGGAGGCGACCATGGCGGCGGCGTCCGGTGCGGGCGGGCGGGAGCCGTCGAGCCCGGCCGCCTGGATGCCGTAGACCGGCTGATCGCCGCCCAGGTGGGGCAGCAGACCGGTGTACCGCCAGGACACGCCCGCGCCGGGGTGGACGCAGAACAGCGGTGCGGCGCCGCCCTCGGCGCGCAGCGGCAGCAGGGGGGCGAGGGCGTTCGCGCCGCCGCTCTCCGGCTGCCCGCCGGTGCCGTCGGTCGCGGCGAGCACACCGGCGACGGTGGGCGCCGCCAGCAGTGTCGCGGCGGGCAGGTCCAGCACACCGGCCCGCCGCAGCCGGCCCGCCAGCAGGACGGCGCGCATCGAGTCGCCGCCCAGGTCGAAGAAGTTGTCGTGCACGCCGATGCCGCCGATGCCGAGGGTCTCCTCCCACAGCCGGGTGACGGCCTGTTCGCGGTCGGTGCGCGGGGGCACGTGCTCGGTCGTGAGCCGGGGCCGCGGTCCGAGGGCCGGGCCCGTGTCCGGCGCGGCCGCGGTGTCGGTGGCGCCGGTGCGGGCGCCGGGGGCGTCGATCCAGTGGCGGTGCCGTTCGAACGCGTAGGGGGGCAGCGGTGCCCGCCGGGCGGTGTCCGGGACGGCCGGCAGCGCGCTGTCCACGCCCGCGCTCCACAGCCGGCCCAGTGCCTCGGTGAGGACGAACCCGTCGGAGGCGTCGGCCTTGGCGTGCCGCATGGTGGTCACCGTCACCGGTGTCTCGGGCGCCAGCTGGGCCGCCGCCAGCTTGGTGAGCGTGTCCGCCGGCCCGATCTCCACCAGGACCGGGCGTCCGCGCTCCCACAGGGCGGTGACGCCGTCGGCGAACCGTACGGTGTCGCGGGTGTGGGCGATCCAGTGCCGGACCGAGGTGGCCTGGGCGTCGGTGATCCAGGTACCGGTGACGTTGGTGACGAACGGGATCCGGGGCGGGCGCAGGGTGACGCCGCGCAGGTGCTTCTCGTACGTCTCCAGTACCGGGTCCAGCACATGCGAGTGGGCGGCGGCGGGTATCCGCAGCCGGCGGAACGGCAGGTCGCGGCGGGCCAGTTCGGCCTCCAGGCGGGTCACGGCGGCGTCGTACCCGGCGACGGTGCAGGCGGCGGGGCCGTTCACCGCGGCCAGGGACAGCTCGCCGTCGAGGAGCGGCAGCACCTCCTCGACCGGGGCCGCCACCCCGACGGTCGCCCCGCCCGCGGAGCTGATCAGCCGGATCCGTTCGGTGACCAGGGGCAGCATGTCGTCGAGGTCGATGACCCCGGCCAGGCAGGCCGCGGTGTACTCGCCGAGCGAGTGGCCGATGAGCGCGTCCGGGCGTACGCCGGCCGCCATGAGGGTGCGGGCGAGGGCGTATTCGGTGACGACGAGGGCGAGGAACGTGCTCGTGCTGTCGGGCTGCCGCCGCTCGAACAGGGCGGTGCGCACGTCGGCGCCGAGGGCCGGGCGCAGGATGCGCGCGCAGTCGTCGACGACGTCGCGGTAGACGTCGTGCTCGCGGTAGAGCTCCGCTCCCATGCCCGGGTACTGGGTGCCGCCGCCGGGCAGGAGGAACGCCACCCGGGCGGGCTCGTCGGACGGCGGCGGGGTGCCGGGTGCGGCGTCGCGCAGTGCCGACAGGGCCTCGTCCCGGGAGGCGGCCGTCACCGTCAGGCGGTGGCGCAGCGCGGGCCGGTCGGTGCGCAGGGAGTGTGCCACGTCGTCGAGGCGCAGTTCCGGGCGGCGCTGGAGGTGGCGGGCGAGTTGTTCGGCCTGGCCGCGCAGGGCGCCGGCCGTGCGCGCGGACAGCGGCAGCACCAGGCGCCGGCCGTCCTCGGGCGCGCGGGGCGGGGCGGGTGCGGTGGGCGGCGCCTCCTCCAGGATGACGTGGGCGTTGGTGCCGCCGATGCCGAAGGCGCTGACCGCGGCCCGCCGGGGGTGTCCGGCCGCGGGCCAGTCCGCCAGGGCGGTGGGGACCCGGAAGGGGCCGGCGCCGAAGTCGATGAGGGGGTTGGGGTGTTCGAAGTGGAGGCTGGGTGGGATCTGCCGGTGTTCGAGGGCGAGGACCGCCTTGACGAGTCCGGCGATGCCGGCGGCCGCCCCGAGGTGGCCGATGTTGGTCTTCACCGAGCCGAGGGCGCAGTAGCCCTGTCGCCGTGTGGACTGCCGGAAGGCCTCGGTGAGCGCGGCCACCTCGATGGGGTCGCCGAGCCGGGTGGCGGTGCCGTGCGCCTCGACCAGGCCGATGGTGTCGGCGTCGACCATGGCCTGGGCCTGCGCGGCGAGGATGACCTCGGTCTGTCCGGCGGCGCTGGGCGCGCTGAAGCCGACCTTGCGGCGCCCGTCGTTGTTGACGGCGCTGCCCCGGACGACGGCGCGGATGCGGTCGCCGTCCGCCAGGGCGTCCTCCAGCCGCTTGAGTACGACGGCGCCGACGCCGTCGCCGGAGGAGGTGCCGGCGGCGTCCGCGGCGAACGCGCGGCAGTGGCCGTCGGGTGAGAAGGGGCCGTCGGGCACGTAGCGGTAGCCGAGCAGGGCGGAGGGGTTGAGGGAGGCGGCGGCGGCCAGCGCGGTGTCGCAGCGGTGGTCGAGCAGGTCCTGGCAGGCGGTGTGGAGGGCGACGAGCGCCGTGGAACAGGCCGTCTGCAGCGACAGGCTCGGGCCGGTCAGCCCCAGCTCGTAGGAGATGCGGGTGGCGAGCGTGCCGAGGGAGTTGGCGGTGGCCGCGTGCACCAGCTCCACCGATCCGGGCTGCCCGGCGTATCCGGGATGGACGTGGGCGGGGTAGTAGCGGCTGTCTCCGCTGCCCGCGTACACGCCGAAGGTGCCGTTGTCGGCGCCGGTGCGGAGGCGGCCGGCGTCCTCCAGCGCGTGGTAGGCGGTCTGGAGCAGCAGCCGTTGCTGCGGGTCGACGACGGCGGCCTCGGCGGGGGTGTAGCCGAAGAAGCCGGAGTCGAAGCGGTCGATGCCCTCCACGACCGACGCCATGCGGATCAGCGACGGGTCGTCGAGGTCGCGCCGGTCGCCGCCGGCGGCGAGGAACTCCTCGTCGGTGACGGGCCGCACCGACTCGTGTCCGGCCGCCAGGTTGTCCCAGAAGGCGTCCAGGTCGTCGGCGCCGGGGAAGCGGCCGGCCATGCCGATCACGGCGACGGCGGGCGCCTGCTCGTCCTGCGGTCCGGTCGTCTCATGCATGGCCTCGGTCCTTCCCTTGCCGTGCGGAGCGGCGGGCCCGGGCCGCGCGCTGCCGCTGTGCCTGTTCCTTGGCGCGCTCCAGCGCGCCCGGGCTCCCGGTGGTCCCGGTGCTCCCGGCCTCCGCCCGCGCATCGCCCGCCCGGGGGTCGGCCGCCCGCGGGTCCGCCGCCTGGGGATCGTTCGCCTGCGGATCGCCCGCCGGCGGGTGCGCCGCCTGCGGACCGGTCAGGGCCGCCAGATGGCGGGCCAGGTCGCGCACCGTCGGGTGGGCGAAGAGGTCGACGACCGACAGGTCGCAGCCGAGGTCCCGGTTGACGGCGTTCTGGGCGGCGACCAGGAGCAGCGAATTGCCGCCCAGGTCGAAGAAGTTCTCGTCCCGGCCCACCCGGTCGCGCCCGAGGACGGCGCACCACAGCCCGGCGAGCCGGCCCTCCAGGGCGAGGATCCGCTCCCCCGCGTCGGTGGCCGCCGCCGGCTGCGCGGCGCTTCCGGCGGCGCGCAGCACCCAGTGGTCACCGCCCGCGGCGTCGGCGGCCGCCCGGTACAGCGCGCCGAGGTCCGCGCCCTCCTCCAGGGTGACGCGCCCGGCCAGCCGCCTCACCTGCCGGGCCGGTTCGAGCACATGGCTGCGGACCCAGGGTGCGGTGCGGTCGGCACCGATCAGGAGGTGGGGTTCGCCGAGGGCGCGGGCGAGGTCGAAGGAGCGCAGCGCGGCGGTGCCGTCCAGCACCCGGTAGCCGCGGGCCTCGGTGAGCGCGGTGAGCCGGTAGCCGCTGCTCATGCCTCGCTCGTGCCACATGCTCCAGGCCAGGCTCTGCGCGGGCAGGCCGAGGGCGCGGCGGTGCAGGGCGAGCGCGTCGAGGTAGGCGTTGGCCGCGGCGTAGGCGGTGTTCATGGCGCCGCCGAAGTAGCCGTTCACCGAGGAGAAGGTGACGAAGGAGGTGACCGGGCGGTCCGCGGTGACGCGGTGCAGGGTCCACGCGCCGCGCGCCTTGGCGTCCAGGGCCTCGCGCCATGTGGCGCGGTCCAGTTCGCCGACGGGCCGTTCGACCAGGGCGCCGGCGAGGTGCAGCACCGACACCAGCGGGACGCCCCATGCCTCGGTGGCCGCGTCGACGGCTTCCCGTACCTGCCGTTCGTCGGTGACGTCGGCGCACGCGTAGCGCACCTCGCCCAGTCGCCGCAGCCGCCGTGCCGCCGCCACACGGGCGGCCACGGGGGTCCCGTCGGCCGGGTACCGCTCCCAGGTGTCCGCCGCGGGCAGCGGCGTGCGTCCGAGGACCAGCAGCCGGGTGCCGGGCGTCCGCAGGAGGTGCGCGGCGAGTTCGGTGCCGACGCCGCCCAGGCCTCCGCTGATCAGGTGGAAGCCGTCGGCCGCGGGCGGTTCCTGGCGGGCCGCCGGTTCCGGTGGCGGGGCCAGCCGCCGGACATGACGCCGTCCGCCGCGTCGGGCCACCTCCGTGTCGACGGGTGTGTTCGCCGCTTCGGCCGACAGCAGGGCCACGACGGCCTCGTCGTCCTCGTCGCCGTGCGGATCGAGGTCGAGGTGGACGCAGCGCAGCCGGCCGGACTCCTCGGGCAGCGACTTCAGTACGGCGCCGGCCATGGCCTGTGCCGGGTCGGGACGGTCCTGTGCGGTGACGGCCTGGGCGCCCGTCGTGACGTACAGCAGGTCCACCGGGTGCGGTCCGCCGGGCCGGGAGACGAGGGCCCGGGCGAGCGCCAGCAGGGAGAGGGCACCGGCCTCGTCGGGTGCGGCGTCGTGGGGTACGGCGTTCTCGGGTCCGGCTTCTTCGGGTACGGCCTCGTCGGGTGCGGCGTTCTCGGGTACGGCCTCTCCTGCGTGCCCCGTGTGCAGCGCGCCGAGGTGCACGACGGCGTCGACGGGACGCCGGTCGGTCTCCAGCGCCCGCAGCAGCGCCGCGTGGTCGGTGTCCTCGGTGGGCCGGATCCGGTAGCGGGCGGCGTCCAGCCGCTCGTACGACGGGCCGTCGGTGACCAGGGTGCACAGGCCGCCGCCGGCACGCAGCGACCGGGCCAGGCGCTCGGCGAGGTCGTGGGACCGCGGGTCGCCGCCCGCCAGGACGAGGGTGTGCCGCCCCGGTGCCCGGCGCCGCGGGTGGTGCTGCTCGGCGGGCTGCCATACCGGCCGCAGGAACCAGTCCGGGAGGGTGGCGGCGGTGCCCAGCAGCAGCTGTGCCTCGCGGACCTCGTCGTCGAAGGCGCCCGCCTCGAAGCTCTTGCGCAGCCTGGTCCGCTGGATCTTGCCGATCTCGGTCTTCGGGACGGCGTCGGGGCCGACCGGGACGAGGAAGGCCGGGCTGACGCCGATCTCCCGGGTCACCTTGCCCGCGATCTCGCGCAGCGCGGCGGCCCGGTCGGCTCCGGGGGTGAGGTGGAAGAACAGGGCGAGTTCGTCGGTGGGCGAGGACGGGTCGGAGCGGACCGCGCAGGCGGCGGTGAAGCTGCGTACGACACAGGGCAGTTGCTCGACGCAGGCCTCGATCTCGTGGCTGTAGTGGTTGACGCCGTTGACGATGATGACGTCCTTGGCGCGGCCGGTGATGTACAGCTCGCCGTCGCGCAGGAACGCCAGGTCGCCGGTGTCGAACCAGCCGTCGCCGGTGAACGCCTCCGCGTTCGCGGCCGGGTTGTCGTGGTAGCCGCGGGTCACGGAGGTGCCGCGGACCTGGAGCCGGCCGACGTCGCCCTCGGCCAGCAGCGCGGCGTGCTCGTCGACGATCCGCATGGCGAAGCCGGGGTAGGGCAGGCCGCAGCTGACGAACGTCTCGTCGGTGCCGGGCGCCTCGGCGGGCAGGACGGAGTCAGTGACCACCGAGCACGTCTCCGACATGCCCCAGCCGGGGTGCATCACGTCCTGCGGCAGCCCGAAGGGGCGCAGTGCGTGCAGGAAGCCGCGGGCGGCGGTGGCCACGACGACCTCGCCGGCGTTCATCACCAGCCGCATCGGGGTCAGGTCCCACTGCCGGTCCCGGAAGCGGGGGGCCTGTTCGGCCAGCAGCCCGAAGGCGAAGTTGGGTGCCCAGGTGACCGTGACCCGGTGCCGGTGGGCGAGGTCCATCCAGCGCAGCGGCTCCTGAAGGATCCAGGAGGTGGGCGCGTGGATCTGCCGGCAGCCGAGGTAGACGTCCCGCAGGTGGAACATCACCACGCCGGTGACGTGGTCGAGGGGGATCCAGTTGAGGGTGACGTCCCGCTCGCCGAGCCCGTTCATGGCCTCGGTGGCGGCGGACCTGGTGAGCACGCCCCGATGGGTCAGGCGTACGGCCTTGGGCAGTCCGGTGCTGCCGGAGGTCATCAGCATCAGGATGAGGTCGTCCGGCCGGGCGGCGTACCAGTCGCGGTCCTCGGGGGCGTCCCTGAGCGCGTCGGCCGTGGTCAGCCGCATCGCGGGCCAGTTCTGCCGCTCCGCCACGTCCCGCAGACCGGCCTCGAGTGCCGGCGAGCACACGATCCAGGGCCGGCCGAGCATCCGCCAGATGCCCTCCAGCTTGGTGAGCGCCGCCGAGGACGTGGCGTAGGAGGCGGGGACGGTGAGCGGTACGGCGACGAAGCCGCCGAGGATGCAGCCCCACAGCACGGCGAGGAAGTCCTCGCTCGCGTCGCACTGGAGGATCACCTGGTCGCCGGGGCGCAGCCCGGCCCGCCGCAGTCCCGCCAGGACCCGGGAGGCCTCGGGGACGAGGGAGGCGTAGTCGCGGTGTGTCTCGGTGCCGTCGGCGTGCACGTGCACGATGTCGCCGCGGGCCCGTTCGGCGGCGCGGACCAGGGCCTCGGCCCAGCCGGGCACGGACGGCTCGGTCAGTTCCGGTCCCTCGCTCAGTGCCGGTTTCGCGCCGGCCGCCGTGCGCGGCCCGGCGGCCGGTGCCGGCTGCGGGGCGCGGCGCGGCGGGCCCGCGTGCCGGCGGCCGAGTTCCTCCGGGGCGTGCTCCACGGCGACTTCGGCCGTGCCGACGCCGGGGAGGCGGGAGAGGCGCTGTCGCCAGGACTCGGCGGCGGCCCGGTCGACGGCGGGCAGGGCGTCGAGGGCGGCGGTGTCGAGCGTGCCGTCGGCGGTGCGGGGCAGTGTGCCGACCGCGGTGACGCGGACCGCCCCGGCACCGGTGCGGTCCATGATCCGTTCGACGCCTTCGGTGGCCTCGGCACGACCCGGTACCACGAACAGCCGCACGGGGCCCCCGTCGTTCGCGGGCAGGGCGACGGCGTCGCGGATGCCGGGCACGGAGAGCGCCGCGTCCACCAGGCCGGTCGCGTCGGCCGCGGGGGCCGCGAGGGGGGTGCGGGGGCCCGGAGCCGGCAGCTCGCCGAGCCGTACGTCCGGGTTCGCGGCCACGGCGTCCAGCGCGCTGCGCAGCGTGCGGGCGAACTCCTCGGCCGTGGCCGCGTCGTAGAGGTCGGTGGCGTACTCGACGTGCAGTTCGAGACCGCCGGGGGTGCCGTCCGGGGTGTGCCGTTCGAGGACGTCGACGAAGAGGTCGAACTTGGCGGTGCCGGTGGCGGTGGGCCGCAGCGGCACCTCCCGACCCTCCAGCCGGAGCACCGCGGGCTCGTTGTTCTGCAGGGCGAGCATGACCTGGAACAGCGGGTGGCGGCCGGGCAGGCGGGGCGGGTTCAGCTCGTCCACCAGCCGGTCGAAGGGCAGCTCCTGGTGGTCCAGGGCGGCCAGGTCCGCCGGGCGCAGCCGGGCCAGCAGGTCCCGGAAGGCGGGGTCGCCGGAGGTGTCGGCGCGCAGGACGAGGGTGTTGGTGATCAGGCCGATCAGGTCGTCCAGGCCGGGTTCCGAACGGCCGGCGACGGGCACGCCGACGACGACGTCCTCTCCGGCGCCGCACCGGGTGAGCAGGGCGCTGAGCACGGCGTGCAGCACGATGAACAGGCTGGCGCCCGCGGAGTCCGCCAGGCGCAGCAGCTCCCGGTGCAGGGCGGCGTCCACGTGCCGCGTGACGTGGGCGCCGTCGCGCGCCGCCGTGGGGCGGGGCCGGTCGGCGGGCAGGGTGCACTCCTCGGGCAGACCGGCGAGGGCCTCGCGCCAGTACGCGACGAGCCGTTCCGCATGCCCCGTGCCCTCCGGTTCGGGGGCGAGCAGGGCGCGCTGCCAGAGCGCGTGGTCGGCGTACTGCACGGGCAGCGCGTCCCAGGCCGGGGCCGTGCCCGCGCGGCGCGCCGCGTAGGCCGCGGTCAGGTCGTCGGCGAGGGGACGCAGCGACCAGCCGTCGGCCGCGCTGTGATGCAGCACGAGCAGCAGCGTCCGCTCCTCGCCGGTCCCGAACAGCCAGGCCCGCAGGGGGCTTTCACCCGTCAGGTCGAACCGGTGCCGGGACGCCGTGGCGACGTGCGCACCGATCTCCTCGGCCGGGCAGTCCACCCGGTGCAGCTCCGGGCGCAGCCGCCCCGGCGGCAGGATCCGCTGGTAGGGCATCCCGTCGTACTCGGCGAACAGGGTGCGCAGGCTCTCGTGCCGGTCGGCGAGGTCGCCCAGTGCCGCCCGCAGTGCCTCGGCGTCCGCTTCGGGGCCGAGCGGTACGGCCAGCGGGATGTTGTAGGTCGCCGTCGAGTCGTCGAGCCGGTTCAGGAACCACATGCGTTCCTGGGCGAACGACAGCGGGACGCGTTCCGGCCGGTCGCCCGCGCCGAGGACGGGGCGCCCGGGAGCGGCACCCGAGGTGTGGCCGAGGCGTGCCGCGAGGGCGGCGGGGGTCGGCTCCTCGAACAGGGCGGTGATGGGCACCTCGGCGCCGGTGCGGTGCCGCAGCCGGGCGAGCAGACGGGTGGCGAGCAGCGAGTCGCCGCCCAGGTCGAAGAAGTTGGCGTCGGTGCCGACCGTGTCCCGGGGCAGCCGCAGCACGTCCTCGAACAGGCCGCACAGCAGTGCTTGTTGCGCGGTCCCGGGACGCGCGCCGGCCGCCGCGGCGGTGAAGTCGGGTGCGGGCAGGGCCTCGACGTCGAGCTTGCCGTTGGCGGTCAGCGGGAGCGCGTCGACGGGCACGCAGGCCGCGGGGACCATGTGGTCGGGCAGCCGGGCGGCGGCGTGGGCGCGCAGCTCCGCCGGGCTGGGCGCCGGGGTGCCGGCGGCCACGGTGTAGGCGACGAGCTGCCGGGCGCCGTTGCCGGCCCGGCGTACGACGACGGCGGCCCGGGAGATCCGCGGGTGGCCGGCAAGGACGGCCTCGATCTCGCCGGGTTCCACACGGAAGCCGCGCAGTTGCACCTGCTGGTCGGCGCGGCCGAGGTATTCGAGGGTGCCGTCGGCGCGGCGCCGGGCGAGGTCGCCGGAGCGGTACATGCGGCTGCCGGGCGGGCCGAAGGGGTCGTCGAGGAACCGCTCGGCGGTCAGGTCGGGCCGGTGCAGGTATCCGGTGGCCAGGCCCGCGCCGGCGACGTACAACTCGCCGACGGCGCCCGGCGGGACCGGCCGGCCGGCACCGTCCAGCAGATGGACGCGCAGATCGGCGAGCGGGGTGCCGATGACGCTGCCGCGACGCGGGTCCGTCAGGTCGGCGGGGGTGATGCGGTGGTGGGTGACGTGCACGGTGGTCTCGGTGATGCCGTACATGTTGACCAGTGCCGGGCGTTCGAGGCCGTGCCGGTCGGCCCACGGGCGCAGCCGCTCGGGGCGCAGTGCCTCGCCGCCGAAGACGACGTGGCGCAGCGCGCCCGCCCCGCCCGGCCGGCCGGCGTCGGCGTCCATCAGCTGCTCGAAGGCGGACGGGGTCTGGTTGAGGACGGTCACGCCCTCGTCGTGCAGCAGCCTCAGGAAGTCCCGCGGGGAGCGGCTGACGGCGTACGGTACGACGACGAGCCGGCCGCCGTGCAGCAGGGCGCCCCAGATCTCCCACACCGAGAAGTCGAAGGCGTAGGAGTGGAACAGGGTCCAGACGTCGTCGGCGCCGAAGTCGAAGTGCTCGGCCGTGGCGGCGAAGAGCCGGACGACGTTCGCGTGCGCGACGGGCACGCCCTTGGGGCGGCCGGTGGAGCCGGACGTGTGGATGATGTACGCGATGTCCGCCGGGCTCGTCGGGCCCGTGCGGTCGGCGTCGGTCAGGTCGCCGGCCGCCCGTGCGGCGAGGTCCGTCTCGACGGCGGGATCGTCCAGGACGACGGTGGGGACGTCACCGCCGAGGTCGTCGGCGAGGCCGCTCTCGGTCACCAGGAGCACGGGGGCCGCGTCCGCCATGACCAGCCGCAGGCGCTGCGCGGGGTGTCCGGGGTCCATCGGCAGGTAGGCGGCGCCGGTCTTGAGGACCGCCAGCAGGGCGGGCAGCAGCCGGGGGCCGCGGTGCAGCGCCAGCGCCACCACCCGGCCCGGGCCCGCACCGCGCTCGGCCAGGAGCCGGGCCAGCCGGTTGGCCTCGGCGTTCAGTTCGGCGTAGGTGAGCCGGCCGCCTTCGTGGGTCACCGCCACCCGGTCCGGCCGGGCGTGCGCCTGCCGCTCGAACAGCTCGGTGAGCGTCGCGGTGACGGGCAGGTCCCGGCCGGGCCGGCCGCCGGGGTGCTCGCCGGGCAGCAGCAGGTCCAGTTCCCCGAGCGGTGTCGTGGGCGCGGCCGTCGCCAGCCTGTGCAGCAGGGCCACGAACCGGTCACGGTGGAGGGCGAGTTCGCTCTCGTCGTAGAGGGCCGGGTTGGCGTCGAGGGCCAGCCACAGACCGCCGGGCCGGGTTCCGGGCCGCACGGAGATCTGCAGGTCGTCGACGGCGCCGCCGGAGAGGTGGTGCCAGGTCGTCGGGTGGCCGCCGAAGTCCAGGGTCTCGGTGAACGGGACGATGTTGAGCACCGGTCCGTACAGCCGGCGCCCGGTGCCGAGCAGGCCCAGGTCGCGGCGGATGAACTCGCCCCGGTACTGCTGGTGCCGGCGCAGCGCGGCCAGTTCCGCGGCCACGTTCCGCGCGAAGTCGGCGAGGGGGGTACCGGGGTCGGCGGCCACGCGCAGCGGCAGGACGGCGGAGGCGGTGCCCGGGGTGCGCAGCGCCGCGCTGCCGAGCCGGCTCATGGTGGCCATGCCGAGCACGAGGTCGTCGGTGCCGGTCATGCGGTGCAGGTAGCCGGCGACGGCGGCGGTCAGCAGGTCGGTGCGGGTGACGTCGAGCCGGGCCGCGGCGGCGGACAGGGCCTTGACGGCGGCGGCGTCCACTTCCGCGGTGCGGCGCAGGAACGGGGCCTGAGGCGGGGCGGTGCGGCGGGTGAGCCGGGCCGGCTCCGGCAGTCCGGCCAGTCGCCGCGTCCAGTGGTCGCGGTCGCGGGCGCAGCGCTCGGAGGCGAGGTAGGCGGCCTCCTCCGTCCGCAGCCGGCTCTCGGGCGCGAAGCCGGAGGGGCCGGGCTCACGTCCCTCGGCGAGCGCGTTGTAGGTGTCGGCGAGGCGGCGGCCGAGGAGTTTGTAGCTGTAGCCGTCGAGGAGGATGTGATGGGCCCTCAGCAGCCACATGTGCCGGTCGGCGGCGAGGGTGAGGAGGGTGTGCGAGAACAGCGGGCCCTTGTCCGTGTCCACCGGGGTCGCCAGTTCGCCCCGGACGCACTCCCAGGCGGCGTCCTCCGGGTCGGGGGCGTCGCTGACGTCGACCCGGTGCAGCGGCCAGTCGTCCGCCTCCGGTGCCCGGTGGCAGCGGGGGCCGTCGTCGGTGTCGGAGAAGCGCAGCGCGAACGTGCCGGCCTCGCCGACGGTGCGGCGCAGCGCGGTCTCGAACAGAGCGGTGTCGAGGGCGCCGTGGATCTCCACCGCCTCCGCCGTGTTGTACGCGGTGCTGTCGGGTGCCAGCCGCTGCGCGTACCACAGGCCCTCCTGGGCTCCGGACAGCGGTCGACGTTCGTCCTCGCGGAGTGACTCCTCGTGGAGTGACATAGCACAACCCTCACGTGGCAAGCCGTAATGTCCCGGCCGGGAAGAGCCCGGACGGTCGGACAGGGGTGGTGCGACCTCGCCCACGGGGCGGGAGAAGGACGGCCGCACGCCGAGGGCGGGGCCGGGTCCGCGGCCCCACCGCCGGTTACGAGGTCCTCACGCTGCGGCAGCAGGGCGGATCCGGTCAAGCCGGTCCGGCCCCGGGAAGGCGAATTCAGGTTTTTCCCTGAAGTACGCGGGGGCGGGGATAGAACGGCCTCCGGCAAGCTCTAGGGAAATTCCGCGACTTTCGCGCCTCGCGCCTCCCCGGGTGGATTCGCGCGGCCCCAACCATGCACTCTCGAAGGGACGTTGAGTCGATCCCGCGAATGGTGACGGACCGTCAGCGATCCGGGTCTCAGGAATGGGCGGACGGAAATGAGGGCCGAGGACATGCACCGTGCTTTGTGTCCGGTGGAGACGCTGTACGTCGGGCAGAGAAGCAGGGCGGTGCTCTCCACCACCTTGCGCGGTCACATCGACGTCGAGGCGCTGTCTGCGGCGTTCGACGCGGTCACGCGGGCGCATCCGTCGCTGCGGACCCGCATCGTCCCCGAGGGCGGGGGCTTCGCACTGAGCCTGCTGGGCGAGGGCGAGCGGCCGCGGCTGACCACCCGGACCGGCCTCGTGCCGGACGCGTACGCGGCGGAGCTGAACACCCCGCTGTCGCTGGGCGGCCCGCTGAGCCGTGCGGTTCTGGTGAGTGCGCCGGAGGGCGACGCCCACCTGTTCGTCCTCTCGGTGGACCACACCGTCACGGACGGGCACAGCAGCATCGCGCTGCACAACGAGATCTGGGACCGTTACCGGGCCCTGGTCGAGGGCGAGGAGGAGCCGGGCGCGGCCGCCGGGGCTCCGGGCGCCGCACCCGACTGGCCCGAGCCCGTCAGCCGGTTGCTGCCCGCCGCCGATCCGGCCGGGACCGCCGCGTATCTCGACCGGCGCGTGGAGGAGTCACGGCGGCACCCGGTGGAACTGGTCCCCTACGACGTGCCGCCGGCGGCCGCAGACGACGCCACCGGCACTGGCTCCGCCGGCGTCACCGGTCCGGGCGGCACCGGCACTGGCTCCGCCGCCGTCACCGGTCCGGGCGGCACCGGCACGGCCGGGGGCGGGCGCATCGAGGTGTGCCGGCTGACCCTCGACGAGGAGCGCACCACCCGTCTGCGGCAGACCGCGCGGCGGGCCGGCGTGTCCGTGCACGCCCTGGTCTGTGCGGCCCTTCTCGCGGCGGCACGCCGTCGCCTGCCGGGCGACGGGCCGCGCACGCTCGGCTGCCTCTCCCCCGTCGACCTGCGGTCCCGGCTGACGCCGCCGCTGCCCGCCGCGGTCATGGTGCCCGCCGTCACCACGCATCTGCAGACCCTGGACGTCTCCACGGAGACGGACCTGACGACGCTGGCCCGTTCCGTCCACGCCCGGCTGAGCGACTTCGTCGCCGGCGCGGGCCCGTACCACGAGATGCGGATCACGCCCGAGATCCCCGGCCGTCCGACGTTGCAGCTGGCCACGGTGATCGCCACGAACATGGGCGTCGTGCGCGGCCCCCGGCTGCCGCAGGGGCTGCGGGCCACCGACGTCCGGCTGGTGCCCGCCCGTGAGCAGTATTTCCCGCAGGCGGGCCGCAGTCCCGTCATGGCGTGCGTCGTCTCCTTCGAGGGGCGGCTCGCCATCGAGTTCCCGCACTTCACCGCCTGCTTCAGCCCCTCGTTCAGCAAGGCGTTCCGTGACGACGTCCGTGCCGGGCTCGCCGCCTTCCTCGACGCCCCCGAGCCCGTCTCCGCACGGGCGAACTGAGGGTGGGTCGACCGGCCCGCCGCTTCCGACCGGCCACCGTAAGGAGCCTCCTTCCGACATGAGCACCGTCAGCGACATCCCCACGCCCCTGGCGCTGCTGCCCCGAGCCCAGGCGGGCGACGAGCAGGCCATGAACCAGCTGCTGACCGGGATCACCCCGTACGTCGCCCGGCTGTGCCGGTCCGTCACCCACGACGACGCCGCCGACGCCACTCAGGAGGCGCTCCTGGCCGTCTACCGCGGTCTGCGCACCCTGCGTGAGCCGACCGCGTTCTACGGCTGGGTGCGGTCGGTGACGGTGCGCG
This sequence comes from Streptomyces sp. NPDC096012, assembly GCF_040426375.1. Lineage (NCBI taxonomy): Bacteria > Bacillati > Actinomycetota > Actinomycetes > Kitasatosporales > Streptomycetaceae > Streptomyces > Streptomyces sp. NPDC096012. The sequence goes on from NZ_JBEOTD010000043.1 coordinate 70,518, forward strand.
AGGCCGTTCGCACCGCGAAGCGCACCGGCGCGGAGGGAACGTATCCGCGGGTCGAGTCGGGCCAGCAGGCGAACCCGCTGGACGCCGTGCACATCAGCGACGTGCTGGAGCGGCTGTCCACGTCCCACCGGCAGGTCCTCACCCTGCGCGCGTACGGCCTCAACGAGGAGGAGATGGCCGAGGTGCTCTCCCTGCCGGTGGGTACGGTGCGCTCCCGCCTGCACCGGGCCCGGCTCCGGTTCCGGGAGGCCTGGCAGCCCTCGGCGGCCTAGGGCGGGTCACCGGGGGCGCCTGTGGGCGAGTCACCCGCGCAGCCCACGGACGACACGCCGGCGCCAGCGCAAGGGCCGTCCGCGGCGGCCGGCACCTACGGGCGGCACACCAGCGGTGCCCGCGGGCGAGCCGTACCGGTGCCCGCGGTCGAGCCGTCCGCCGCGTGCAGGGGCGCGACACCGGCGGTGCCTCCGGGCGGCCGGGACGGGGGGGGGGGGGGGGGGGAGCGGGGGGCCG
>NZ_JBEOTD010000044.1:0-68304 GCF_040426375.1 Streptomyces sp. NPDC096012
GCCACGGAGCCCCGGTCCGCAACCGCCACAGCACCCCGTTGATCACCTGCCGGTGATCACGCCAGGGACGACCACGCCCATCCACCTGCGGCAACAGGGGCTCTATCCGCTCCCACGCCGCATCCGTCAACTCACCTCGACCTGCCACAAAATCAATGATCAGAGTGCTCGTGCTCGGACGCCCGCGCGGGGTCCGTCACGAAACGGCTCAGCCGGTAGCTGGTCGGCAGCCCCAGGCGCCCGCACAGCGTGTCGATCCGGATCATCGACCAGTCGACTCCTGCCTCCTGAAGACGGCGCAAACGCGTACGCATCTCTGCCTGGTCCCGAGTCTCAACAACGAGTTCCCACTGTCCCGCGTCCGGCGCGGTACGAGCAGCGAGCCGCTGCCGCGCGTCCTCTTGCCGCCGCCTTCTTTTCCCCTGTCCTGGCACCCGCCCAGAATCACTGGCCGGGCGCCAGGCTGACAAGGCAATTGGGTCGAGCGCGCGCATCCCAACTCGGTGATCATTTGTCAGACAGGCCCTAGCGGTGCCGGGTGCCAGAACGGGTGGACGAGACGGAGGCGAACCAGTGAGTGACCGGAGTTCCAATACGCGCGGCCACTGGAACCTCCGTTGCGCCGACAGCAGCTAGGACGGCCAAAGGGGCACGGCGGAGCAGCAGGCCACACCCTCCTCTACCGGGATGCGCGCGGCACCCCCCCGGACGCGCGGACACCAGAGCGAACGCGGCCCACCACGATCGCTCCACCGGCCCGCTACACGCGAAAAGTTGGGCCGCCCAGCCCATTGCGCCAAGCGTCCTCCACCAGGCGATCAAAGACTCTCCTTTGACCCATGTCTCTTCACAGCTGACGTTTGCGACGTGCTGTGTGTAGTTGTGATGATGGGCTGCATGTCTGAGTACGGGGGTACGGTCGACGGGCCGCAGCAGATTCCACGGTCGCGCATCGCTGGCTATGCGGAGATGACGACGCCGCCAACCGCTCGGGAGGCGCAGGCGTCTTCGGGGAAGCACGACGTTGAAGAGGGAAGACGCGGCGAACAGCCGCCGCTAGAGGGTCAGGACTCCGGTCGCGAAGCGGCTGGAGCCGAGGCGCGCAGGCGCGAGTTCGCCGCTCTGCTGGGTGAGTTCCGCCGCACCCCGGTGCTGGTGCCGCTCGGCGACGGGCCGGGCCCGGAGGACGAACGGGGCCTGCTGACCGCCGATCTCGGCGGCGTCCGTTTCATCCTGGCCTTCTCCGACGAGCAGGCGCTGGCCCGCTACGCGGTCGCGCGCGGTGTTGCGGCCCGTGAGTGGTCGTACCAGACGGTTCTCGGGGCGCGTCTGCTGGATGTGGCGGTGCCGGCGGCCGGAGTGCCGTGCGGGGTGGCCCTGGACTGCGCCGACGGGGAGGAGGGCATGGTGTTCCCGCCGGTGCGCGGCATCGTGCCGGACCAGGTAGCGGTGGACTTCGCCGACGGAACGGGGGACGCGGAATGACTGAGGGTGGCAAGGACCTGAAGGCGGACGGGCTCGCCCTGATCGCCAAGGGACTGACCGAGGCGCTGGGCGAGTTGAAGGAACTCGGCATGGTCGGGGAGGCCGGAGCCGGGCGCGGTTTCGGCGACATCGCCCTGTCCGGACTCGAGTTGGGACACGAGGGCCTGACGGGGGAGTTCACGTCGTTCTGCGAGCGCTGGGAGTGGGGCGTGCGCTCGCTGATCAACGAGGGCAACGGCTTCGCGGTCAAGACGGGCCTGTCGGCGGGCACGTACTACGAGACCGAGAAGTACGTGGAGGGCAGTTTCAAGGTCGTCGCGAACTCGGCCGTCGGCAATCCCTACGCCTCCGAGGAGGACGTGGAGAAGATGGGCTGGGGCGACATCGCGACCTCGGGCATGAGCGTCGACTACAGCAAGGAGTCCTTCGATCAGGCACTGGCCACCAGCGAGCAGGGCTGGAAGGACGCCGGCCGAGACGTGATGACCTCCCACACCATCGGCCCGCTGCCGGGCATGAACCCCGAAGACCTGCACGGCGCAGTCGGTGTCTCCGACAAGGGGTACGACAAGTTCCTCGACGACGCCTTCGGCCCCTCCCCGGAAGCCCGCGCCAAGGCGGCCGAGCAGCGGGGCGGTGAGGGCTGATGGGCCTCGGAGACGTCACCAACTCGTTCCTGGGCGGCGCCGAACACCTCTATGACGAGGGCAAGAAGAAGCTCGGCGAGGCCGTCGACTACGGCACGGACAAGCTGGGCGGGGCACTGGACCACGTCGGCGCGCACGACTGGGCCGAGAGCGTGGAGGACTGGGGCGACGAGGTCGCTTCCGACCTGGGCGCCACCCCAGGCGAGCAGCAACTCGGCCAGACCGGGGAGCCCAACGAACTGATCCACGGCAGTCCGGAGAAGATCCGCGAGAGCGCGAAGCACCTGAAGGACTTCCACGGCGCCTTCGACAAGGTCAGCCAGGGACTGCGGAAGGTCGACTCCTCGGGCTGGCAGGGCGAGGGCGGGGACGCCTTTAGGGAGAAGTTCGGCGTGCACCCGATCAAGTGGGCGCAGGCGGCCGAGGCGTGCACCGCGGCAGCGGGAGCCCTGGAGTCGTACGCGGACACCGTCAAGTGGGCGCAAGCCCAGGCCAAGGAGGCTGTGGAGCTCTACAAGAAGGGTGTGAAGGCGGCCAAGGCCGCGGCCGACGACTACCGGACCAGGGCCGAGGCCTATAACGCCAAGGCCCGTGCGGGCGACGACCCGGGACCGGAGCCGAAGCAGGACATGGAGGCGGGAAAGGCCGACGTCAAGGCCGCCGTCCACAAGCTCGCCGAGGCCCGCAAGCAGCGCAACACCGCCGCCTCCCAGGCGCAGGGCAAGGTGAAGGCGGCCCTCGCGCACGCCCCCGCCGAGCCGCCGCCGCTGTCCCGGATACGCAACGATCTCGTCGACGGCTACCAGGCGGTCAACACGGAGCTCACGCACGTGGTCGGTGGCGCTCTCAAAGGCACCGCGGGCCTGCTGAACTTCGCCCGGGGCCTGAACCCGACCGACCCCTACAACCTCACCCATCCGGCCGCCTACCTGCAGAACGTCAACATGACGCTGGCGGGCCTGGTCTCCACCGCCTCCCACCCCGAGCGGGTCGTCCAAGCCGCCGTCGACGGCTTCAAGAAGGACCCCGCGGAGTTCGTCGGCCGCCTCATCCCCGAGCTGGTGGGCACCAAGGGCGCGGGGCTGGCAAGGGGCGGGCTGCGGCTCGCGCTGAAGGAAGGGGCGGAGGGGGTAGCGGAGCAGGGACTGCGTAAGACCGCCCGGAACGCCGTGGAGGAGGGCGCGGAGGACGTCTCGCGCCGGCCGCTGGAGAAGGTCTGCGAGAAGGACCCCGTCGACGTCGCGACCGGCCGGATGGTGCTGCCGGTGACCGACGTCTCGCTCCCGGCCCAGCTGCCGCTGCTGCTCAGGCGGCAGTTCGAGTCCTCGTACCGCTTGGGCGGCTGGTTCGGACCGGCCTGGTCCTCCACGCTCGACCAGCGTCTGGAGATCGACGCCGAGGGCGTGGTTTTCGTCGGCGAGGACGGCCTGACACTCGCCTACCCGCACCCGGCACCGGGCGTGCCGACGCTGCCCAGCCACGGCCCCCGCTGGCCCCTGGACCGGGTCGACGGAGGCTACACCGTCACCGACCCGGAATCGGGCCGTGTACGGCACTTCGCCGACCGCTCCGACACGCTGGCGTTGCTGGAACAGCTCGACGACCGCAACGGCAACTGGATCTGCTTCGAGTACGACGCCGACGGCACACCTCGTTCGGTCATCCACAGCGGCGGCTACCGTCTGCACGTCTCGACGTCGCAGGGCCGGGTCACCGCCCTGCACCTGGCCGGTGCGGCTGCGGACGGCGGCGACCAGGAACTGATCCGCTACGGTTACACCGACGGCGACCTCACCGAGACGACCAACTCCTCTGGCCGTCCGACCCGCTTCGGATACGACGACCAGAGCCGCATCACCTCTTGGACCGACACCAACGACAGCCACTTCACGTACGTCTACGACGACGAGGACCGCTGCACCCACCAATCCGGCGCCGCCGGTCACCTGCGCTCCACCTTCACTTACGGACCGGTTGACCCGGACACCGGCGAGCACACCACGACCCTCAGCGACTCGCACGGCCACGCCACCCGATACCTGATCAACCGCCGCTGCCAGGTGATCGCTGAGACGAACGCCGTCGGTGCCACCACCCGTTACGTCCGCGACCGCTACAACCGACTGCTGTCCGAGACGGATCCGCTGGGCCACACGACGGCGTTCGAGTACGACGAGGGGGGCAACCTCACGCGGGTGGTCCGTCCCGACGGCCGCGAGGTGCGAGCGGAGTACGGCGAGGCGGGCCTGCCCGTGAAGGTGGTGAACTCGGACGGCACAGTTTTCCGCCAGACCTGGGACGAGCGGGGCAACCGTACCTCGGTGACGGACCCGGCGGGCCGGACGACCCACTTCACCTACACCGGCGCCGGCCATCTGACCTCTGTGACCGACCCGCTGGGCAGCACGACGACGGTCGTCTGCGACCGGGCGGGCCTGCCGGTGCGGGTGACGGACCCGCTGGGCGCGGTCACCCACTACGAACGGGACGCCTTCGGCCGCCCGACAACGATCACGGACCCGACGGGCGCCCCAACGCTGCTGGTCTGGTCCGTCGAAGGCCGCCTGATCCGTCATACCGCGCCGGACGGCACGGCGGAGACGTGGGCATACGACGGAGAGGGCAACTGCACCAGCCACACCGATCCGCTCGGCGGCGTCTCCCGCTTCGAGTACACCCACTTCGATCTGCTGGCTGCCCGCACGGGCCCGGACGGAGTGCGCTACGAATTCGGCCACGACACCGAACTGCGCCTGAGGAAGGTCACCAACCCGCAGGGCCTGACGTGGACGTACGGGTACGACCCGGCCGGCCGCCTGGCGAGCGAGAAGGACTTCGACGACTGCACCCTGACGTACGAGTACGACCCTGCCGGCCGCCTGCTCTCGCGGCGGAACACGCTTGGCGAGGTGGTCTCCTTCGAACGCAACGAACTCGGCCAGGTACTGCGCAAAGACGCAGCCGGCCAGGTGACGACCTACGCCTACGACCTCACCGACCAACTCGCCCAGGCCACGGGACCGGACGGCACGACCCTGACCCTGCTCCGCGACCGCCACGGCCGCCTGCGCTCGGAGACGGTCGACGGTCGCGCGCTGACGTACACCTACGACGTCCTGGGCCGCCGCACCAGCCGAACGACGCCAACCGGCGCCGAGACGAAGTGGTCATACGACGCGGCAGGCCGACGCACCAGCATGGTGGCGTCAGGCCGTGCCATTGACTTCACCTACGACGACGCCGGCCGCGAACTGGCCCGCTACATCGGCGACACGATCGCCCTGGAGCACGCCTTCGACACACTAGGCCGTCTGACGACCCAGTCGGTGACCGGCGCTGCGGGCCGCACGGTGCAGCACCGGGCCTACAGCTACCGAGCCGACGGAAACGTCATCGGCATCGAGGACCGCCTCTCCGGCCGCCGCCGCTTCGACCTGGACGCGACCGGCAGGGTGACGGCGGTCCACGCAGCAGGCTGGACGGAGCGGTACGCGTACGACGAGGCAGGCAACCAGGCCCGCGCCGAGTGGCCGGCGAGCCACCCGGGCGCGGAGACGACGGGACCGCGGACCTACACGGGCACCCGCATCAACCGAGCGGGCAACGTCCGATACGAACACGACGCCCTCGGCCGCATCACCCTGCGCCAGAAGATGCGCCTCTCCCGCAAGCCGGACACCTGGCGCTACGAATGGGACACCGAGGACCGCCTGACCTCGGTCGTGACCCCGGACGGTACCCGCTGGCGCTACACCTACGACCCCCTGGGCCGCCGCACGGCGAAACTCCGCCTGGCGGCCGACGGCGAAACGGTGCTGGAACGGGTGGACTTCACCTGGGACGGCACCACCCTCTGCGAACAGACCACCATTTCCCCCGACCTCCCCAACCCGGTCACCCTCACCTGGGACCACCAGGGCCTACGCCCACTAGCCCAGACGGAACGCATCACCGCGGAGGATGCACCCCGGGAGGAGATCGACTCCCGCTTCTTCGCCATCGTCACAGACATCGTCGGCACCCCGAGCGAACTCATCGACGAACACGGCGACATCGCCTGGCGCACCCGCAGCACACTCTGGGGAGCAACGGCATGGGCGGCCAACAGCACCACCTACACGCCCCTGCGCTTCCCGGGCCAGTACTACGACCCGGAAACCGGCCTCCACTACAACTACTTCCGCCACTACGACCCCGAAACCGCCCGGTATCTCACAAGCGATCCGCTCGGTCTCACACCCTCCCCGAACCCGGGCACGTACGTACCGAATCCCCACACTTGGGCGGACCCGTTGGGTCTCTCCGGCTGCACGCCGGGGCAAGGCGGTACAGCCGAAGTCAATCCTCGAAAACTCGACTACCTGTTCAATAAGGACATCAAGCCGGACTCGCACAACTCGCCCAGAGCTCTGCAGAACGAATTGCAACTCCATCGCATCGGCATACGTGACACTCCGGAGATGCGTCAGTATGTGACTGACCATCTGGCCAATGCCGCTGAGCAGCCGTTCGAGCGGACGTTCACAAAGCAGTGGGACGGTGGTAGCGGTGAGTTCGGCGTCACGAACTCTGTACTGCACGGGCCTCACGGCGCTCTAGGCGTCGAGAGCACATGGGAGCTTCTGCCCGACAGCGGACGTAGACTTTCGACTGTGATCTTCCGTGGCAGTGGGCCGAACGTGAGCATCCACGGCAGCATGCCCCACTGGCCGCCGTACATTGAGAAGTGAGGCAGACAACATGTACCGGGAGTTTCTTGCCCCGCGCGACGAGGAGGTCCTCGATGCGATCGGCCAGTGGCCGGACACCGACGAAAGCGGTGCCCGCGTGCTCAGCTGGCACAGCGACGACGGCGCCTGGCTCGTCCTGTCCTATGACGTGGTCGGCAGATCAGTGAGAGTCCGCTGGACGAGTGGCGATAAGCTGCTGCTGGACATCTTCCGCGAGAGTGCGACGCGGCTAGCATTTACTTCTGATCCATCGGCCATGCACGTCTCAGTCGACTTCCACATGGGCGAAACTTTCGGTGCACTGGATATCCAGGTCACTCCGAACTTCTCCGTACACGACCGCTTGCTGTTCCAATGAGGTTTCCAAAAACTGCTCTGACGAAGCCGCAACCGGCCGGTACGACGACAACCTCGTGTCGGCGGTCCTCGCGAGGGGAAGTCGACCACTGGTCCGATCGGAAACTGGGAAACAAGTAATTACAGGACATCATCGAAAATGAATGCCTGCGTGGCGAGTTTCGGATACGAGTCAGCTGTGGCTTTCAGTTCGGCCTCGAGTGGTGGATCTTCGTGGTCAGCCCGCCACGGAGCCGCCCGAGGGCATGGTCGTCCGGCTCGCCGACCGGAGCCCCTTTCGACGGGCCCCGGCGGCGTGCTGGTAAGGGCGGACGATGGTGGAGTCGACCGCGACGACCCTTTCCAGGCCGCTCTCGGCGTCGGCCTGGGCGAGCAGGGTGGTCAGAATGCGCTGCCAGGTGCCGTCGGCGGCCCAGGTGCGTAGCCGGTGGTGAACGCCTTTCCACGACCGAAGTACTCGGGCAGGCCGATCCACGGTGTTCCGGTGCGGTACTTGAACGCGATCGCGTGGATCACCTTCCGGTGATCCCGCCACCGTCCTCCCTGCTTCGGTGTCGGGTCCGGTAACGGTTCGATCTGCGCTCACTGCTCGTCAGTCCGGTCCTGCTGTTTCCCACCTACATGAGGTTCGGTGAGGGAGGCCGTCGAGTTCTGCGCGGCCGGTGCGCCGGAGGAGTACCTGGGTGGGGTCTTTGGGGGCGGCGGGGAGGAGCCGGTTGAGTACTGCTGAGCTCAGCGGTGCTGGTGGCGGCCAGTCCACGGACAGTTGCTGTGTGGTGTCGTGGGTGTGCAGCAGGGTTTCGGCGACGCCCATCGCGGCGAATCCTCCGGGGTCGCATGGGCCCCAGTGCCAGGCCCTCAGGGTCGGGTTGGCTGTGGCCAGGGCGCTGGTGAGCAGTGCGCCGCAGTGACGGCTTGGAGTACTTCGGCCGGCGAGGCGGTGGGACGAACGTTCAGGTCGATGGGAAGGTAGGCGTCGGCGGGTTGTGCTGCCAGTTGCTGCCCTGCGTAGGCCAGCAGGTCGTGGCCGATGTGGGCTGCTGTGTGCCGACACGTCCATTCGAGCGGCTCCGCCGGCATCGTCGAGTCCTTGGCGGTATGCGGGTCAAGCACCCGCAGCATTTCCGCCACGGCGGCGTCGACGTCCCGGTGGTCCATGCAGATCTCCTCGCGGTCCGTGTGGTGGGGTGGGCTGTGCCGGTTGGCGGTCTTTCACCCCTGCTGGTCTGCGGGAGAGTGTCAGTTGGACGTCGTCATCTGAGTGCCAGTGGCGCAGCCTCAGTGACCTGGTGATTGGACTGACGGGTGGTGCTCGCCTGTTGCTGACATGAGTGAGGAAAAAGCCAGGTCATTCTCGCGGCGACTGCTATGGCGGGTGCAGAGTAAACCGCTCCGGGATCGGTGGAGGCTCTATACATTGACTCCAGCCGCCGGTTGAGGCTGGGTTGAGCGTAGTAGTTGGTCTCGTGTTCGTGGGGTGGGATGTCTGCGATGGTGGTGTGGAGGCGTTGGTTGTTGAACCAGTCGACCCATTCCGTGGTGTCGAGCTCGACGTTGGCCAGGCCGTGCCAGGGCCTGCGAGGCTTCATGAATTCCGTCTTGTGGAGGCCGATCTGGGACTCCATGAGGGCGTTGTCCAAGGCGTCGCCGACGGTGCCGATCGAAGCGTCTATGCCGGCCTTGAGGAGGTGGGCGGTGAACGCGAAAGACGTGTACTGACTGCCTGCATCCGAGTGATGAATCAGCCCGGTACCTGCAGGGATGCCGGCTCGGTCGCGCCGCCACAGGGCCATGTCGAGGGCGTCGAGGACGAGCTTGGCCCGCTTGCTGGTGGCGGCGGACCAGTCGACGATCGCCCGGGAGAACACGTCCACGACGAAGGCGACGTAGACGATCCGGGACCAGGTCGCGACGTAGGTGAAGTCGGCCACGACGAGCAGCTGACGCGCTGGTGAGCCGTGTGGGAGCGGCTGCGTACCGAGGCAGCGTCAGCGGCTCGGATCGTGGACGCACCTGCCCGAGTCGATTCGGACAAGCGGACTCTGTGGGACCGCCTTCCCAATGCGCCGCAGGCGGGGTCACTGAGCGTTTACAGAGTGGTCACCGGTCGGATGACGGGGTGACCCCCGCGACGCACAAGGCTCCTGTGCCGTTGAGAGATGTTCTACGTCTCAACTCCTCAGCGCAGTAGCCTCGGTTCCACGCCGGGAAGGTCGATGTCGACGGCGAACTGGCCAAGCTCCTGTAAGGCGAATAGCCGGTGCCACGCGCCTCCGAGCGCAGATCGGCCGCCTCCCAGCGGCACGCCGACACCGTCCGGTTCGCGCTCTTCGAGGGCCGCCCAGCCGGGCTGACCTTCCCCCAGCTCGTCCGTTCCGGCGAGCTGACGCCCAGCCAGACCAGCGCGGGCCTGGCCTGCCTGCGCGACATCATCTCCGAACGGGGCTGGCCACCCCCGATCTTGACGAAGAAGGACGGCCACCGCTTCTGCACCGAGCCGGCCGAACTCCAGGCATACGAACTCGGGATCGTGAGGGAGGAGCTGACCGAGATCCGCCGGTTCATCACAGCCATCGTTGGCCCGCACGCGGCACTCCAGCCGAAGGGACGGTGGATCAAGCACCTCAACACTCAGCTCGGCTCGGTCGACTCCACTCTCGACATCATCGCCGAGTACATCGACGTCTGACCGGGTTGGGGGACGGCACAGCTTTCCTTCAACACCCGTCTGTTGGAAGGGAAGTTGGGTTGTCCCGGCCCCATTGCTACCCGTCCGACACCTGCGACGACGAATGGGTCCTCATCGAGCCCCTCCTCCCAGCTACCGGCCTACGAGTCCCCCAAGGGGGGACGCCCGGAGAAGCACCCGCGCCGGGAGGTCGTGGACGCGATCCGCTACGTCGTCGACACGGGCTGCAAGTGGAGGGCGCTGCCCAAGGTCTGCCGTCCCAAGTCCGCGCCTCCGGACGTCACCCGAGGCGGCAGACGCATGAAACACCAACGCCTGGGTTGCCCCGTGGCTCCGGCAAGCTTGCCGGAGCGGTCTCCCGCCTCGAACACGACCGGCTCCGGCCTGGGGCGATAGCCCAGGCCTTGCAACGGTGGTCACGCACGGCTCACCGCCCCAGCCGTGCTCTCTCCGGCGGTTGCGATTGCCCTTTGTGCAACCCCTTCTATACAACCGACGAACGGGAAGTCCTGGAAGCGGCCATGCACGCTCTTCCGCCGCGGGCGGCGCGTGAACTGCGACGCCTGGTGAAACCGCTCGACGACCTCTACATCGCCAGTTCCCCTCCTGGCCGGCGGCGCGTTCCGCACGGCGAGCCAACTTCCGACGGCTGTATCCAGCGCGTCGCCGTCGATGCGTTGGAGGACACGACACACGGTGGCCTCGGCCGGGGCGACTGGCCGTGTTCCGGCTCCCGGCATGGGCCACCGAGCCGGGCCAGGACGTTGGGCGGGGCGTCGGCGGCCCACTCCGCGATCGCGGCCAGGGACTTCGCTCCGGCCAGGACCGCGCACGCGGCCTACAGAGTGCCGTAGGAGGTGGAGAACGTCTGCGCGTTGTCGGGATGCTTGTGCAGCAGGTAGCCGAGGTCGGTCGCGGGGCGTTCGGGGGTGCCGGTTGTGGTGATGGTCAGGAACACGTGGCCAGGCCTCATGGAAGGGGATGAACTGCGGATGGGCTGAACCGGGATCCTTACTGTGCGCCAACGTACAGCGAACATCCCCTGCGTACCCTGGCATTTTCGCCGCCCAAGCGGAGCCGACCTCCCCTCTTCGCGCGGGCCTGTGTCGGCCGTGGGGAACCCTGTGACAAGATCCGCTGGCATGTCATCTGTCATGTCGTCTGCCATGCCTTCGTCGCGCACGGGCCCCTCAAGAACCGGTCGCCGTCTGCTGGTCGCCCTGCTCGCGCTGCTCGCGACTGCAGGCTCCACCGTGGCCGAGGCCGGCACGCCGTCCGGCCCGGCGCCCGGCGCCGCGGTGAGAGCGGCCGAACCCGCGACGCCCGACCGCCCCAGCTACGACGTGAAGCTGCGCGCCGACGCCGACGGCTCCCACTGGGCAGGCCGGCAGACGGTGTCCTTCCGCAACGCCTCCAGTCGGCCCCTGCGTGAGGTGTACATACGCCTGTGGGGCAATGGCGAGGACGGCTGCGGGACATCCGGAAGACCGTCCCCCGTCCGCGTCTCCCACGTGCGCGGCGGCACTCCGGGCCGCCCCGGCGTGAAGTGCACGGCGCTGCGCATCGCTTTGCCGAGGCCGCTCGCACGCGGTGAGCGGACGGCCGTCTCCTTCGACGTGGCCCTCACCGTGCCCGCACGCAACAACCGCTTCGGCCGCGAAGGCGCGTTCCGCTTCCTGGGCAACGCGCTGCCGGTCATCGCCGTGCACGACACGAGGGGGTGGCACCTCGATCCGTATGTGTCGTACGGCGAGAGCTTCTACACCCTGGCGAGCGACTTCCGGGTGCGCCTCGACCACCCGTCCGCCCTCAAGGTCCCGGCGACCGGCAGCACATGGACCCGCCCCGGCGGTACCGGGCGTACGGTCACCCACAGCGTCGCCAAGCGGGTGCGGGACTTTGCATGGGCGGCGGGCCCGTTCCGCACCGCGACCCAGACCTCGCCCGACGGCGTGCGCGTGAAGTCGTACTGGTCGCCGAACACGCCCGCCGCCGGTGTCCGCCTCAACCGCAAGGACGGCGTCGCCGCCATCGACCGGTTCGGCAGGGAGTTCGGCCGCTATCCGTACGGCGAGATAGACCTCGTGATGACCCCCGGGTTCGCCGGCGGCATGGAGTACCCCGGCCTGGTCATCCTCGGCACCGAGGAGGAGGGCGGCGCCACCGTCCATGAGATCGCCCACCAGTGGTGGTACGGCGTCGTGGGCAACGACGAGTACAACTCACCCTGGCTGGACGAAAGTTTCGCTCAGTACGCCAACGCGCGCTACTACCGCTGGGACGGGTTCGAGTGCTCGCCGGACGACTCCTGGCCGAGCGCCACCGCCGCGCTCACCAACTCGATGGCCTACTGGTCTACACACCGTGGCGAGTACTCCCAGGTCGTGTACGGGATCGGCCCCTGCGTCCTGGCCGACCTGGAGCACGTCCTCGGGGCCGGCACCATGGCGCGCCTCATCAAGAAGTACGCCCACGACCACTGGTACGGCGTCTCCACCACCGTCGACTTCAAGAAGGCCGCACAATCGATGACACACAGGGACCTCGGCCCCTTCTGGCGGAAGCACCGCATCCGCTGAAGTCGCACTCCGCTCGCGGCTGACGGGCGTACCCCGTCGGCGCCACGATGACGGTGACCGACGGGGTACGCGGGCAGGGCGGCGTCGTTCCGGCGGTGCATCCGGGTTGATGGGGCTTCAGGAACTGTCGCCGACCTCCGCGCGGAGGCCAACGGGCTGGGCCTGTCCGCCGATCAACGGGCCGCGGCGGACAGGGCCTGTCGCTACGTAGAGGACAACGCCGCCTTCGTCCACTACGACAAGGCCCTCGATGCCGGCCGGCCGATCGCCGGCGGCATCGTCGAGGGAGCAGCATGTCATCTGGTGGCCGACCGGCTCGACATCACCGGCAGCCGGTGGAGCGTCCCCGGCGCGGAAGCCGTCTCACCCTCCGCGCCGTCATCGGCAACGGCGACTTCCCGCAGTACCGGACCTTCCACACCCACAGAGAACGCGAACGCCTCTACCCCCGGCCCGACCAGCACAACTACGAACTCCTGGCCTGACCGACGAGCTCACTCCAGAAGAGCCACACCCAAATCCTTTGGCCGCCGCATAGTTGAGCACTACGCACCTCTTGCCCAGATCGAGCTCGATGCCCATCGCAACGTCGTCACCACTGCCGAACCCCGGCCATGGTTCGACAAGACCTGAGCTCCATCTCACGGCGATTCGAGCTGCCGGGATGCGAAGTCCCAGGGCGTCTCGGACGTGTGCCACCCCGAGTGAGGAGGCGGTGAGGCGTTCACCCGCCGCCTCCTCACTCGGGGTGCGGCCCCTGTTACCCGGTCAAGCCGGCCGGTGCGCGCGGGGCCCGGATCAGGGCGGAGAGCGGTGCGCCCCTCTTCGCGTCCAGCGGGGCTAGCGTCCGGGCCGTGGCCGACGGCTTTGGTGCGATCACGCAGTTGGACTTGCCGGATTCCGCTTCGCCGTTGATGGCGGTGACGCAGAATTCGTAGTTCCAGACGCCGGGGACGAGGTAGGCGATGCCCCGGCTGGTCTCGTTGGTGATGTACTCGTCGGCCTCGAACCCGCTGCCGTCGTGCTTGGACCCGCTGCTGTCGTTGACGTTCCGGATCCAGACGCGGTAACCGGCGGCCCACACGGACCCGTTCCATGACAGTTGGACGGTAGTGGCGTCGGTGGAGGTGACCTTCAGACCGGTGGGTGCCGGAGGTGTGCCGGCCCCGACGGTGACGGACCGGGCGACGCCCGGCATGCCGCCACCGGCGGCGTTCCAGGTGGCGACCGCGACGAGGTAGTGGTGGCCCGGCTTCAGCCCGTCGACGTGCGCCGACCTCCCACTCACCGCAATGCTGTTGATGATCGCTCCGGGGGTGTCTTTGTCCCAGGTGATGACCTCGTACCGATCGATCGAGTCGGTGTACGGGCCGGTTGCCGCGTCCCAGGAGACGTCCACGCCGGTGTCGGTGGCGCGGGAGACGATGTTCTGGGGCGCCGCGGCGGTCTTCGGGTGCGCGGTGGCACCGACCGTCTTGGACCACCCGGACTTCCCGTCATCGGCGTTGTCGGTGCGGACCTGGTATTCCCACTCCCAGCCGTCGAGGGTCCAGGTGGTGTCGAAGCGGGGCGCTCTGACCGGTGTCTCGTTCCAGGTGCCGGATCCCTTGATCCGGTGCCGGACGGTGTAACCGCGGGCGCCGTAGACCGGTTCCCAGCTCAGGGTGATGCCGCTCGCTCCGGAGTCGACCCAGACCGTGTCCGGCGCGGGCGTCGGCCGGGCGGGGACATGCGCGGGAATGTCGATCAGTTGGCTGCCGAGACCGTAGCTGTCGTGCAAGGTGCGCACGAATGCCTGGGCGATCTGGTATTCGCCCAGGGCGTTGGGGTGCAGCCCGTCATAGCCGGCAGGACAGCTGCTCGTGTCGCAGCTGTAGTTGCCGGCCCAGTCGACCAGGGCCACTCGGGACTTGTCGGTGGTCCACGACGGGATCGCCTGTGCGAGCATGCTGTTGTACTTCGTCGTGTTGACGGGCAGGTCGTCGCGGCCGCCGATGAACGTCCGCTGCGGAACGTTGGCCAGGGCGAAATCGAGGTCCGGTTTGGCGGCACGGGCCTGGTCGACCAGCGTCCGCATACTGTCCAGAGTGCCTTCCGGACCACTGACGAACCAGCCCATGTCGTTGAACCCGAGCCCCACCAACAGCAGGTCGGGCTGGTATTTCGCCACCTGCTCGGCGATCAGCTTTTTGTCCTGCGCCGCCTGCCGGCCCCAGACAGCGAAGTGGTCGGTGTCGAAGTCCGGCGCGACCCCGGCGGCGTACCCGCCCGAGGTGGCGGGAGCGCTCTCAGTCGATGGGCCTTTCCCCGGCAGTGGCGGCACGGGCGGCGCCTTGGGGGTCTCCTGCGGCCGGGTTCCCTGGTACGGACCGACGAAATCGACGTCGACGTGCTCCTTCTTGAACCATTCCCAAAGGCGGTAGCGCCAGGTCCAGTCACCTTCGTAGCCCTGGCTCATCGAATCGCCCACCACCATCACCTTCAGTGGCACCTTCCCGCCGCCGGCTCGTGGTTCCGCGACCCAGTCCATGACGAGGGCCCAGCGGATGGCGTCCTCGAACGCCTCGGCGATCTTCTTGTTGCCGGAGTCGTTCGCCGTCAGTCCGTCACCGGACAGGTCCTCGGTGGTCATGGCGCCGGTGTCGGCCAGAACGACGTGCCGTCCCGCGCTCTGCCAGGCGCCGACCATCTTGCGGATCTCGGCGTTGTAGGCGGTGATCCGGGCCTGGACTGCGGGGTCGGTGGCGGGACCCAGGGTGGCGAGTGCCACGACCGTGCCCGGGTTGTCCTTCTCGATCTGGTCGACCAGGTCCTTCAGCCGCTGCGCGGCGCCGTCCTGCTCGCCGTCCCGCATGTCGTACGTGCCGGCCTGCAGCGTCACGATGTTGGGCCGGTACTTCGGCAGAGCGGTCGTGGACCGCTTGGCGATGGCGCTGATCTGCTCGCCGGGAGCGCCCTCGTAGGCGGGGTCCCCCTTCTGCCCCGTGGAGCCGGAGCCGACGAAGTCCACTGGTACGTCCCGTTTTTTGGAGACGAGCGAGATCAGGGCATAGAGCGAGCCGGCCAGGGTGGCGCCGTAGCCGATCTTCTCGGCGGTGCCGAAGGTCGAGTCGCCCAGCGGCATCACCTTCAGCTCCGGCGGTTCCGCCGCCGCGCGCATGCCGTTCCACCACACGGGGTAGTGGTCGCTGCTGCCTCCGTTCATACGGCTCGCGGTGGCGTCGCCGGCCTCCCAGTCGGAACTGACGAAGTAGTCCAGTTCGTTGCGGCTCTCGTGGGTGGGAAGTCCGGAGTTGTAGACGCGGGCGCCGATCGGGAAGGTGCCGCGGCGTTGCAGCGTCCGCGGATCGACGTTGAAATCGCCGCCGGCCGTCCAGCGGTACTGCGCGCCCCAGGAGCGGACGGAGTCGCGGATCGCCGTCAACAGGGTGGTGGAGTCACCGCCGCCGCTCGACAGGCCGTGCACGTTGAAGTACCAGTCGTCTCCGAACCGGACGCCCAGCGCGGCCCGGCCACGCTGGATGGGGTTGGTGACGACGCGTACCTCGTCGGGCTGGTCATGGGTGATGGTCGCCAGGTTCACCCGGCCGCCTTGGCCCCGGCCGCCGTTGTCGTCGGTCTGGATGAAGAAGACGTGGTACGGGCTGGGCTGCACCCGGCTGCTGAACGGTTGCCAGGTCGAGTGCCGGACGGTGTCACCGTCCGCGGTGGTGACGTCCGGCTGTTGGCTGGCGTGGCTCGGGCCCTGGGGCCCGGCTTCCTGGATCAGGACGATCTCGGCGGACCTGGCGTAGCCCTGGACCTGCGAGGACCACTTGCTGGCCGTCGCGTCGTCCTCGCCCTGGATGTTGTTGGTGATGATTGACGTCTGCCGTAACGGCGCCGCGGCGGCGGGGGAAGCTCCTGGTGCCACGACGAGTGCCGTGCCCAGAATCGAAAGCGTCACCAGTGCCGCCCTGGGTCTGGTCACCAGACGCAGCCGGGCCAGTGCACCGGTGAGGTGTTCCTGTAATACGTGTAATACGTTCACCGCAGCAAGGTTAATGGACTATGCATCTACGTGATCTGCACGATCGAGCGGCATACGGCGTCCCGTGGCGCACAGTTCACGCGCCCGCAAGCCACCGGTCGGAAGGCCCGGATCACCACCCCTCGAACAGCACGTCGTCGACCTGAGCTCGAGCCCCAGGACCAAGGCGACGAGCTCAACGCCGCCCGGGCCACCAACCGCGAGCTCATGGCCCAGTTGAACCGCCACCCCGACCGCTCTCCCAACTGAACAGGGCAAAGGGCCGGCCAGCCGCTCGACGGCACCAGGCCGGGGCGCTTCGACCTGTGCCCGGCAGCGCAAGCTCCCAGCGTGACCACCAATCAGGTCACCTCATGCGCTGATGGCGACAAGATCTCCGTCAGCGTCTCCCGGGTGATCTCCAGCCGGGACAGCACCGACTCCTGTTCGGCCAGGTGTCCGGTCAACTCTTCGATCCGAGCCCGCAGTTCATCGACCTTCTCCCGCGCAGCAGCCTCTCGCCGCTCGAGTTCCTCCAGCCACGACACCATCGCCGCCACCCCCGGAATCCGGCCACCCGACACCACGGCGATCGAGCAACCAACCCCGGTCAGCAACCACGCAGGTCAAAGCTCCCTACAAGAGAGCCACACCCATTTCGGGTGTACTACCCAGTCGGCAGATGCGCTTCGGCAGGGGTCGTTGGCACCTGCCGCAGATGGCACCCTGATAGAGCTGCCGAGTCGTAGCCGGATGTCCGGCCCGTCCTCTGCTCGACCCTGTGCGCCAGGTGCGCCGGCACCAGGTGCGGCGCCATACCTCGTACAGCGCCCATCCGTTGAGCGGCGCTCCCCGCCGCCCGGATCCGACGCTCCGTGCCAGGCCACGGCGTGACCCTCACCTGCCGCGCGGCGGGCCGGCGCCGGTTCTCGTTGCGCCGGTCGGCCCCCGTCGCCTTGACAGACTGGATCGGACCGAACGATCAAGGGACGGCGAATCCATGGCCCTCGCTCGCCGGACTTCCCATTTTGCTTCAAGGGACAACCATGGGGAGTCGGAAGCAGGCCTGGCCGTCTTCGGGGATTCTCATCACTGGGTCACTGGGTCACTGGGTCCCTAGGTCCCAACGCTCGCACTGGCCGGACATGCTGAAGGTCGCTGGCTCCCATCGGAACGGCTCTTCCCGTCGACGGTGGCTGCACCGTCCACTGACACGACGCCTGACAACCCCTGGTCGCGGCTCTGGCTGAGAAGGCTTCGGTTGGTGTTTGTGCCGGCCAGTGCTGCACGCTGGCGCGGTGTTTCGATGTCGGTGATGACGTCGCTGGAAGGGTTGGCGGGTGCCGTGGCGGGCGGGGAGGGGTGAGGGTGGCGCGTCCGGCGCCGGCGTCTGGGGCCGGCTCCACGAGGAGATCCTCCACCGCCTGCACGACGTGGGACTTCTTTGACCTCGCTGCGGGCCGTCACCCGCAGCGGTGCGACTGAGAAGTGGTTTACGTAAATCTGCGGATGTCTCGTGCCGCCCTCAGCGGCACCATGGCGGGCATGACCACGCCGGAAGTGCCGCACCCGGGCCTCATCTGGGTGACGGCCGACAGGGCCGCTGCTCTCTGGACGGTCAGACGGAAGTACGTGCCCCAGGTGGCGTCCGCCCATGGGGTGGGAACCAAAGAGCAGAAGGGTTACGGAACCTTCGGCCAGACCACTTTCACGGTGTACTCCTATGCGGAGGTCCAGCGGGTGGTGGCGGCACTCGAGTCCGGTGAGGTGGTCCTCGACCCGTCCTGGCGGGCGGACACCGAGGAGGGAGCCAGGGGCGCCCGGCGCGACGCGCTGACCACCTGCGGCTGCGTGGTGCTGATGCTTGCGGTGGTCATCGCCCTCGCCCTGCTGTCGAACTGACCGGACGCGGGGGCGCACTCCATGGGTTGGCCTGGGAAGGTGGCGCCGCTGCTGTTCTCGGCTGCTACGCACACTCCCTCGACGGAGCCGAGTCCACCACCGTGGTGACCGCCTTCATCGATTGGGACCACCACGTCATCACCTACTCCAGCGCCGGACACCCTCCGCCCGTCCCGCTGCGCGCAGAGGGCACCACGACGCTGCTGGACCAGGCGACCGACCCGCGCCTGGACGCCGCCCGACCCCCTGCCCGCGCACGCAGGCCGTCACCGCCCTCACCTACGGAGACGTCCTCCTGCTCTGCACCGACGGTCTGATCGAACGGCGCCGCCGGGACATCGACATCGGACTGAGCCGTCTCAGGGCATTACTCGTCCGCCACAGAACCCTCCGGGACCGCTCGGAACGGGGTCACACCCCCGAGCTACCAGGAGGCCCTGCTTCCCTGCACCGACCGCAGGATGTCCAATCGACCAAGACCCTGTTCGACCCGCACGTGCCAAGATCCGTTGGGAGGCGGCCTCTCAGGATTCGGGATGAGCCAGGCGGCCGAGCAGGGATACCGCATCGTCGAGGGGCACCGGCTGGAAGAACCGCGCGTCGACGCGCTCAACTGCGGCAATAGCGCGTGGGGCAAGGTCGGCGCCGGCGTTGGTGACGCGCAGGCGTTTGGCGCGGGTGTCGGCCGGGTCGACTGCACGCTCGATGAGTCCTTTGTGTTCCAGGGTGCGTAGTACCTGGGAGGTCATCTTGACGTCGGTGCCGGATTGGCGGGCGAGAGCCGCCTGGTTGGGATGCTCGCCCTGGGTGTTGAACCACCAGGTGCAGGCGAGCAGCACGAACTGCACGTGGGTGAGATCGAGCGGGGCCAGGGCTGTGGCGATGTCGCGCTGCCAGCGCAGGGTGGCATGCCACAGCAGGAATCCGGGGCTGTCGCCGGGGCTGAGGGGCATCAGCGAAGCGCCAGCTCGGCCAGCGAGGCCATCGTGTCGGGCCAGTCGGCGGTGATGCCCGGGCCGATCTGCGGGCCGGCTTCGTCGGCACCGGTACCGGTGATCTCCATCCGGTACACCACGCGGATCCGGTTCTGGTCGATCCGGTCGATCCGGTGGGTGGTGCGCAGCAGCAGGCCGTTGAAGCGCGCCTCGTCGACGAACAGTTCGTCTTCGACCGCCTCGGCGATGCGCAGCGGTACCGGGTCCTCCCCGGGCGGCGTCATCGTGATCAGTGTGCCTGCCGCGAACGGGCCGTTCATCTCGATCTTCTCGATCTCGGCGTTCCAGGTGCCCCAGTTCTCGACGTCGGCCCAGAGCCGCCAGATCGCCTCGGGGGTGGCGCTGGTCTCGATGCTGTGCTCGCACTCCCACATGAGTGACCTCCTCGACTAGATGATCTACGTAGAGATTATCTGTGCAGAGATTATCTGTCCAGTGGCGCACGGCCCTTCCCGCAGTGCCGCGATCGCCCAGCCGAACCCCTGCCCGCGCCGGCACCGCCGAGGAGATCCTGAGTCGTGTCCGCAAACTCATTCAGCGGAACAGCGCCGACAAGTCACCAACAGCTCGAACGCGCCTCCCGGCGAGCGGCCTGCAGGTGCTGCCACTTTGCCCGGGATCACAGCACCAGTGGTGGGGAGGCCTGAACGGCGTGGGAGAACCCCCGGCACCGGACACCGCGCACCGATGCAACGAGAATTGGCGGACAACACCTAGGCTCCCGGGATGACGGCCGGTATGTTGCGCCCCTGCCCGTCGCGAGGCGGGCGCGGTGAACGGCTCATCATGGGGGTAGCGTGCGCGACTTCAGCCTTCCGGCACTGGTGGAGACCCTGTCGGCGGGAGGCCTTGCGGACTCGGTGTACGAGGTGGCGGAACGCGACCCGAAACTGGAGCAGTTGGCGCGGCGCGACCCCCTGGACGAGCAGAGGTGGTATGCCGTCACCGCGGCCGAGTTCCGCGACGAGGTCCTGGCACTGGCCAAGGGGCTGCTGGCCGGCGGGATCCAGTTCGGTCACCGCGTCGCCGTGATGTCCCGGACCCGTTACGAGTGGACGCTCTTCAGCTACGCGTTGTGGTCCATCGGCGCCCAGGTGGTCCCCGTCTACCCCACCTCCTCGGCGGACCAGGTCCGCTGGATCCTGTCGGACGCGCAGGTGGTGGCCGTCGTGGTGGAACACGAGGACCATGCCATGACCGTGGGGGCGGTCTGCGACCAGCTGCCGCTGCTGAGGGCGATATGGCAACTGGACGCGGACTGCGTCCAGTTGCTCGCGGACGCGGGCCGGGGCATCCCCGACGACGTGGTGCACCAGCACCGCAGGGCAGTGCAGCCGGGCTCGGTCGCCACCATCGCCTACACCTCCGGCACCACCGGCCCCCACCCCAAGGGCTGCCTGATCACCCACGCCAGTGCCGCGGCCGAATGCGACACCCTGAACGCGGGCTGGCGGGAGATCCTCGCCGAGCCCGGTGAGCAGCCGGCCGTTCTGGCCTTCCTGCCCCTCTCCCACATCTACGGCCTGATGGTGCAGGTCCTCTGCATGCGCGGCGGCATCCGGCTGGGGCATCAGCCGGACCTGTCTCCCGCCGCGCTGCTGCCCGCCCTGGCGTCGTTCCGGCCGACGTACGTCTTCGCCGTGCCGTACATCTTCGAGAAGATCTTCCATTCGGCCAGGCGTTCGGCCGAAGCAGCCGGCCGGGAGGTGCTCTTCGACCGGGCTGTGGACCTCGCGGTGCGCTACGCCGAGGAAGTGGAGCGCCGAGACAGGGGCGAGGGCTCGGGGCCCGGACCGCTGCTGAAGGCCTCGCACGCCGTCTTCGACCGTCTGGTGTACGGGCGGCTGCGTGCCGTCCTCGGCGGCCGGGTCCGGTACGCCACCTCCGGCGGGTCGAGTCTCGACCGGGAACTCGGCCTGTTCTTCGCCGGAGCCGGAGTCACCATCCACGACGGATACGGGCTCACCGAGACGACCGCCGCCGTCACCAGCCAGCCACCGGGCCGGCCCCGCTTCGGGACCGTCGGCAGACCCCTGCCCGGCTGCTCCGTCCACGTGGCACGGGACGGGGAGATCTGGGTCCGCGGGGACGTCGTCTTCTCCGGCTACCTCGGCGATCCGGCGGCCACCGGGTCGGTGCTGCGCGACGGGTGGTTCGCGACGGGCGACGTGGGCCGGCTGGACGACGACGGCTTCCTCGTCATCACCGGACGCAAGAAGGACATCCTCATCACCAGTGGCGGCAAGAGCGTCAATCCCCGGGTGCTCGAGGAGCGGCTGCTGAGACATCCTCTGATCTCCCAGTGCCTCGTCGTGGGCGACAACCGTCCCTTCATCGCGGCGCTGATCACCCTGGATCCCGAGGCGTCCCAGCACTGGTGCCGGCTTCGCGCACCGCAGCACGCCCGGCCCGGGGAGGCGCCGATTAACGAGGAACTGCGTGGCGAGATCCAGCGGGCCGTGACGATGGCGAACGCGGCGGTTTCCCAGGCGGAGGCGATCCGCGCGTTCCGGATCATCCCGAACGAGTTCAGCACGGCCAACGGCCTCATGACGCCGTCGCTGAAGCTGCGTCGCGGCGCGATCGTGCAGGCGTACGCGGCCGACATCGAAGCACTGTACGGCTCCTGAGGCCCCGTCACCGGCGGTCGGACGGCCCCGCTGCCCACAGCTCTGCCCGATGCCCGCGACCTGGTCATTGACCGCGTCTAGCCAGGTGATGCCCCGCTTGAAGCCGAAGTACTTCGGCGACGGCGCCGTGCGTACGGTCCGCACGGGGACGACGAACCGTAGCCCGTCGACTGAGGCAAGCAGCCCCTCGCCCCAGAACCTCACGATGGGCACGGCGGCGTGGGCGGCAGGAAGAAGGCGGAGAGGGGCGGCGGAAGCGCAGCGGCGGGCGTCCAAGAGCTCGGGCGGCGTCCTGTCCTGTTGCCCGTCGGCGGCGCCTCCGCGCTGCCCGGCCGTTGAGCGTCGGGGCGGTTGCGGGCAGGGCACGGCTGCGTGCCCGGTCCAGCTACCTCGCCCCTGCCATTGTTGTACTGGCCGGGCTGGAGATCCCGCTCGGCTGGATCTACGCACGCGCCGAGATCGCGCGCCTCCCAGCCCCTACATCAAGGTCCCGACCGATGCCCTGGCGCAATCCCGGCGACCCGAACCCTGGCTTGCTGCTGCGGCCGTGGGAGCCAAATCCTCGGACGATTTCACCGTACACGTAGTGCTGATCAACGGCGAAGGCGGCATGGAGATCGAGAAGTACGTGGAGAAGAAGCGCACCAATCCCAATGCCTCCATGGAGGGCCTTCCGAAGGACTCCATTCCCATCGATGTTCAGCAGGGCATCCGGTGAGGAGCCCCCGGGGAGGTGGGCCGGCCTCGTAACTCGACGCAGACAACGAAGCCGCCAAAAGCGGCATGCCGAGTCTGTCCTCTTGTCGTCACGGGTCAAGCACCGTTACAAGGCAGGTCGACCGGCGTCGGCGCCGCCGACACGGGAGGCAAGGAGCACCACCCGTGGCCACCGCCACGCGCCGTCCGCTGATCCCGCACGCGGAGCGCCTGAAGACACTGCGCGCCGAACTGTCCGGCGAGACCGGCCTGCGCGACACCGTCCGTGACGTCTCCACCTGTGCCGGACGAGGGGACGCCTTTCGCACGCGGCAGGTACGCGAGATGTTCGCCCGAGGTACGGCAGGCGGCCGTCATGCTCCGTGGCCGGCTGCATCTCGTCTCGCACGGCGTGCAGGGCCAACCCCCAAGCCGGTTCCTTCACTCAACGGGACGGCCGCCCCCTTGCAGGGTATGCAGCCACTTCTCCAAGAAGCCGACGTCCCCCGTCCCGTCGTCGGGGATGTGGAAGAGGGCCGGGTTCTCGGTGAGCTGTTCCCTGTGATCTCGTACAGGTGGTCGTAGAACGGCTCGAGGAAGATCGCCAGGGGCTCGGCGAACTGCATGGGGGAGGGGTTGATCGTCGATGCGCTGCCGCAGCGCGGCCTGGGCCGGGGTGTCCGGCAGGAGCAGGCCGGCAGCACGTGCAGCCCGTAGAACATACGCAGCCTGACTAGGGCCTGCACAACGGCGCGGCGATGCCCCAAGAGGCAGCCGCGCTGGCGATCATCAAACGAACAGCCGGAGCCGGCGGTGGAGTTGCTGGAGCAGGGCCGTTCGGTCCTGTGGCGCTCGACGATGCACCTGCGCGGCGATCTGACCCTGCTCACCGAGAAGGAATCGGCGCTGGCCGAGGGACTGGAGCGGATCCGCACCCAACTCCACGCCACCGCACAGGTAGATCCGGACCTCCGCGTCGTACTCGCACGGCGGTGGAGCAAGTTACCTGAAAGGGTGCGGAGCAAGACCGGCTTCAGAACGTTCCTGAAGCCCCCCGTTCGCCGCCCTCGCTCAGGCGGCCGCGGAAGGACCCGTGGTGATCCTGAACATCAGTACGATCCGCTGCGAGGCGCTCGTCGTACGGCCGGACGGGCCGGTGGCGAGTGGTGAGTGCTGGGGTGGGCCGCAGGGATCACCAGGGGACGGTCTGGCCGAAGCGGTCCAGATAGGCCAGGCCGGGCGTGCCCAGTCGGGAGATCAGCACGTCCACCAGCAAGGGGACGGTCTCCTCGATGGTGTACGGCGCATCCGGACCGCCCAGGGCGGTGCGTATCCAGCCCGGCGCCATGAGCACGAAGGCGCGCCGCGTCTCCCCCTGCCGGGCCGCGAAGCTCCGCAGGAACATGTTCAGGGCTGCTTTGCTCCCCCGGTAGACCTCGCGGCCTCCCGTCGCGTTGTTCGTGATGCTGCCCTGTCCGGAGGACATCGCCCCGATGAGTCCCGCCGGGGACACCAGGTCTTCGAGGGCTTCAATGACGCGCATGGGGCTCAGCGCGTTGGTGACCATCACATCGATGAAGTCGGCCGTCGCAACCCCGCCGATGGGCGTCTGCTCATTGTTGGTCGTGCCCGCGTTGACGAAGAGCACGTCGAGTCGGCGGTGCGCCACACGTGCGTGCAGCGGGGGCAGGTGGCCCGGGTCGTTGATGTCGAGATGCTCGATGGTCACCCGCCCGTCGGCGTGGTCCGCGAGGTCGTGCAGCGGCGTTCGGGCAGTGGTGTCGCGAACGGTGCCGACGACGTTCCAGCCCCTGCCGAAGAATTCCGCCGCCATCGCGTGACCGAGGCCGCGCGAGGCCCCGACGACGAGAGCGGTCGGTGGGTGTTGTTCAGTGGAGGTCGATGACATGCAGCGTCATCTCCGTTCTTCGAGCGTTGGACTCCGTTCGGGCATCGGTCGAGGCCCCGGGATCGGCACAGGGCGGTGCCCGTTGCCGCGGCCCTTCAACCCGTGCGGTTCAAGTGTTTCGTCCACACCGCATCGCAGGCGAGCCGCGAGGGCTCGTTTGTAGGATCGGCGACATGACAAGGGCGCTCATGACGGAATCTGCTTCGATTCATCCCGACGATGTGCGAATCATCCGTGCGCTGCAGATCGCTCCACGGGCTTCGTTCGCCGCGATCGCGAACGCCCTCGGTCTGACCGAGGGGGCCGTCAACCGCCGGTATCGCCGGCTACGCGCCGACGGCGTCATCCGCGTGGCCGGCGTGTTGAACCCGGGTGCCCTGGGGCAGAGCAGGTGGCTGGTGCGGCTGCGCTGCCGTCCCGGCAGTGTCGCGGCGATCGCCGACGCGCTGGCCAAGCGTGACGACATCAACTGGGTAGCCCTGGGCGGGGCGGGTTGTGAGGTCACCTGCGCGACGCAATCCCGGACGCGGGAACAGCGCGAGGATCTCCTGGTGCAGCGGCTTCCCCGCACCGCGGCGGTGATCGACATCAACGCCTTCGCCATGCTCCGGCAGTTCCTCGGAGGTCGCGGCCACTACTGGTCCGCCCTGCAGGGCACGCTGTCCCCTCCGGAGGAAGCAGCGTTGGGGGGCGGCGGGCCCCCTTTCACCGAGTCTCCGGTCGTCACCCGCGAGCCACTGCGCCTCACCCCCGAGGACGAGAAGTTGCTCGATGCGCTCGCCGTGGATGGCCGCGTCAGTCTCGTCGATCTCGCCACAGCCGCAGACCTCACTCCGGGACGCGCCTCGCGGCGCCTTGAGGCTCTGCTCCAGCATCGCGTCGTCCACATCGACGTCGAGATCGCCGCAGCAGCCTTGGGCTATCACGCTCGCGCGCACCTCTGGCTTCGCGTGCACCCGTCGGCGGTGAAGAGCGCGGGCCGCACACTCGCGCAGCAACCCGAGATCGCCTTCGCCGCAGCCATCTCCGGGCCCTGGAACATCCATGCCGTCGCACACACCCGGGACCTCGACGAACTGTTCGAGTTCACCTCGGAACGCGTCGGGCCCCTGACCGGACTGCAGAGCATGGAGGTCTCACCCGTGCTGAAGTACGTCAAACAGGCCGGCACCCGCCTCTTGGACGATCGCCTCGTCGAGCCGTCCAGCGCTCGCGCGCGACGCTGAGGGGCTGTGCCGAGACCAGCCGCTCGACGGGCGCCGAACCTGCTGAGGCGTCTTCCATCGCGAGTCGGAAGAGGCGCGCCGCGACTCAAGGGCGGCCACGGCCTCGGGGCTCATCTCGTGCCGAGCCGCGATCGCGGAAGAACGATGGCCTCATGCGACTGGGCGCATTGAATCCCCGTCCGCACCGCTGGCCGGACGCAGGCCGAAGGCGGCCGTCAACTCCGTCATGGTGTGGCGACACGGGCGACACGAGCTCACGGACGCGCAGTGGCAGAAGTCAGCTTGTAACCGCAGCACCGTGAGCGGCCGACGACGGGATGAGCGCCAGGGGCGCATGCGCGAGTGGACGTGGCTGGCGGCGTCGGTGGCCTCGATGGCCTCGAAGGTGATGATCGTGCAGGTCATCAGCCAGGCGGCCGGGTCGTCGTCCTGGGGGGACGGCCGGGTCGCGCCAGTACTCGTACAGCCCGGCGAGCGCCATCACCTGGTCGTCCTCCGGGTGGATGAAGTACGGCTGCTTCCAAGCCTTGCCGGTGGCCGGGTCCTCACCCGGCTGCCATTCGTAGAAGCCGTCCGCGGGGAGCAGGCAGCGGCGTTTGACGAACGCGCGGCGGAAGGCCGGCTTCTCGTGCACGGTCTCCACCCGGGCGTTGATCATCCGCGCGCCGATCTTCGGCTCCTTCGCCCACGACGGGACGCGACCCCAGCGCAGCGGCCGCAACTCCCTCGACGGCGCAGCGGCACCGCCGTCCCCGCGCGGGGTGCGCTCCAGAACTGCCCAGACGTCGGCGGTCGGAGCGACGTTCCAGTTCGGTGCGAGCACCTCCGTGGTCGGCCACTCGCCGACGTGGAACGACTGCGCCAAGTCCTGCGGGCGCCGGGTGGAGACGCATCGACCGCACATGCGCCCACCCTCTCACCGCCCGGCCGCTCACACATGCGAACCCTGGGCTCCGTGATCAGGCGCGTCGCGGCTGGGCGCCACACACCGCACGTCGACCAGGTGCCGAACCTCACCCGGCAGGCAGCAGTGAGCGACGCTTGGCCACGTCGTCGCCCGCTGATGCCGGCGCCGTCCGTATGGCCACCCGGTACTCGCTCGGCGACATCCCCACCGCCGTCCGGAAGGCGCGGGAGAACCGGTCCGGCTGGGGTAGCCCCAGCGGGTCGCGCCGGCGGTTGGCCCGAGCGCCCCGGCCCCAGGCCCGCACGCCCCCGGACTTCAGTCCCACACCCACGGTCACGCCCTCACTGTCGGCTCTCCCAGTCCCGCAGCCATTGTCCGAACTCGGCGGCGACGATGCGCTCGTCGTGCACGCCGGCTGCGTCGTCGGAGGCCAGCCAGACGATGGGCGGACCCATCACCGCTGCGCTGAGGAACCCGTGGCCCTCGGGCACGACGTGCGGGGGCAGCATCCCGGTGACCGTCGCGCCTCCGGGCAGCAGCAGGTTGACGGTGACGCCCGTGCCCCGCAGGTCGGCCGCCATGATGCGGGACAGCGCCTCGCTGCCGGCACGCGACGGCCCGTAGGGGACGAAGCCGGCGCGTCGCATGGTCGAGTGGTTCATCGAGATGTTGACGATGCGGCCGGCGCCGGAGGCCAGCATCCGTGGCGTGATCTCGCGGGCGACCAGGAAGTAGCCGGTCAGGTTGGTGTCGATCACCGCGCGGAAGGCGTCGGGCGGTACCTCCCAGAAGCCCTGCGGCTGTGTCATGAAGCGCGGGTTGACCGTGCGCATGCCGATCCCTGCGTTGTTCACCAGCATGTCGATGCCGCCGAGCCGCGACCACGCCTGGTCGACGGCCCTGGCCACCGACGACTCGTCCCGCACGTCCATCTCGACGCCGGTCGCCCCCGGCAGACCCGCGGCGACGGACCCCGCACGCTCGCCGGACCGCCCCGTCAGCGCGACGGTGGCACCCGTCGCGGCCAGGGCAGAGGCCATGGCGAGTCCGAGTCCGCTCGTCCCGCCGGTCACCAGCACCTTCATCGGATCACCTCTGTCCTGAGAACCGGCCTGGCCGGGTCAACGGTCGCGCTCGCCGCCGTGTTCACAGTCGCCGTTCGCGACCGTGGTCCTCGGCGGCAGGGCGTGCCCGTGGGCGGGAGTCCGTGACCGGAACCATAGGTATTCGAGCACACTCGAAGTCAAGCCGCGGCGGCTGTCCTGGACTGTCCGGGTGACGTGCCCGAGGCCGTTCAGATGACATTGGCCGTCTGCGCCTCAGCACGCGCCCGCCCCCACCGTTCCGCACCCCTGCCACAGCCGCCCTGGTGGAACGGTGGCGCACCCGCCACGCCATCACCGCGATCCCCGGCCTTGGCCCACGCCCCGCCGTCCCCGACGGCACCGCGGCGTGGGACGACTTGGACGCCCGCGTCCGGGCCTTGACCGGCCGGCGCCGCCCGCTGACCCTCCCGCAGCCCGACGCACCCGCCTCCGTCATGATCGCCGCCGCCCTCAGCCACCTCGACGCGCCCCCGCCCGCCGCGCCACTGCCCGACCACCCGGCCCTGCGCGACCCCTTCGGCGTCGCCCCCCTGACCTACGGCGCGCTCGACGCACGCACCGCGCGGCGCGCCCTGGCCACCGCCCTTGCCGGCGAACGCCTGCCGGAGCCGTGGATAGAGGAGATCACCGCCCCCGGAGCGGACGACGAGGACGAGCGGCGGCACACCTACACCAAGCTGCTGACCGCCATCAGCGACTACCGGCGCCGCCACCACCGGGCCGGCTCCGACATCCTCGGGCCGCGCCCGCAAGGCCTCGACGGCGACGAGTGGGACCACCTCACCGACGCCTTCGACCTCTACACCCGCGCACGCGTCCAACACCGCCTGGAACAGATGATGGCCCGCACCGTGGCCGAACGCGCCGCCCTCCTGCCGCCCACCTCACCCCCGCGCCAGCCGCCCTCACCGCCCACCAACAGCCCCGGACACCGTTCCCCGACCCGGTGACAACCCGCCGGAGGCCTCCGCTACGGCCACGATTCCTGCAATGCCGCGTCACCGGCGGCCCTTGCTCGGCCCGTATCTGGGGCCCGCGGCGGCGCCGCGGCCGCCGGTGTGAGGCGCCTCAGTCAGCAAGGTTTTTTGCTTCGTAGCTGGCCAGCCCCAGGACAAGCAGGGGCGGCACCAGTGCGTTCAGATACCAGGCCATGTCAGTGAGGGCTGGTGCTCCGCAGAGGCTCCGCCGGTCGATCGTCGGGATGAAGGAACAGCGCGATCGGCCTGCATGAAACAGTAGTTGGCCACCGGTTTCCGCAGTCGAGTGATAGATACAGACACCGACGTGGTGGTCGACGTTGGCCGGTGCATCCACCAAGGCCAGCACCTCAGCTGCCTGCTCGGTTGAAGCCGACTGCCAGTCGAAGAGGTCGTCGGTGTTGACCACATAGGAGATACCGAGCGGTTCCTGCAGCGACCACCCCTCACCGGCCAGAGCTCGCACCACGGCGTCTACGGTGACGGCACGCGCGAACACGAGACCGATGTCGGCACTCCTGGACATTCACTCCTCCTGCGATGGGATTGATCGTCGACCATTGATCATTTTCGGGCGGCTTCAGGAGCGATTCGCCTGGACCGGCATCGTCCGCCACCAGTTCGTCAAGGGCGGAGCGTCCCCCGACGATCCCGACCTGACCGAGTACTGGCGGACCGCCGCCGAAGGAAAGCGCCGCCGCCGATGGGCAAGACGAGTCTTCTCCTGGCGGTCCGGCAGCAGGGGCTCTGTCCTCTCTGCAGGCAGGTGCTGATCGTCGGAGCCGAGTACGAACCGGACAGCCCACGCGAGTGGATCAACTGGTTCGCGGCCTCGAAGAAGATGCTCCACAAGCATCACTTCGCCTACCGGCGAGACGGCGGCACGGACGAGCGGAACAACCTCGCCACGGTCAGGGTCATCAGGGCGGCTACCTGGAGCGGGTCGGCAGGTGGGTGTGACACTGCCTGCCCCAGGCGTGACCCGGCTGCGGGGACCGCCGGAGCAAGTCGGCTCACCAGGGCTTTTGACGAGTTCTTACCCGTTGATCCACTTCTTCTGTCATCTCTTGGGAAAGCCTTGAAGTGGACCAGGGAACGCATCTGTGACTCCGGCGTCGAGCCACAACGGGCCCTGAAGTACATGAAACGCATCAATAGGGCTGTCACAAGAGGTCGCCCAGTGCAGCGGCTTTTTGTGCGTCTTGGTGATTCCTTGGACTTGGTGTGAACCTGCCGTGTACCTGTCATGGGCGAGCTGCATACCTCCTGTGAAGATCAGTCCGTTTTGTTGGCTCCGTATCGCGGAGTGTCAGGGAGGGAGCTGATCATGCGTCACAGACCTGCGACTCGTGGCAGACCGAAGAAGAAGAGACAGGCCGGCCGTCTGCGGCAGGTTGCCATGAGTGTCGTGCTGGCGATGGCGGTGGAGACCGCCTTGGTCGCGGAGGACACTGGGATGGCGTTCGCCGCGGGTATGGCCACCACGGCATCCGCGTCCACATCGTCCGATTCCTCCACGGTGCCGGGTCCTGCGGAGGCGCAGGACGAGGCGTCGGCGGTGCTGATGGCCCGTCTGCAGAACCGGAAGATCGAGGTGCTGTCGGCGCGGACGGCGGGCTCGACGACGTACGCGCTGCCCGGCGGGGACCTGCAGACCGAGACGTACGCCGGGCCGATCCGCGTCAAGCGGGACGGGGCCTGGAAGGACATCGACACCTCGCTGTCCGACACCGGCGCCGACCTCACGCCGACGGCGACGGCCGCGGACATCGCGGTGTCCGACGGCGGTGACACCCAGCTGGCCTCGGTGGCCAAGGGTAAGGAGTCCTTCGGGCTGGGCTGGCAGGACAAGCTGCCCACCCCGTCCGTGAAGGGCGACACGGCCTCCTACAACCTGGGCAGCGGGCAGACCCTGTCGGTCACCGCGCTGGTGCAGGGCTTCTCGGAGAACATCGAGCTCGCCCAGCGGCCTGGCAACGACACGGTGTCCTACCGGATTCCGCTGAACCTGGACGGGCTGAAGCTGTCCCAGGCGGACTCCGGGCACCTGCTGCTGAAGAACGCAGGCGGTGACCTCGTGGCCGAGGCGCCGGCCCCGATGATGTGGGACGCGTCCAAGGACAAGGCCTCCGGTGAGTCGGCGCACCAGGAGCGGGTCGCCACGACGATCGAGACCGCGTCGGACGGCTCGCAGACCCTGGTGCTCACCCCGGACAAGCACTTCCTGGCCACCGCGGCCTATCCGGTGACCGTGGACCCCACGTCCACGCTGGCGGTCACCACGGACACATGGGTGCAGAACCCCGACTACCCGGACTCCCAGGTCTCCTCCCAGGAGCTGAAGTCGGGTACGTACGACGCGGGCACGGACGTGGCGCGGTCGTATCTGAAGTTCGACGTGTCGCCGTTCACCGGCAAGCACATCCAGTCGGCGACGATGTCGCTCTACAACTACTACTCGGCCACCTGCTCGACGTCGGGCGCGACCACGGACGCCAAGCGGATCACCTCCTCGTGGTCCTCCTCGTCGATCACCTGGGGCGCCCAGCCGACCACCACGACGACCAACAAGGCGACGAGCACGGGCCACTGGGGCTATGACGCGTCCTGCCCCGCCAACTGGTCGAACTGGAACCTCCAGGCCATGGTGCAGGACTGGGCCAACGGCTCGGCCAACTACGGTCTGCAGCTGGCCGGCGCCAACGAGAGCGACTCCACCACCTGGCGCCGGTTCCGCTCGGCCAACTACACCACCTCCGGGTACGCGCCGAAGCTGGTGGTGACCTACAACTCCTACCCGACCGTCCCGACCGTCGCCGCGATCTCGCCCTCGGCCGTGAACGCCTACAACGGCAAGCGGTACGTGACCTCCCTGACGCCGACCCTGTCGGCGAAGGTGACGGACGCGGACGGCGGCACGGTCAAGGGCCAGTTCGAGGTGACCCCGGACCCCGCGTACAACGACACCACCTACACCTACACCGCGACCAGCGCGGGTGTGGCGTCCGGTTCCTCGGCCACCCTGGCCATCCCCTCGGCCAACGCCTTCCCGGCGGGCTCGCATCTGCGGTTCCGCGTGCGGGGGTACGACACCACCGACTACGGGTCCTGGACCGGGTACACCACGTTCGTGCTGAACACGGCTCTGCCCGCAGCCCCGACCATCAACTGTCCCTCGTATTCGCAGGACACGTGGTCAGCGAAGGCGCCCGGCGCGGTGAGCTGCACCCTGGACACGACGTCGACGGACGGGCAGGGCTTCAAGTGGGGCCTGGACGACCCGTCGATGGCGAAGAGCGTGTACGACACGGTGGACGGCAACGGCGGTGACCCGCTGAACATCTCCATCACGCCCGCCGACGGCTGGCACACGCTGTACACGCAGACCATCGACTCGGGCGGAAACCTGTCGTCCACCAACACCAAGTACTCCTTCGGCGTGGGCGCGGACGGTGCCGCGCTGCTCAGCCCCGGCGACGGCGACCGGCCCGCCCGGCGCGTGGCCCTGTCCTCGACCGGCAAGCCCACCTACACCGGTGTCACCTACCAGTACCGCCGCGGTGAGACGGACACCTGGCTCAACGTGCCGCTCGCGGACGTCACGAAGAACAGCGACGGCTCGCTGGTGACAGCCTGGCCGCTGGCGGCCCCCAACGGTGCGCCCCCGGCGCTGACGTGGAACATCACCACGTCGCTGGCCGAGGACGGCCCGGTCGACATCCGCGTCGCCTTCACCGACGGCACGACGACGGGGTACTCGCCGGTGTCGACGGTCACCGTGGACCGCAACGCGGGCACCGCGCCGTCGGACCAGGTCGGCCCGGGTTCGGTCAACGACCTGACCGGTGACTACACGCTGTCGGCGACGGATGCCTCGGCGTTCGACATGTCCGTCTCTCGTACCGCGTCCTCCCGTCGCCCGACCGCGGGTGCCGAGCAGGAGGGTCAGGCCCCGATCTTCGGCCCGCAATGGACCTCCGGCACGGTCTCGGAAATGACCGACTCCCACTGGGCCTACCTGCGCCAGACCTCGTCCACCTCGGTGGCCCTGGTCGATGTGCACGGGCGCGCCACCGGGTTCACCGCCACCAGCTCCGGCGGCTGGAAGCCCGAGCCCGGTGCGGAAGACCTGACCCTGACCGGTTCGCTGACGGGTTCGTTCACGCTCACGGACGACGAAGGAACGACCACCACGTTCGCCAAGGTGGACGCGTCCGACGCGCAGGTGACCACATGGAACGTGGCCACCACGAAGCTGGCCACCAGCAGCTCCACCACCACGGTGTACTCCACCAAGACCACCGTGGGCGGCAAGCCCGCGGCGCGGCCGAAATACATCATCGCCCCGACCTCCGCGGTGGACTCGGCCACCTGTCAGGCCGATCCGTCCGTGAAGGGCTGCCGCGTACTGGAGTTCCTCTACCCCCTCTCCACCACCGCTACGTCCACGTCCTTCGGTGACTACGTCGGCCGGGTCAAGCGCATCCGCCTGTGGGCCACCGACCCCGGCGCATCCGCATCCACCGTCACTTCCATCGCCGCCTACGACTACGACGACTCCGGTGTGCTGCGCGAGGAGTGGGACCCGAGGATCAGCCCCACGCTGAAGACCGCCTACACCTACGACAGCGCAGGCCGGGTCGCGACTCTGACGCCTCCGGGTGAGCTGCCGTGGACCTTCACCTACGGCACGGCCGGCAACGCGGCCACCGCGGGCCCCGGCATGCTGCTCTCCGCCGCCCGCCCGACCCTGGTGGCGGGCTCGAAGACGCAGACCGACGGCGGCAAGGCCACCACCAGCATGGTCTACGACGTACCGCTGACCGGGACCAACGCTCCCTACCAGGTGGGTGCCACCGATGTCGCGGCCTGGGGACAGACAGACATACCCACCGACGCGGCCGCAGTCTTCCCGCCGGACTCCGTGCCCGCGTCGAACACCGGGTCGGCCCTGACTTCGACGAGCTACACCCGCGCTTCGGTCTCGTACGCGGACGCGTCGGGCCGTGAGGTCGACAGCTCCACCCCGGGCGGGCACCTGAGCGTGACCGAGTACGACCACCTGGGCGACACCGTCCGTGAACTGACCGCGGGCAACCGGGAGCTGGCGCTTTCCACCAGCGGTCCGGGACTGACCGAGCTGACCCTGCTCGGGATCAACGGCCTGTCCACGGCGGACCGCGCGCAGCGGCTGTCCACCACGTCCGTGTACTCCAGCGACGGGCAGCGCGAGCTGGAGAGCTTCGGTCCCCTCCACCTGGCCAACCTGACCGGTGTCCTGCACGCCGGCACCGGCGGCACCGACCTGCCCGCGGGCAGCGAGGTGGCGGCACGCCGGCACACCGTCACCGCGTACGACGAGGGCCGCCCCACCGACGGTACGGCCACCGTGTCCGACCAGCCCACCACCGTCACCGTCGGCGCCTACGTGGACGGATACCCCTCCGACGGCGACACCCGCACCACGAGGACGGCCTACGACTGGGTCAAGGGCCTGCCCACCTCCACCACGGACGACCCGGGCGGTCTGAACCTCGTCAGGACCACGACGTACGACGCCCAGGGCCAGGTCATCAAGACCACCCTGCCCAAGTCGAACGGCAACGACGCCGGTGCGACGGTGACCACCTACTACTCGGCGACGGGTACCGGTGCGTGCAACGGGCGCCCCGAGTGGGCGGACCTGGTGTGCTCGGCGGGACCGGCCGGAGACATCACCCTCGGCGGCACCAACCCCACCCAACTGCCCACCAGGACCACCGAGTACGACCGATGGGGCAACACCGCCAAGCTGACCGAGACCGCCAATTCCGCGACCCGCACCACCACGACCACCTCCGACGCTGCCGGGCGTCCGACCCTGGTGTCGGTGACCGGTGGGGTGGGCACCGCGGTTCCGGACACCACCACCGCTTACGACCCAGACAGCGGTGACGTCGCCACCGTCACGGCGGGCGGTCAGACCATCACGCATGTCACCGACATGCTGGGACGGGAGATCTCCTACAACGACGGCAGCGGCAACACCGCGGCCACCCAGTACGACGCGCTCGGCCGGCCCACCAAGGTGACCGACTCCGCTCCGTCGACCACCACCTTCACCTACGACATCACCAAGGACCCGCGGGGTGTGGAGACCTCCCGCGCCGACTCCGTCGCGGGCACCTTCAACGCCACCTACGACGCGGACGGCGCACTGGCCACCGAGCAGCTGCCCGGCGGCTACACGCTCACCCTGACCCAGGACGAGACCGGCGCGCAGATCTCCCGGGTCTACACCAAGGACGGCGACGGCACCGTCGTCGCCTCCGACAGCGTCGACAGATCGGCCCAGGGCCAGGCCGTCACAGACACCGACAGCACCGGCCAGACCCGGTCCCGCGCCTACACCTACGACGCGGCCGGACGCCTGACCCGGGCGGACGACACCGATCCGAGCGGGGCGTGCACTCGCCGCGACTACACCTTCGACGGCGACAGCAACCGCAGTTCGCTCGCCACGCAGACCGCCGGCGTCGGCGCGGCCTGCACCTCGACCGGCGCGACGACCACCTCGTACTCGTACGACAGCGGGGACCGGCTGGTCACCTCCGGCACGGTCTACGACGCCTTCGGCCGCACCACCACGCAGTCGTCCGGCGCGACCATCGGCTACTACGCCAACGACCTCGTCCGGCAGCAGACCTCCGGCACCAGCCGGCAGACCTGGAGCCTGGACGCGTCCGAGCGTCCCGCCTCCTGGACCACCGAGTCCAACAGCGGTGGTACCTGGACCCAGACCGGCTCCAGGACCAATCACTACGGTGGCGACGGCGACAGTCCGAGCTGGACGGCCGAGGACACCAGCGGCACGATCACCCGCGACGTGCGCGGCATCGACGGCCAACTGGATGCGATCACCGGCGCCTCCGGCTCCGCCGTGCTGCAGATGAGCGACGTCCACGGCGATGTGACCGTGCGGCTCCCGCTGGACACCCAGTCGGCGGTCGCCCAGTCCTACGATGAGTACGGCAACGTCGAGGGCGACACCGCCACGGCCCGCTACGGCTGGCTCGGTGCCGCCCAGCGTTCCACGGACTCCGTCACCGGGGCCGTCCTGATGGGCGTACGGCTGTACGACCCCGCCATCGGACGCTTCCTGTCCATCGACCCCGTCCTGGGTGGCAACGACGACGCCTATGTCTATCCGGCCGACCCGGTCAACCAGCTGGACCTGGACGGTCGTGCTTCCAGGAAGCCCGCGTCCCTGAACCACAAGGAGAAGCAGGCCCTCGAAGACAGGGCCAACGGACGGCCGTACGACCACAAGGCGTACAAGTCGGCAAAGAAGAAGCTGGAGCAGGCCGAGAAGTACGCGGGCAGCCGCAACCAGCAGAAGAACCGCTCGCAGTCGGACAGCCTGCGGGTGGTACTGAAGGCGCTGGGACTGTTTGCCTTCATCATCGCCGTTGTGGTCACCCTGGTCGTCTTCTGGGAGGTGGACATCGTGGCCGCGGTGCTCTGGGCACTGTCCTGATCCCCGGTGGTGGGCCGGGCCGATCCGGCCGGCCCACCATCAGGACCCCGCACACCGACAGCGAGAAAGGATCCCCGCCATGTCAGCAGGCACGGAACCCAACGATCCGTCCTGGTACGGCATCCGATGCATCTTCCGTCACGGCCCGCTGGAGGTCTACGAGGAGCGCATCACCCTGTGGACCGCCCATTCGCCCGACGAGGCGATCGAGCGCGCCGAGGCCGAAGCCGCGGAATACTGCGAGGGCCTCGACGACGTCGAGTACGTCCGCTTCGCCGAGGCCTACACGATCGACGGGGCGCCCGATGAGGGCGCCGAGGTGTTCTCCCTCATGCGGGAGAGCACACTGCCACCGAAAGACTACGTCTCGCGGTACTACGCAACGGGCAGTGAACGGACAGGGTGAGCGGTAACGACACCCAAGGCGGCCACCGCAGTCCAACTCCATCTGGACAGCAGCAAAGCCCCTGACTGCCCTGGACGACAGAAACCTGAAGGACGACTCAGCCGCCATCCGCTATGGGCGGTCTGATTAGAACGTAGAGAAGGGACTGGTGTCGGCACGCGGTACTCACCCTGCCGACACCAGTGCTGCTTGTGAAGTCGAGATGTGCCATCGGCGGCTAGGGCTTGGACATCTGCAGTCTCCAGCACTGAGTTGGGGATCCGACACCGCCGGATCTGCGACTCACCCTTTCTTTCACTGATGAACACGGCGGCCGGTGACCGTTCAGTTGCACACCGGATCAACATCCGAACGGAGCGTCTCGCTCTCTCCGATGGGGCGAAGATTCGCTGATACGGCACCAGCTTCTGGGCGCACAACACCCGCGTAGTCATCCGCGACTTCTCGAAAGACCATCCACGGCGGGGCACCGATCCGGGTCCCGGGCCTTCGCCCCGCCCGACTCTCAGGAACGAAATGCGTCGATTCATAGCACTGCTGATAGGTCCCGCCCTCGCACTCGTGGGGTGCAGCAGCGATCATTCACCAGAAAAAGCCCGGTCTGACGGCTGGCACCGGCCGCTCGCGGCCCCCTCGGTGCCGGTGCACGCGAGGCCCGTGCCCGCCGCGGTGCGCACCGATGCCGTACTGCCCGCGGTTTCAGGCAAGTTCGACAGCCCGGCCACGATCTCGGTTCCGAAGTCCGCGCCGAGTGGCAAGTTCGTCGTGGCGCCGCAGACGCAGGGGCGGGGGCCTTCGGTACACGTCGGCGACATGGCCGTCGTCCGCTACACGGCCAAGGTGTGGCGCACGCGCAAGGCGCTTCCCGGCTCGTACGACAAGGGGGCGCGTCCGCAGGTCTTCACCGTTGGGCGGGGCGCGACGCTGCCCGCTCTGGACCGGGCCGTGCAGGGGCAGCGGGCCGGAAGCCGGATCCTGGTCGTCGCACCCCCCGCGGCCGCGTACGGGACGACCGGCAGCGCCCAGCTCGGGGTCACCGGCAAGGACACCATCGTCTACGCCGTGGACGTCCTGAACGTCATCGGCGCCCACGCCACCGTCCCCGGCGAGCAGCACTCGGTGTCCGACGCGCTGCCCGAGGTGCACATGAACAAGGGCGACGGCACCGCGACCTTGTCCGTCCCCGACCAGGCGGCCCCCAAGGGCCTGGTCGTCAAGCGCCTGGTGGACGGCACAGGTCCGGTAGTGAAGGCCGGGCAGACCCTGGTCCTGCAGCATTCCTCGGCTGCTTGGGAGGCCGCCCGCGGCAAGGACGAGGCGGACCTCTTCCTCAGCTCCCACGCGGACGGCGGTCCGCTGCCCGTCGTGATCGGCCGGGGCAACGTCATCGCCGGCTGGGACCGTGCCCTGGTCGGCAGACGGGTCGGCAGCCGTGTGCTCGCCGTCATCCCCGCGAAGCTGGCGTACGGTGCGCATCCCCCGAAGAACCTGGCACCCGGCGCCACGGTGATCTCGGTCCTCGACATCCTGGCCGCCGTCTGAGGCGATGCCGGGGCCAGCCACTCATCCAGTCGACCGGCCCTGCAGCACGAAGGCCGCCCAGTGCGCGCCCGTGATGGCATCCATCAGCTGCGTCTGGGCGCGCCGCAGGGCGGCGATGGGGGCGCAGTACCGCTCCCACGGGTCCACCGTCTCGAAGTCGGCGAACCACCCCGCCCGCCCTGCCGGCAACGCAGCGGCAGACGGTTGCCCGGGTTGCCGGTGGCCGGACCACGGTCCACGCCGGCCAGAGCAGCGGTCGAGCAACTCCTCCCACTGCAACCGGCCCGACACCCATCCGGCCACCCGCCACTTGAACGGAGCCGCACTGTGCCCAACGCCGCACTCGCAGCCCGTATCCGCAGCGTGATCCTCACCCGCCCCGCCCACTACGACCCCACCGCCTGGCTCGGCGGAATCGCCCTCCTCCACCCCGACACCCCGCCCCGCGAGGCCGACCCGCTGTGCCGGACGGCCCTGTGCGTCGCCGGATACGGCCTCGGGGATCAATGGAACCGTGGTTATCGGTGAGAACGATCACGGTTTCGATCGGCCCGAGGGCGCTGACGCGCAGCTGGCCTCGGGCTAGCGGCACTGGATGTTCGTCGTTGGCCTCCCGCGTTGGAGCGCCGCTCGCCCACGATCCTGGAGCCTTGATGACGCCACTGGCCCGCCCTGTCGATTTCGGCTTCCCGGTTCTGCGGCGCATTCATCCCGAGGTCGACCGCGTGGGGACGAGCCTGGGCGCGTGGGCGGCCGATGCCGGGCTGCCCGCGGCTGCCCGCGGCTGCCTGCGGCAGCGGGGCCGGTCGTGGATGCTGCACAGGACGGCGTGTCTTGTCGGCGCGGTGTCGGTCGTCGTCGGGGGTGTTGCGGCCGACGAACATGTCGTCGAGGGCTGCTTTGGTGATGGCTTCGGTCTCGTCTTCGGTGGCTTGCTGGGCGGTCTGGCAGATGAGCTGGTCGAGGGTGTCGATGTAGCCGCCGGTGCCCTCGGGGAGTCTTCCTCGAGGTCCAGGGGACAGCGCAGGCCGGTTGGCGCTGGGCCTGCACCGGTGGGACCGGCCCGGCAGCGGGCCGGTCCCACCGCACTTTCTCGACCGGCAACTCGCATGCCCGCAGCGTGCCCCCCGGCGCGGTGCCGTCCACTGCCGCCTGCTCACCGCCACAGGTCTGGGCAGGACCGGCCGCGAACCGGCCGCCTATCCGGGGCCCTCCCCTTCTGCGGCCGTCGCGAGGCGCGTGAGTACGGGGCGGCGGGCGATCGGTCTCCCGAATCAGGGGTAGTGCCGACCGCTGACCGCCTGGCGCTGACTGCCTGGCGCTGACCGTCGAGCGGGGGGCGCCTGCCGGTCACCGCCTGGCGCTGACCGTCAAGCGTCGAGCGGGGGGCGCCGGCTGCTCGGTTGCCCAGCGGCTTCACGCCGGTTCACAGGCGGCTGTACGTTCCGATGTCCTCGGTGAACTCTTCCAGCGTGCGGGCGGTGAGGGTCGGCCGGGTCTCGGCGATGGCTGTCATGAAGTCGTCGGTGCCGGGCGGCCGGCCGGCGCGTTCGGTGATCTCGCGTTCGAACGCCGCCTGTGCCCCCTTGCGCGCGGCGAACTCGATGTCGGCCGGGGTGAACAGCTCGCTCGCCGCGACCAGGCGGCCGATGTCCACCGCGTCGCCGGCCGCCTTGAGGTAGCGGGTCCAGATCGCCGCGCGGGCCGTGGGGTCTGGTGGGCCGATGGGGATGACGTAGTCGAACCGGCCGGGCCTGAGGAACGCCGCGTCGAGGGAGCGTACCGAGTTCGTGGCGCACACCAGCATCCGGGCGTCGTGCTCACGGAAACCGGGGATGATCTTGAGGAGCTCGTTGGTCACCCCGTGCCCGGGATCGACCGCCCTGCCCGACCGCGCACCGGCGATCTCCTCCACCTCGTCGATGAACAGCAGCACCGAGTCCAGCTCGGCCAGCTCCGTGAACGCCTCCCGCAGCGCCGCCGCCAGGCCCTCGCTGGTGTCGGCGGCGAGCCGGGAGGGGAACAGTTCCACGAAGGGCCAGCTGAGCCGGGAGGCCACTGCCTTGGCGAAGCTGGTCTTCCCGGTGCCCGGCGGGCCGAAGAGGATGACCGCCTTGGGCGGGGCCACACCGTAGCGGTCGGCCAGCGCCGGCTCGGTCAGCGGCAGCACGACACGGCGCTCGACGACCTGCTTCTCCCGCTCCATGCCGGCCATGGCGTCCCAGAGCCCGCCGGGCAGCATGCGTCCGCCGAGCGCCGCGAGCACGTCGGCGTTGTCGGCGCCGGGCGGTTCGAGCTTCTCGTAGTAGGTCAGGCCCTCGCGGACCCGGTAGCCGGAGTTCTCCAGGGCTTTGGTGCCGGCGGCGCCCGCGGGCAACAGCGCGCTGACGTGCCTCACCCCCAGGGCACGCAGCCGGCGCTCCAGCTCGGCCAGGAGCGCGCTGCCGATCCCGCGCTCACGCCAGCGGGAGGCCAGCGCCACCAGGATGACCCACGCCCGTCTGCCGTCCGCCTGGGCCACGGCCATGCCCACCAGCTCGTCGCTGACCAGGGCGACCACCGCCGGCTGACCGGCCTTGGCCGCGGCCATCACCTCCGAGACCGGGAACACCGACTCCGCCTCGGCCTGGCGGCTCTGGTCCCAGATCTGGATGGCCTGGTCGAGATCGTCGTCGTGATAGTCGCGCAGATGCCAGGGGGGCATCGCCACCACCTCACCTGGACCGGGAGTCCCATTCTCCTCCGGAGCCCCGCGGGAGTGCTCGGCGGACGCGCGGGCCGGCGCGGCGGTGGCCGCCGCCCGAGTCGGCAGCCGTCGCGGTACCCATCCCGGTCGGTTCCGCCGGCATACTGAGACCAGCCAGTACTGCGACGCTGCTTGCTGTGATTGATGGCCAGGTCAGGGGCTGTGTCCGCGTCATTTGTAGCGGCTGGTGCGGGCCTGGTGTTGTCGTCGCCGGCGCCAGGTGGACCAGCGCAGGATGTGCTCACTGCACCGTGGTGCGCGACACTCGGCCGAAGCCCAGCGCGGTCAGCTCTTGGTCCTTGGCCTGCTCACGTTCGGCCGGCGTGTGGTGATCGGGGTCGTACTGCGGTCGTACCGGCCCCTTCGCTGCCGGGTCGCGCGCCCACCTCGCCTCCGGTGCCGACCCCGCCGCCCTCACTCGCGACACGCAGATCGCCGGGGTGAAGATCGGCTCCTGGCTGCACCGCCAGCTCGCCACCTGGCAAGCCCTCGCCCCCGGCCAGCAGCAGCTGATGATCGCCCTCGCGCTCACCCCCGCCACGAACCCGCTCGCTCCCGCCCGCCGCGCCTTTGAGGAGACCGTCCAGTTCCTGGAGCTCTTCCTGCACCGCGAAGGCCGCGTCCCCAAGCAGTTGCACGCTGTCGAGTGCGACGTCTTCGCGGGCGAGGACGAAGAGGAGGGTGAGGAGGGCACAGCGGGCGTTGCCGTCGTCGAACGGGTGGAAGAAGCAGACGTCGAGGAAGGCGCGTGCGGCCCGGGCGGTCAGCGGCAGGGGCCGGGCTGTGTCCTTGGCGCTTTCGGCGAGGCAGGCGTCGAGGCGGGCGCGGGTGTCCGGGGCGATGCCGTAGCGTTCCCGGCCGCCTTTGGCGAAGGCGGGCAGGCTGCGCAACGGTGGTAGTCCGGGTGTGGCCAGGATGTGCTGTTGCCAGCGCTGGATGAGGGCGAAGTCCAGCCGGGCGCCGTGCGCGGCGTCGGCCCGCATGAGGTCGAGGGCGGTGAGCAGGCCTCGTCCGTGGGTGGGGTCCAGGATGGCGTCGAAGGTGCGGATCTCTTCCGCCATTCCGTCGCGCACGGGTGTCACTGGCGTGTCCCCGGTGCTGTCGGCGGCCTCATGCCACGGCACGGCGTCCCGCACGGTGAGCCAGCGCGTCAGGTGGTCGGGCAACGTCGACTCGCCGGCTCGGGCGGCCGCGTCGGGTCGTACGGCGGCCGCGAGGCGTTCGGCGATGTCCTCGATGAGCACCGGGTCGGGGCCGGTCCAGCTTTCGAATCGGCCGCCGATCGCCTGCTCCACGAGGTGCTCAGCGTCGTCGGCCGGGATGCCCCAGCGGCTGAGGAACCAGCCGAGGACCTGGTGGCAGTGTGCGTACCAGCCGCTGCCGCAGCCGGTGCGGTCGGTGACGTGCAGGATGAGGTTGCGGCGGTGCGGTCCCACAGGATCCGCTGGTCGTCGATGCCGGCCAGGTCCAGTGGGTAGGCCTCGAACCGTGCGGCCAGGGCCTCCAGCCACTCCCGCCACTCCCGCAGTGCCGCGGTGACCCGGTCGAGGGTTTCGTCCGGGGTGGTGACCGAGTGCTGGGGGCGGGACCAGTTGCCGACCGGCCCTCCGTCGAAGTCCCCCTCGTCGTGTGCCCAGCGCCAGCCGGCGGCCCAGCGGCCATAGTGCTCGGCCAGAGCGTGGGTCATGGCGTCGGCCCAGGGCCTGGCCTCCTCCCACCCCCAGTCGTACAGGGCCCGGTCACCCGGTGGTAGGTCGGGGCGTCGGGGTACCCGCCGGGCCGGCCCCAGCGATCTGACCACCCGCGCCGCAGCCTCGCTGTCGAAAGGATGACGGGCGGGGTCCACCTCGTCCCAGGTCAGGATGCGGGGCGACAGCTCTACGAACACCGCGCAAGTCTCATGCCTCGCCGGTACCGGTTGCCCGATTACCGAACCAGGCTGGAACACCTGCCAGGCCGCACCGGGAACGTCTGCCGTACACCTATGCGCGCCGGCCGGGATGCGGCAGGTGTGCCGGACCCGGATGCTCACCACGCAGCGTTGAACAATGCGTATTCGAGCAGG
This sequence comes from Streptomyces sp. NPDC096012, assembly GCF_040426375.1. NCBI lineage: Bacteria > Bacillati > Actinomycetota > Actinomycetes > Kitasatosporales > Streptomycetaceae > Streptomyces > Streptomyces sp. NPDC096012. The sequence continues at coordinate 43,120 of NZ_JBEOTD010000044.1, forward strand.
TCGGGTGAGGCGTCGGACGGCCAGCCGTCGGTGGACGCCGCCTGGTGGGCGGCGGCGTGCAGGAACGAGAGGTAGACCTGGTAGCGGTGGGGTGACCAGTCATGGTCCCGCCAGACCCAGGCGGCGATCGAGCCGCCGGGGTCGTGGCCCGTTTCCCGGCCAACCTGTGAGGCCAGGGACCGCATGCGCCGCGCCAGGACACGGTCGAGGACGAGCGGCGCAGGGCCGTTCGCCGGCTTGATCGTCTTGCCTGCGAAGTAGAGGAACTTGGTGAAGAAGGACGGCCCGAGGCCGGGAATCCGGCCGCGGAGCCCCTCGTAGGACGCTACTGCGCCGTGCCTGCTCAACACGGTGACCGCGTCGTCCAGGGCCTCGTCCAGGAGGTCGTCGGCGGCCAGGAGCTTGTGGAGGGTGGCCGGTCCGCTGCCGCCGGGGGAGGCGCTCTTTCCCTTCCCCCACACGTAGGTGGCGACCAGTGCCTCTCGGAGCGTCTCGCGCGCCGCCGTGTTGGCGAGGATCGACGTCACCTGCGCCCGGCTGACCTGGGCGTTCCTGGTGGGGGGGTGGGGAGCCAGGTGTCGAAGGCCGGGGGGTGGTCCCCGGTTGTGACGCAGCTCCTGTCGTCCTCGGGGGAGGTCGCCGTAGCGTTGTCCGTACTTCCCCGCCCGGGCGTGCAGTGCCCGCGACCGGATCACCCATACCGGAATAGCCGGGACTGGCGGGTATACGCAAGGACGGTCCACCATGCCCACCGCGCTCTCGCCCGTCATCGCCGCCTGCGCACGCTGGCTGCTGGCGGCCTTTCCCCCGGCCACCGGCCCGCTGGACCAGGCCCTGGCCGAAGCCCAGGCAGGCCATGCGGCCACGATCGCCGCCGCCCTGCGCTACCCCACCGCGCTGGACGCCGAGCTGCTGGTGCTGCTGGGCCCCGGCGGCTGCGGCCGGCTGGACTTCGTCACCGGCGCCGACGCGCCCCCGCTGACGGACGCCACCCACGCCTGGCGGACCCAGGTCGACGAGACCGTCGTCAGCTGGGCGGCCTGTCTGCTGGCCGACGCCGACCTCGCCGCCCTGGCCGCCGCCTGCCTGGCCGCCACCCATCACGGCCCCGACAGCGTGGGCGACGCGCGCCGGCTGACCATCCCCAGCCCGCGCGACCACCGCGCGGCCCCCCTGCTGCGCCACCCGGACTTCCTCGGCCCGATCGCGGACCTCCACCGCGAGAGCCTCCTCGGCCTCCTCGGCGCCGCCCCGGCCGTCACCGCCCCCGAACCCGGGTGAGCACCGGGCCCGTACGACCCGAGGCAGCCGGCCACCGTCGGGCCGCCGCGGCCGGTCGCGCTCAGGGCGCCGGCGCCTTGAACGGAGCCGGGAAACGCGCAGCGAGCCAGGGCTTGCGCCCCCCGACCAGGATGCGGCCCTGAGCGAGGGCCACTGGCCCCGGCGCCCGAGCGCCATCAGGGGAAACGTGACCGGCTCGATGAGGATGGTGCAGTCCGTAACCGCTCCACACTCGATGGCAGGCCCCGACAGGCCGGTCATGTCCCCTGTGGTGTAGCGAGGTCGATCTGATCTTTGTAGATCGTGTCCATGCTTCCCTCGGGGAAATAGCGGAGGGGAAAGGCGATCCACTCGTCGTGCATCTCGACGAGCACTGAGACAGGCCCCGACGCTGAAGGACGTGGCTCGGGAGGCCGGAGTCTGCCGGGCCACCGTGTCCCGGGTCGTCAACGGCGTGCGGAACGTGGACCCGGTGATCCAGGAGGTCGTCCGCCGAGCGATCGAGCGGACCGGGTACGCACCCAACCGGGCCGCCCGCTCCTGGTCACCCGGCGGGCCGAGAGCGTGGCGCTGGTGGTGTCCGGGGCAGGAGACGCTCCGGACGAGGCCCAAGCCGCGTTCGCCGCCCGGGTGTTCGCGGACCCGTTCTTCGGACGGGTGGTCGCCGGGATCGTCGGCTTCCTCCGGCCGCGCTCGGTGCACCCGGTGCTGATGTTCGCCGAGTCCGCCGGGTCCCGCCAGGAGGTGCTGACCTACCTGCGGCAGGGGCGGGCCGACGGCGCGCTGGTGGTCTCCAGCCATGCCGACGACCCCCTGCCCGCGCTGCTCGCCGAGGCCCGGCTGCCCGCGGTGCTCACCGCCCGCCCCTCCCGCCCGGTGCCGCTCAGCTATGTGGACCTGGCCCACCGGGACGGCGGCCGACTCGCCGCAGAGCACCTGCTGGCCCGCGGGTGCCGCAAACTCGCCACGATCTCGGGCCCGTTGGCGGTGGCCGCGAGCCAGGAGCGGCTGGCGGGCTTCCGCGACACACTGGCCCGCCGCGGGCATCCCTACGTCCCCGACGCCGAGGGCGGCTTCACCCTGGACAGCGGAATCGCGGCCATGTCCGGTCTGGTTGCCCGCCCCCCGATCTGGAAGGCGTGTTCGCGGCGATCATGGCCCAAGGGGCCCGCCAGGTGTTGCGCGAGCGGGGCCGCCGTGTGCCGGAGGACGTCGCGGTCGTCGGCTTCGACGACTCCACCGTCGCGGTCACGTGCCGGCCCCGGCTCACCACCGTCCGCCAGCCCGTGGAGGACATGACCGCCGAGATGGCCCGCCTTCTCGACGAGACATCCACGGCACCCACACCGAGGCCACCTCGGTCGTGTTCGACCCGGAGCTGGTGGTGCGTGAGTCCGCGTGAGCCCGGACTCGCGTCGTCAGGCGGCCTTGCGGGCAACCCCTCCGTAGAAACCGATCTCGTGCGAACGGGGCGGTGGTGTGGTGCCCGGGCACCAGAACCGGACCTGGGCCAGACCGGGCCCAGCCAGCTCGAAACCGTCGAAGAACCGCTCGACCTCGCTGCGCGAGCGCAGGTTCAGTGTGGCGGTGGCCTTGGCGTGGACGGCCCGCGCCGCGCTGCGGTCGGCGAAGTCGCCGGTGGCGTGCGAGAGCACCAGGTAGCTGCCGACCGGCAGCGCGTCGCGCAGGGTGGCGACGTCTGCTCCGGTTCCACGCCCCAGCCCGCGGTCGCACAGCCGGTCACGGGCGAGAAGCAGATCGCTGCGGGGCGCGTGAACGCCTTCGTGGTGCAGCCCGCGTCCTTCCGGGGAGCCGGCCCAGCACGAAGGTGCCGGGCCGGCCTTCCCTCAGGGCAGTGTGCGGCACAGCAGGGCATCGGGCCCGGGACGGCTGCCGAACCGCGTGGTGAAAGCGATCCCGGCGGCGTACTTGTTCACCCCGCACTGGCCCTTGTAGTCGCCGTAGGCGAAGTCGCCGCCCGCCGCGCCGGCGGGACGGTTGTCGGAGCGGTCGAACCACACGGTGCGCGCGGTTCCCGACAGCGGGGTGCGGCCCGGCACGCACAAGGCCGCCGACAGACGTTCGCCCCGCACCCTGTAGCCGATCAGGAAACCGCCCGGCGGACACTGGAGCTTCGTGTACCCGGACGCCCAGTCGCCGCCCGCGGGCACGTACCGCTCGTCGGCGACGACCGTCTGACCCGCGTCGGAGCTCCGCAGCTCTGCCGCGCCGGCGTCGGTGCACAGGCCACGGCCGGTGGTGTGGCCCAGGCCAACCAGCCGCAACCCGTCGGGGCAGGCGGCCTTGTGGGCTCCTGGGTCCCAATCTCCCGCGGTCCGCACGCGCAGCGACTCCACCGCGTCACCGTGGTCGGTGCCGAGCATCCGCCAGACGGGGACGGACGCCAGGGGACCGGCGGTGCTCGGCGCGGTCATGAGGTGCTGCCATGCCGGGCTGCGCCAGTCGCCGGAGCCGAGCACGCCGGTGCGGTGCCCCGCACTGTCGTAGCGCAGCAGTGCCCAGTCGTCGTGGCCCTCGAAGCCCACCAGCGGCCAGAACGCGAAGTCGGCGTCGCGGTCGGCGAGGTAGTCGGTGATATTGCCGAACCAGGCCCGTGCCGCCGTGTTCGTCTCGTTGGCGCCGATGCCGGACTCGCTGACCCAGACCGGCGCGGTGTAGTGCCGGCCGTTCTCCTCGACGAAAAACGCCTCGTCGTCGAGAGCCGTGTCCAACTGCTCGCGGTTCAGGTCCTGGTAGCGGGGGTCGTGCGTCTCGCCGATGCCGGTGGCGCCGCTGTGGTGGGGGCCCGTGTATCCGTGAAGTGGGCGGAGTACACCAGCTGGTGGGCGTCCACGAGGGTGTGCGAGAGGGTGCGTGTCGGGGTGATCTGCGGCCGGCCGTGCGGGAGTCCGTCTACGGGCACGCCGGTCCAGTTGATGCCTTCGACGACGATCAGGAGCCGGGGGTCGGCCTCGGTGAGAATCCGGTCGGCGGCGAGCTGGGCGGCGGAATACCAGTCGTGGTCGTCGCCCAGGCCCCAGTTGGGTCGTCCAGGACGTCGCGTCTGACCTCGTTGTACAGGTCGGCGCCGACCACGCGCGGAACGGCGGCGTAGCGCCGGGCCATGAAGACCCAGTCGTCGGCCCACTGCTGCGTGGACTGCCCGCTGTTCCACCGCTCGTTGCCGTCGATACCGCAGCACCAACGGGACGTGTCGGTGTGGTTGTTGAGAATGACGGCGAAGCCGCTCCGGCTGAGCGCGTCGACGACGGCGTCGTAGATCTGCAAGGGTGTCCGGCCCCGCAGCTGGGGGTTGGCGCCCACGGCGCCGTCGGGCACGGGGGTCGTGCTGTGGATCATCTCGTTGGAGAACGGCAGCCGGATGGCGTTGATCCCCAGCTCGTGGAAGTCGGTGAGCAGCCCGTCCAGCGGCATGCGGTCGAGGCCGAGAGGTATGCCGTAGGAGTTCTGGCCCGCGTGATGGCCGGCGGGGTCGGTGACACTGCCGTTGCCGGTCCACGATCCTTGTGCGCCGTCCCAGTTGGCGGCCTTCAGCCGGAAGCGGGTGCCGCGCGCGTCGACGATGTAGCGGCCTCGGGTGGACAGGGGCGGGTACCAGGTCTCCGAGGCCACCACGACGGCGTGCGGGGCGGGCGAGTGGGGCGGCGGACGCGGGTGTCGGCTGCGCGGCCACGAGCAGTAATCCCGCGGCTGTTGCGGCCAGACGAAGGACAGCTGGTGCAAGGGACATGTTGACAGACCTCGGTGGTTGGGGGTGGCGCTCTCTCCGAGGCTGTACGGTGCCCTGTCCCGCCGAGAAGGTCCCGGTGGCCGGCAGACGAACCGGCCCTGCGGGGTCGTCGGTGTCCCCGCAGGGTTCGGCGGCGGGCCCGGGGTTAGGGCAGCTTGACGAAGGGGGACAGGAACGCCCGGGCGCCCGGGGTGTCGAACCGGTAGGCGACGTTCGTCGCGTAGCACGGAGTGTCACCGGTGATCGTGGTGGCGGCGAGGATCTTCCTGCCGCCCAGGACCGCGAAGTTGGGTCCGCCCGAGTCGCCGTAGCAGGCACCGCCGTTGCCCTGCGGCGCTGTCATGCCCAGCCGCACCCAGGCGTTGTTGAGCGCGTCGAACGTCACGGGTGCCTTCATGCGGACGCCGCCGCCCGGATGTGTCTGGCCTCCCGGTCCGTTGACCGCCTCCTGCGTTCCGTACCCGGCGACGAACCAGTCGCTGGAGTTCAGCCCTGCGGGCCCAGGGCGCCCAGCTGGTTCACGGTCGGCAGTGCGGCCGGCGCGAAGGACCAGCGGGAGGCGACCTTCGCGGCGGGCAGCTCGATCACCGCGATGTCGTGCGGGTCGGAGGCGGGGCCCGGGTAGTCGGGGTGGGTGTGGGCGGTACCCGCCACGGCGACGGCGTTCGCCTGGGCGGCCGGATCACCCCGGTACTCCTTCGCGGCGGCGTCGAGTCCGGCCTGGACGTCCTGGTCCAGCGACACGTAGAACCGCACGTCGTCGGGCCAGTCGGCGGTGCAGTGGGCCGCGGTCAGGAACGTGTTCGCATCGACCATCGTTCCGGAACACACCCAGTCGACGCGGTCCCAGGTGGCCGGATCGCCGTCGTCGTCCCAGGTGGCCACGAGAGCCCCGACCTCGGTGCGTTCGGGCGCGGGCGTCGCGTTGTACGAGTTGATCGCACAGGAGGGCACAGCGGCGGCGAACACGGTGGCACAGGCCGCGGCGGTGACGGCGGTGGCGCGTACGGCGGTCAAGAAGAACCCCTTCACTGGGTGTGTGGGACAGGTGTTCTCCTGTGGGAGGTAGGGAGCATTGAAGTGCCTGGTGCGCCCCGCGACAAGAGCGCGGACCGCGGCGCCGGCCTCCGCGCCCCGACACCGGACGGCGGAGCACGGCGTTGCGATCGCACATGCTGCCCCCTGGCCCGTGTCTATGGTGGAGCGTGATCAACAGCGACACAGAACCCCACCGGGCGGGGCGCGGACGGCCCGGGTACAAGGCCGCCGCGGGCGTCTTCGCCGTCGGCATGATGGGCACCACCCTGCCCACACCGTTGTACGGGCTGTACCGGGAGCAGATCGGTTTCTCCGAACTGATCGTGACGGTGGTGTTCGCGGTCTACGCGCTGGGCGTCATCACCGCCCTGCTGATCGCCGGCGGCTTCTCCGACGTACTGGGGCGGCGACCGGTACTGCTGGCCGCGCTCGGTCTGTCCGCGCTCAGCGCCGGGTGCTTCCTGGCCGAGGGAGGGCTGCCATGGCTGTACGCGGGCCGGGTGCTGTCGGGCTTCTCGGCGGGTCTGCTGAGCGGCACGGGCACCGCGGCCGTCCTCGAGCTGGCTCCGCCCGGCCGCCGCGGCCGCGCCGGACTGGCGGCGACCGCCGCCAACATGGGCGGTCTGGGGCTCGGCCCCCTCGTGTCCGGCATCCTCGCCGAGTACGCCCCGTCGCCGCTGGGGCTCCCCTTCGTCGTCCACCTCGGGCTCCTGACGGTCGCCGCGCTGGTCGTCTGCCTGCTGCCCGAGACGGTGCGCCGCTGCGATCCGAGGCCGTCGCTGCGGCCCCAGGGCATGAAAGTTCCGCCGGAGGTGCGCGGGGTGTTCGGGCCGTGCGCCCTGGCCGCCTTCGCGGGCTTCTCCATGCTCGGCCTGTTCACGGCCGTGGCCCCGGCTTTCCTCACGCAGACCCTGGGGGAGCACAACCTGGCGGTCACCGGTGCCGTCGTCTTCTGCGTGTTCTGCGCCTCTACCGGCGGACAGCTGCTCATGGGACGAATCGGCGCGCGCCGGGCCCTGCCCTGGGGCTGCGCGGTACTCGTCGCCGGACTCCTCCTCATCGGAGCCTCGCTGTTCCTGAAGTCCTTCCCGGTCCTGCTGATGGGGGCGGTGACCGGGGGAGTGGGGCAGGGGATGGCGTTCCGTGCGGGGCTGACCGAGGTGAGCGCCGCGGCGCCCGAGGCGCACCGAGGCGCCACCATCTCGGCGTTCTTCGTCGTCGCGTACGTGGGGATCTCGTTGCCGGTCGTCGGGGTGGGCGCCATGACTCTGGTGCTCGGACTGCGCGGTGCCGGCCTGGCGTTCACGGCGTGCGCGGTGCTGCTCGTGACGGCGGTGGGCATCCGGGTGAGGCGGAATCTGCCCCCGGCGGCCGTCCGGACATGAGGCGCATGCCGACGGGGTGAACGTCCGGCCGGCCGCCGGCCGCCGGCGTCGAAGGAGAAAGAGCCGACGAAGGCGACAGGCCCTGACATGCGATCGGTCCGCTTGTGCTTTGAAGGACATGTCGGCGCTGGTGGATCATCGTCATCCCTTCGCCTGAGCTTCCCGTTTACGGCCCTGTACGGTGATCACCGGCGTCGGCAACGGACGGGGCATTGGTGGATCTGCGGCATCAGACGAAAACTTCGTCAACGCGTCATGGTCGATGGTGGGGCTGCGGGATCTGGTCTACGACATGGTGGGCCTGCTGTTCACCGAACTGAGTGCCCATGGCGGCATGGCCGGCGACGGCGCGGCCGGCAGAGCATTCGCCAAGGTGTACACCGCAGCCGTCAAGTCGGTCTTCGACCAGTCCGGGTTCGCCCACCAGGTGATGGCCAACGGCGCGGGCGCCCTGCTCAACGCCTCCGAGGAACTCCTCAAGCGTGACGACAAAGTCGCAGTCAAGCTTCTGGAACAGAGCCCCTTCACGCCCGGGATCGGTTCTCAGCCGGCCGGCCCCGATTGCAGCCCGGCGCGCCAGCCACAACGCCGAGGACCTGCCGAACGTCGTCGGCGAAACCAGCGGCATCGATCAGTACCTCTTCAACGAGCGATTCCTCGGCCAGCCGGACAAGCTGCGGGCCGTCGCCACAACCTGGCGCAGCGCGGCCAAGATCCTCCACGACACCTACTGGGACTCCCGCGACGCATGGAAGACAGCCACCCTCGATCAGGCCAGCCATAACGCTGACGCGGTCGAGAGCTTCTTCGAGAAGTTCGTCGGCAAGACACCACCACCCAGCGAAGTGTGCGACCACGCCACCCTCCTGGCGAACCTCCCCACGGCCTGCACGATGCTCGCCAACGCCTGCGACGCCTACGCCGACCACGTCGAAACCGCCCAACAACGCCTTCCCATGGAGAACAGCGAACTCGACGGTGACTTCCTGTGGCCCTGGGAACAGCCACGCTTCGGAGGCGACGGCCACGACGGCGGCCTGCACGACCTCATAGCCGGCGACACACGCATCACCTCGCTCGGCAACATCCCTCATGCACTGGACAGCTCCCAGTCCCGGGTGAAGACGCCCCAACCGGACAACGGCGGCTTCCTTCCCGACCTCCCGCCGTTCCTCGGCCCCCTGATCCGCGTTCCGACCCTGGTACCGGCCGCCTACCGCCCCCTTCCGTCCAACACCCCGCACATCCAGCCGATCCCTCCGGCGATTCCTCCCGACCCGCGGTTCCCACAGCTCACCCCCAGCGAAGGGCAGAACTTCCAGACCTGGCTCGACTCTTTGAACAAGGGCGACATCTCCGGCGGCAAGCCGGCCGAGCAGGCCTACCAGAGGCGCGTGGCGGGCTTCCCCGAGTACGAGGTCCCCATCCCGGCAGGGCACGGCAAGTCAAAGACGCTGATGGTAGACGGATTCCGCAACCTCGACGGGATGGCCATCGAGGCAAAGTACGTCAACAAGCCCAACCAGCGGTGCTACCGCTCGCTGGAAGACCTCCGCCAGAACCACGAGAACGGCAACAAGAACTTCCTCTACGACAAAGACCGCGCGGAGCTCCGAAAGTACGCCGCCGCACTCAACGACCCGCGCAACAAGGAGATGCGCGGCGTCGAGACAGTCACCAACAACCAGGAAGCCGCCCAGTACTGGCGCATCATGATGGCGGCATGGGGCGTCAAAGATGGCGGCATGGGGCGTCAAAGGCCACGCCCGCTACGTCCCCTGACCACCATCGCCGGCACGCACAGGAAGCACCACAATGGAACCGGAACAGATCGCGGAATTCCGCACCATGTTCGTCTTCACCCCACCCCACGGTCAGAGTTGGGGCCTGACCTTCGACGGACTGGCGGCACGGCTACGAGAGCGGAACCCGGACGAATTCATCCGTGTCGATGACAGCGGCGGACCCATCCGCGGGGCATCGATGAGCTTCGGAATCACTCTCGATGACGAGGACTTGGAAGGGCTGGCCAGCCTAGTCCCTGAAGGCGTGTCCGTCCTGGACTGCAACGCCCACTTGGCAGCACGGTTTGTCCTGTGGCTTAGGAACAATGTGGTACCAGCCGACGTCCCCGTCATGTTCAACACGGAATGGGGAATCGAGGAAGACCTCGATGACACACTCGTCCCGGATGCCACACGCCCCCGGATCGTGGCGGCCTTCGTCAGACACATCGAAGAGACCGGCGGCCTCGACTGATATCGCCTCGACGGTTACCTGCACGACGAACAGGCCCCTGTACTGCGAGGCGTTCACCACACCCGGCTGGCCTAGTCATCGCTACTCACCTTCAAAGCGTGGTGTCGTAGGGGCTGACGCCTCATGAACCCTGCGGTATGCCGACCGCATCAGGTATGCGCAAGGGGGCGGACTGACCGACGAACGGCGGCCTTCCGCGAAAAGTTGAGGATGGAGACGGCCGAGCGCTTCAGGCAGGGCGACGAGAACACGGTCATCGCGCACGACCTGCGGGTCAGCGTCTGGTCGGTTCAGCGGTGGCGCAGGGCCTGGTCGCAGAACGGGCCCAGGGCCCTGGCCTCCAAAGGCCCGGCATCGCTGCCGCTGCTCAGTGACGAACTGTTCGCCGTGCTCGAGCGGGAGCTGGCCAAGGGGCCGGTGGCACACGGCTGGCCGGACCACACCTGGACCCTGTCGCGGATCAAGACGCTGATCGGGCGACGGTTCCACTAGAGCTACACCGTGCAATGGGTTGCCGCCCTGCTCAAGCGGCACGGCTGGAGCGGGAGTGTCTGATCAACGGCGGATCTGTTGATCATGGAGACGCCAAGTGAGTGAGATGACGATCGAGCAGGAGCCCCGCGGCCGAGTCGGTCGATGCGGCTACGTCGGACGAGCAGTTGATCGCGATGCTGGTCGACCGGGCCCGGAACGAGGGCCTGCAACTGACGGGCGAGGGCGGGCTGTTGCAGCAGCTGACGAAGCGTGTGTTGAAGTCCGCCCTGGAGGGCGAGATCACCGACCACGTCGGCTACGAGAAGCACGCCCCGGCCGGGAAGAACAACGGCAACAGCCGCAACGGCACCCGCGCCAAGACGGTGCTGACGGACGTCGGCCCGGTCGAGGTGAAGGTGCCGAGGGACGTGGCCGGCACATTCGAGCCGCAGATCGTCAAGAAGCGGCAGCGTGGGTTGACCGGGGTGGACGAGATGGTGCTGTCCCTGTCCGCGAAGGGGCTCACGCACGGAGAGATCTCCGCTCACCTGGCCGAGGTCTACGGCGCCGAGGTGTCCAAGCAGACGATCTCCACCATCACGGACAAGGTCATCGAGGGCATGGCCGAATGGCAGAACCGCCCCCTCGACCGCGTCTACCCGGTGCTGTTCGTTGACGCCATCAACGTGAAGATCCGCGATGGGCAGGTGGCGAACCGTCCCATTTACGTGGTGATGGCGGTGACCGTGGACGGCACCCGCGACATCCTCGGCATCTGGGCCGGAGACGGCGGCGAGGGCGCCAAGTACTGGCTGCACGTCTTCACCGAGCTGAAGAACCGCGGCCTGGACGACGTGCTGATGCTGGTCTGCGACGGCCTCAAGGGGCTGCCCGACGCGGTGGAGACCGTCTGGCCTCGCACGATCGTCCAGACATGTGTCGTTCACCTGCTGCGGAACAGCTTCCGTTACGCGGCCCGCCAGGACTGGGACAAGGTCGCCAAGGCCCTCAAGCCCGTCTACACCGCGCCCAGCGAGGACGCGGCGACCGAGCGGTTCCTGGAGTTCCAGGAGGCATGGGGTCGCAAGTATCCGGCGATCGTGAAGCTGTGGTCGGATGCCTGGGCCGAGTTCGTGCCCTTCCTCTCCTTCGATGTCGAGATCCGCAAAGTCATCTGCAGCACGAACGCGATCGAGAGCGTCAACGCACGGATACGCAAGGCCGTTCGCGCTCGCGGCCACTTCCCCTCGGAGACCGCAGCCCTCAAATGCGTCTACATGGCACTGATGAGCCTCGACCCGACCGGCAAGGGCCGCAAGAGGTGGACCATGCGCTGGAAGGCACCGCTCAACGCCTTCCAGATCGCCTTCGAGGGCCGGCTCACCCCGGCCAGCAACTAAACTCAACAACCAAGATCAGCCGTTAAATTGACACACCCCGGCGAAGCTGTACGACTTGCTGGAACGGCACGGCCGGCCACGCACTCAGACACGGCTGACCCAGGTGGAGGTGCTGGAGAGCCGGGTGCTCGGCGAGGACGGAGAGTGGGACCCGGCCCGCGTCGTCGCCACCATGAACAGCTACGGCTGGGAGATCGACGACAAGCGGGCCCGCGCACTGCTGCGGACGCTGACCGAGCAGGAGGTGCTGGAAAAGATTCCGAACCGAGGCGGACGCGCCGTCTACCAGGTCGTCGGCCCTCGGGACTGGTTGTACTGCCTGGACCCGGAGCGCGACACGATCGAGCACGGCCCCTCCACCCCAGCGCGGGTCGCGAGGCTGGCGCGCGAAGACTCCAGTCCGACCGAGTGGTGGCTCGGGAAGCGGCTGAAGCGGATGAGGGACGGCGACCGGCTGTGGATCTACTTCGGGGGGTCGAGGGAAAGATCGCGGCGATGGCGCATGTGAAGTCGTCGCCGTGACCGGCGCCGGCCGGTTCGCAGAAGGCGTACGAGGTCGACGCCGCTTTGGACCTGAAGGCGACCACCGCTCTGTGCAAGTCGCCTGTACGGCTTGAGGAGATGGATCAGAAGCACCCCCAGGCATGCGGGGAGATGCGGGCGGCGGACGTCAAGCTAGCCGAAGTGCGTGCTGGCCTCTGATCGCCGCTTCCGCTGAGTGCGCATCACACCGTCGTGCGTGCTCAGCTCTTCACAGCGTGCTCATCAACGGCACCGCCCCCGACTGACCCTCCGGATGCCGTCCGCGCAGCGAGGAAAGCGGCCTGTCGTCGGGTCGCTGAGCGGTGGTTGGGCGAACTGCTGGCCAAGCTGCGCGGGGTGCCCCGGCCCGGCTACCGCCTGGGACCCGCGACGGCGTAGGCCGTGGTGCCGACGACCGCGAGGACGAGGGCCGTCCAGGTGCTCGCCGCCGTGCCGGGTGGCAGCAGCATCCAGCTCACCACCTGCGTCGGCACACTTGTGGCCGGCGGGGCGAAGAACGAGAACGCGAGCCAGGCGAACGGTAGCGTCCACCCGAACTGCCCGCCCGAGAGCGCCGCGCCCAGGGCGACCAGCCCCATCAGGCCCGCGCTGTCCCGGACGACGAACGCGGTGGTGGCCATGGACACGCCCATGGTCTGCACTGTCAGCAGCACCGCGGCGACGGCCGCGCCGGCGAGCAGCACGTGCGCCGCCCTGAGGGGAACCCAGCGGATCGCGGCCGTCCGGTCCAGTGCGAGGTCCTGCCCGCCGAGCCCGACCGAGACCGCCATCGCCCCCGTGGTGAGGATGAGCGCGGGCAGCTTCGGATCACCGGGCCCCGAGCTCCCGTCCCGGGCGAGTGCCCACACCGCCACCGCGCCGATCAGCATCGCGGCGAGCGACGCGGGTACCTGACGCGAACGCGCGTACAACGTCAGCCATCTCATCGGGACGCACCGCCGGACAGTACATCGAACGGGTCGCCTTTGCAGGAGAGCGCGGCGGTGCGCATCGCGTTGATCCGTGAGAGCTGCTCGGCCCGTGGAAGCGCCTTGAGTTTCTTCCACACGGGGCGGGTCTCGTCTTCGACTGTGTTGCGCATACTTGCCGGCGTGCCGCCGAGCGGCTTGAGGTCTTCGAGGACCCAGCCCGCCGCGACGGTCTGCGCGAATTCATCTCCTCCGAAGCCGCTCCAGCCGACGGGAGTGCACCCTGGCACCATGCCTTTCGCGATCAGGGCCCGGGTCAGCTCCTTGCCCCTCGCGGCGGCGACGATGTCGTCGTCGAAGTCGAGGAGCACGGTCTTGCGGGACCACCGCGGCGTGGAGCCCTTCGGCAGTACGGCGGTGTTCTCCCGGACCGAGTCCGGCGCCTGATCACCGAGGGCACCGTGCAGCAAGCGCAGCGCCTCCTTACCGGGTCCCGCGAGGTCCGCGAGTCGTGCTTGCTGCGTCTTCGTCACGCATACCGGGCCGTCGCACACCAGCTCGGCGGCGGCCTTGTCGACGACGTACATCCGGCGCGCGTCAGAGGGAAGGACGAGCAGGGCGATCGCCGCACCCGCCAGGACGGGCGTCAGGGCGGTCAGCCGCGCGCGCGGTGTCGCGGCGACGAGCAGTGCGAAGCCGGTCGCGGTCATGCCGAGCAGCCAGAGGGTCTGCCCGACGTGCACGGAGGCGGAGAGCGTGACGAACGCCTTGCGCATGTCTTCCACCGTCGGTGACAGCAGCGAGATCCGGTTCGGTTCCGTGTTCGTCAACCCGCCCGTCGTGTCTGTCGCCGTTCGGCCCAGCGACATGTGCATGAGGGCTGTGAACACGAAGGCGCCCATGGCCAGCGCGGGCGGGGTGAGCGGGGACGGCAGGGTCCTGGCGGCCCCCATGCCGAGCACGGCTCCCGCGACGAGGAAGAGCACCCCCACCAGCGAGATGGGCAGCCACCCGAGGTGCGTGTACTCGGTGTGAGTGAGCACCTGGACCCCACCCACGAGGACGAGGAACATGAAAGCCGAAGCGAGCGTGATCGCCGTCGCACCCGCCAGGGTGGCCGCGCGGTGCCGGGCGGGCCGCGGGGTGCTCGTCAGCAGCTCGGACATCTTAGAGCGGTGGTCGCGCAGTCCCTGCAGCGCCCCGAGCCCGATGGTGAGCGGCCACAGGTAGAACAGCAGGGAGCGGGTCCACATGGCCATGGACGTCCACTGGGCCGTCCACGCCGTGGTGCCACTCCACCAGGCGCCGCCCAGCACGTACAGGAACGCCAGCGCCGGCACCAGGACCACGACGCCGGCCCACGGGGCGACCGAACGCCTCAACTCGATACGCAGAACGCGGCGGTTCACCAAGTGCCCCGTTCCTGCTCAGGGTTGAGCAGCAGCGCCGAGTAGCCGCGCTCCAGCGGGCTGTCACCCACGTTCTCAGGGCCGCCCGCCGAGGCCAGCTCGTCCGGAGGGCCCTGGAAGACCAGCCGACCCTCGGCGAAGACCACAACGTCGGTGCAGGCGGCGGCGACGTCCTCCACCAGGTGGGTCGAGACGAGCACGCAGGTGTCCTTACCCAACTCCTGCAGCAGCTCGCGGAAGCGCAGCCGCTGAGCCGGGTCCAGGCCGACCGTCGGCTCGTCCAGCAGCAGGATCAGCGGGTCGTTGACGATGGCCTGGGCGATGCCGACCCTACGCACCATGCCGCCCGACAGGGCCTTCATCCTCTCGTTGGCGCGGTCCGCCAGACCCACCCGTTCCACGGCGCGCTGCACCGCTGCGGGAATGTCCGCCTGGGGTACCTCCTTCAGCCACGCCATGTACTCGACGAACTCGCGCACCGTGAAGCGCTTGTAGTAGCCGAACTCCTGCGGCAGATAGCCGATCCGGCGGCGCAGCGCACGGTGCTCGCCCAGGCCGCCCACGGACTCGCCGAGCAGCTCCAGGGTCCCCTCGGTGGGGCGCAGTACGGTGGCCAGCACCCGGATGAGGGTGGTCTTGCCCGCCCCGTTGGGTCCGAGGAGGCCGTGTACGCCGATGCCGAGCTTAAGGTCGAGCCCGTCGACTGCCATCCGGTTCCTGCCGACCTTGACCTTCAGCCCAGTGGTCTGGACCTCCCAGGCGTAAGCAGTCGGTGCAATGTCAGCCGCGTTCACCGCGGATGTCATGTCGTTTTCCTTTCCGATGGTCATCGATGGGCTCCCAGCACGGAGTACGCGCCCCTGCGAGCGATCACGACACCGATGCTGAGCACGAGGATCAGCCCCCATACGGGCAGACCGTCCGCCTGCAGTGCGAAGGCCACACGGCTAGCGGCCAGGGTGGGCGCCACGACCACGGCGGCCCACACGGTCGTCAGCACGACGGCGGCGCGTGTCACGCCGACGACAGTGCCGAGCGCCAGGGCCGCGGAGGTGAAGGCCAGACAGGGCAGTAGCCACTGGGCCACCATCAGCCCCGTCGCCCATCCGCCCACCAGCAGCGCGGGAATGACCACGGCGAGTACGGACGCGGTACGTCGCAGCACCAGATAGAGTCCGGCCCTCGGTACGGAGGCCGTCAGCTCGTACGCCGGGTCCAGGCCCTGCGACCACGACGCCGCGACGCCGAGCACGGGCAGGACCGGGGAGAACAGCAGCACCAGCGACACCTCGCCGGTGCCGGGGCCGACCAGGTCCAGCAGCAGCGCGATCAGCGTCACGCTCCCGACCATGGCCAGCCACGGCACCATCACGGGCGTCAGCCACCCCGACAGCCGCACCGCCCAGCGCCGCCGGCGCTGCAAAGGGCCGGCGAGCATCTGGGCCTGGAGGCCGGACCACACGGTCTCGACCAGCGCCGCCACGGCGGGGGCCTCGGCCGTGACGGCGGCCGACAGCCGGTCACGGCACACCGCGCACGCCTCCAGATGGGCCTCCAGTGCCCAGACCTGGTCGGCGGCGAGGTCCGTGTCGCCGCGCGCGTAACCGTCGATGATCCGCATCGACGCGTGTTCCTCGCTCATGCCAGCGCCTTCCGCATCGCGATCCTGGCCCGGCGGGCCCGTGTCTTGACCGTGCCCTCGGGCAGCCCGAGCAGGACCGCGGTCTCCCGGACGGACATCCCGTCGAGCACCATGGCCTGCAGTACCTCTCTGAGCTCCGGTGCGAGGCGCCGCAGCGCGTCCCCGACGTCACCGCCGACGGTCGCCGCGAGCACCTCCTCCTCGGCGGCGGACGCCACGGGCTGCAAGGCGGCCGCGGGCGGCGGCTCCGCGTGGTGAGCCCTGCGCCGGAACGCATCGACCAAGCGACGCGCCGCGATCGTCCACAGCCATCCGACAGCAGTCCCTCCGGCCGCGGCTCCGGTGAACGAGCCCGCCGCGCGCCACACCGCCAGATACGTCTCCTGCATGACCTCGGCGACGATCTGCTCGTCCGCACAGCGGCGGCGCAGCCGCACCGCCAACCACGGCGACGTACGCCGGTACAGCTCCTCGAACGCGGCACGGTCGCCTCTGGCCACCAGCCGGACAAGACGTTCCTCGTCCACCTTGTGCAGCGCTGTCACCCTGACTGATCTCACACCTGCTAGACGCCCGGCCCGAACGGCAGGTTTTCCGTCCGGCGTGATCACCGTCACATAAGCGCGCTCGGAAGCACCGGCCCCGAACGGGCCCTCACGGAGCACGACACGCCAGCCGGACACGCGGTGCCGTGACATGCCGGGATTCGCGAGCCACGAGGCTGCTCCCGGAGCCGTTTCACCGTCGCGACACAGTCGAACACCTGATCAGCAACCCCACGCCCTTCACGAACGATCCCGAATCATTGCGATGGTCAAGCAGACCCCGCCCGGCCGACTCGAGGTGCAGCCGTCGAACGAGATGTGGGCCGCGGACGAGTCGGGATCCTCGGAGTGGACCTTGGACGCACGGCCTGCCGCGGGAGCCTGGACATCGAGGTCAGCCGCTCCCAGGTGCGCCGCATCCTGCTGGTCGAGTGCGTGCGCTGGCGGCGCACGCACTCGAGAGATGCGGACTTCGAGAGAAAAGGACACGGATCGTCGAGCTCTACACCAGCCCGCCCACCGGTGCGACGGTCATCGGCACCGACGAGCTTGGCCCGGTGATCCCACGCACCTTCCCGCCGGCACCGGGCTGGTCACCGGACAGACACCGCACCAAGAATGAGATCGACTACTCCCGCGGAACTGCTCCCCCCCGTTACCTTTTTCGTGGCTCCGCAATGGAGCCTCCGGCCTTCGGGTCCGGCATGACTTCCCCCCTTGTTGTTGATGATCTGGGGGGTGGTGTCACCGGGCCCGGAGGCATCGACAGACCGCTGATGAGGGGCTTGAGCATCGGCTTCACCCGAACCGGAAGAGCTCTCCGTAACGTGGATGTGGCAGATCGGTGCCCTGGCAAGGCCGGACGAAAGCGTGAGAGGAGGGGCCTGCACGTGATCGACACCGGCGACATCGACGTCTTCCTCGGCCTGGACGTCGGCAAGGGCGAACACCACGCCACCGCCGTCACCCCGGCCGGGAAGAAAGCCTTCGACAAGCGACTGCCCAACACCGAACCCAAGCTCCGCGAGGTGTTTGCGAAACTCCAGGCCAAACACGGAATCGTCCTGGTGGTCGTCGACCAACCGGCCTCGATCGGGACATTACCTCTGGCAGTGGCCCGCGACATGGGCTGCCCGGTCGCCTACCTGCCCAGCCTGACGATGCGGCGGATCGCCGACCTCTATCCCGGCGAGGCCAAGACCGATGCGAGGGACGCGTTCATCATCGCGGACGCGGCCCGCACGATGCCCCACACGCTGCGGGCGATCGACGGCGAGGACGAGACGATCGCCGAGCTGGAGATGATCGTCGGGTTCGACGACGACCTGGCCGGCGAGGCCACCAGAGTCGCCAACCGGCTGCACGGCCTGCTGACCCAGATCCATCCGTCGCTGGAACGGGTGCTGGGGCCGCGGTAGCAGCATCCGTGCCCGGAGTCGGCGTCAGGACCGGAGCCCGCATCCTGATCGAGGTCGGCGACGGCAGCACCTTCCCGACCGCCGGCCACCTCGCCGCCTACGCCGGTCTCGCCCGGGCAACCCGGAGCTCGGGCTCATCAATCCGCGGCGAACAGCCCTCCAGGAGAGGAAACAAGCAGCTCAAACAAGCCCTCTTCCTCTCCGCATTCGCCGCCCTGGGCGACCCGGCATCCCGGGCCTACTACGACAAGAAGATCGCCCAGGGCAAACACCACACCCAGGCCCTGCTATGCCTCGCCCGGCGCAGGGCCGACGTCCTCTTCGCGATGCTCCGGGACGGAACCTTCTACGAGCCCCAACGCGCCGCGGCCACCTGAGGAGTTCATACCGCTCGATCAGTCCTCCGGCCGAAGCCGCTGACGAGCGGCCTCAAGCCGCTGGTCATAGTCAGGCGCGAACAGCTCAGGAAGCGCTTTGTCCAGCGTTCCGGCGATCCGATGGATCGGTGCCCACACCGCCGGATCGTCGACAACGCGGCTGAGGTCCGTCATCTGCAGCCTCTCCAGCCAGTGCGACAGCACCAACGCCTCGTCACTCGTGAGCTTGATCGTCACCTGGCTATCACCCATGCACACCCCTACGGCCCGGCCACCACCCTCAACACGCGAACCTACTGCCCTTCGACCTTGACCAAACACATAGGGGCCCCCGGCGGGGATGGTCCCTACTGGCGGAAGTTCTACGGGAAGGGCCGGCGCTGCTCCCCCCACCCGCGGGGATGGGCCCGGAGACCGGATACGCCTACGCAAGCTGCTCCTCGCGCCGGGATGGTCCCGCCGAGGCGCCCGACTCCGCGGCGCTGCAAGCCTGCTCCATGCACGCACGGGGATGGTCCCGGGAACGGCACCAAGGAGAATGTGGAGTCCTGCTGCTCCCCGCGCACCAGGTGATGCCGCCAGCCATGGCGGTGCCGATGGTGACGAATCGTTCGCGATCGTCTCGGAACTCTGCGCCGCTGTCTCCTGACGCCGAACGTGGACCGATTGCCCTCGACGTTGGGCCGACTCGCCGCGCTCGGGCAGGGCGCCTTGACGAAGACGCCCTGCTGCTGGCCGCAGCCCTACTGGGGCTTGAAGGAACGGATCTGGTAGTTGCCCTGGAGGTTACCGCCCTGGCCGGCCTGGGTGGACCCGACGCGCGCGTGGTAGTTGGTCTGCGTGTAGTACTGGACGCGGTGCCCTGTCTTGTTCCACACGGAGCGCACGTTCTGGCCCCTCTGGATGAAGGAGCAGTTGTCCGCGGTGTTGGCCAGGCTGGACTGCGACCACTGACAGCGGGTTCCTGAGCCGTTCCAGCCGCTGTACATACAGAAATATCCGGGTGAGCAGTTGTAGGGCAGGCTGCTGGATGCCGCGGTCGCGGCGGGTACAGCACTGAATGCCGCGGCGAAGGCAGCTGCGGCTACAACGAACGAGCGAAGGCGACGCATGACAGGGTCTCCGGTTTCTCGTCGGCAGTGTGCGGCAGCAATGCCGCCCTGGACAGACTGGGCGAATCGGGCAGCAGGTAAACCAGCAGACCACCAACGAGGTGCCCCCCGAACAAAGAAGCGGAAAAGGGGGGAGCGATTCCGAGCCGTGAACAGTGGCCGCTGATCCAACTTCGATGGCAATCGGTCCAAGTTTCCGCAAGCCCGGCGCATTCCCCGGCGCCACGGCCCTGGAACAAGCCCGGTCCGCAGGCAAGTTAACCCCGGTGCCCGACGCCTGGTGGGCCCAGGCCCGCAAGGTTCACGGCGAACGGGACGGCACCCGGGCGTTGATCGAGGTGCTGCTGAACCGGCACCTCGCCGCCAGGCTGCCGACGCGGTCGGCGGTGCGCTCGTGCAGGTACGGGGGCAGCTTGGAGAGGGTCCGCGCCGGTGGTGGCGCAGGTTGAGCGCGGCCTCCATCGCCTTGACGAGGTCGCGGAAGGGTTCGCTGTCGCCGAGCCGGGCGGGGAAGGCGGCGAAGTCGATGAGTGAGGCGCGTCCGGCGAGTTGGGCGCCGCGCCCCCCTGTCACAGGGGTGCACGGCCCCGCGCCCGTCGGGATGCTCCGCCGGGCAACGACGAGGAGCTGGCCGAGGACTTTTCGCCCCGCGCAGGCGGGGCCGCTCCGCACCGTCCGGCTAGGCGTCCGGAGGGGCGACGAGGCCCAGTGGCTCAACGGCGAGGCATTCCTGCGAGCCCACTGCCTCACCACCCGCCGCGTGATGCGCCTGCTGCAGCTACATGCCCTCACCGGTATACACCTGACCCTGGTCTGCCACCGTCCACACCTTCCCGCCGCTCTGCACCAGGCCTTGCGGCCGGCCGACTACTCCGTGACCGCCGACTTCGCGGCCGCCCACCGCCCGTGCCTCTCACCGTGCCTACCGCGCAGCGAGTCGCCCACCGGCTGCACGCGGCGACCGCCCATCCCCGCCTGGCCGCGGCCGTCGCCACCGCGCTGTTCACCGGCGCCTCCTTTCAGCAACTCGCCACCGCACGCCCTCGCGACTACGACGACGCCGCGGCCACGCTCGCCCTGCACGACCGCGTCCGCTACATCGACGGCTGCGCCACCCACCCTGTACCGCCCTGGGCGGGTGTCTTCCTGCGGACCGCAACCTGCTTTACCCGGCTCGTCTGCGGCGAGGACCAGGAGCTACTCCCCGCGCCAGGTGACCGTGTGTACCTGCTGGACGTTGCGGAGACGGCCAGGCTGTGCCCGCCCCAGCCACCTGCGGCCCGCCGCCAAGGCCGGGTCGGCGGTGCAGCCGGTGCCCCGGGCGTGGACCCGGGGCACCGGGGCCGCTGCGGCAGCCGCTTTCCCTGTGCCGCAGCGACGCCTTTCCTGCTGCGGGACCATAGTGGCCCGTGAACCGTGCAGGCCGCGTTCGCCGGCCCGGGCACGTCATCGCACCGTAAGAAGGGCCGCCGGCGAACAGCTCCCGGCCGACCTCTCCTGGCAGGGGCTGGGTGATCCACCGCACCCGCATCGTCCCAGGACCCTGCCGGAGCCGCGAACCCGAATCGCGCCCTGGTAGGGAAGACGAAGCCTTCCGCCTCGGCCTGGGCACGCAGGCGGGCCCGTACCCGGGGGCTGCCACCGCGCCAGGACCGCTTCCTCGATCGCCTTCATCTCCAGGGGACCCGGCGGGTGACGCGCTGCGGGCTTCTTCGTCACCCACCGCTGCACGGTGCGCTGCGACACTCCCAGCACGGCGGCGACCCGCCGGGTGGAGCCCCGGTGCGCCTTCAGCAGAAACCGCAGGCGGCCCTCGGTGCTTGAGGGGACGGGGCGGCTGCGCAACGCGCGCTTCAGCCCCCTGCTCGATCTGCTCCATGTTTCCAAGCGGCAGCTGAAAGCGCCGGCACCCCGTAGTCCGTAGCGTCAGTGGTCCCATGCCGCTTGCCCCTGCCCTGCTGGTTCCGGCGTCTTTGGGACAGCGCCGGTCGGCATCGGCTACGAGAGCTCCCGGGCGTGGGCGCACGCGGCCCATCGGCGAACGTCAGCCGCGCCTGGGAAGTCCGCTGCAGGCCTGCTCGCTCGGCCGCTGACTACCAGAGTCTGGCTGCGATCTGTCGGTGTCGGGTCGCTGGGGAGAGAGCCGAACCGGAGAGAGCTGCACCTCGAAAAGAATTCGAACGCAATGCGTACGGATCTCGTACGCCATATGTACGCTTTCCGCGCATCACCTGCGTCGGGCGGCCGAGCGTGGTGGTGGTCAGGTCCATCGCATGCCGATGTCGGACAATTGCTCGATCCGCTCCGACGTCAGCGTGGCGGCCCTGCTGCGCTGGTTGCTGATCCATGCCCCGAGCCGGAGCTCTCGCTGTTCCTGGTCCGCGCCGGTGATCCGTTCGGTGTGTGTCCTTGGTACGCGTAGGTGCCCCTCACGCTCGTAGTACTGGGTGGCGGCGGCGAGGTGCATCGCCCACTTGTCGGCCTGCGAGCGGCGCGGTTTGGGTTTCTCGTCGTCGGCGGCGGGCTGGATGCCGAGGACGTGTTCGCACATCCACTGCTGCGCGCCGGTGATGTTGTCGAAGGCGAGTTGCTGGGTGCGTACCCATCGGCCGAGGTCTTCGCCTTGGCGTACGACCGTGCCGGGCTGGGTGGGGAGTGTGCCGCCGGTGTCGAGGTGTTGTCGGGTGAGGTGGAAGCAGCGTTGCCAGTCGATGGGCCAGGCGGGGCACCAGGCGGGGTCGATGTCGTCCAGTTGCTCGCGCCGTTCCTGTGACAGGGCGCCAGCCGCGGACTCCACGGGCAACCCCTCAGCTCGCCGCTGCTCGATCTCGGCCGCTCGCCGGGCGGCTGCACGCGCGTTCTTCAGGAACAGCCCTACGCGATACCCCTGGTAGGTGGCGTCCAACGGGGCCAGAAGGTGGCCCGCCTCGGCCGCCCACCCGCGCGCTGCCGTGAGTCCTTCGTCCCACGCGACGTCGTAGTGCGACCAGACCATGCCGAGCTTCTCCAGTTGCTGGACGCGGTCCTCGTCCATGTCCCCGCGGGCGTAGAACCGGCGAGCGTCGGCCACCCATTGCCCCAGCGGGAACGCGGCGAGCGAGGCCGGCCACCCCTCCTCCGCCTCCTGCGCGCCGCCGGTGGGGACGCGGTACGTGAAGGGGACCTTGAGGTCGCCGTGCAGCCGGTTGTAGATGACGGCGGCCTCGATGCCGCGCCGCCAGTGCTCGTGCTCGGGGTTGAGGACGCGGAGATTGATGAACGCCGCCAGCTGTGCGGGGTCGCGAGGGGTGGAGAACTTCAGCAGCTCCAGGGCCGGCACCGACACACGGCCGCTTCGCTCGTCTGCAGCTTCCCCGCCTTCCGCCCCGGAGCGACTCTGGACACCCCTGACACGGCTTCGGGCCTGCTGCTCGGCGAGCTGCTCCACGACCCGGGTGTCGTGGGCACGGAGGGCTTCCAGCAGCTTCGCCAACCCGGAGAACGCCCGGCTGGTGAGCATGCTGTCGGCGGTCTCGCCGGGCCCGAGCAGGACCGGCACCACGAGTGAGGCGACCTTGCCCTCGCCGGGCTGCATGCGTAGCGCGCGGCCCACGGCCTGGACGAGGTCGGGCATCGAGCCGCGCACATCCGCCCAGTACACGGAGTCGCAGTTCTTGGTGTCGACGCCCTCGCCCAGCACTTTCACTGAGCCGAGGAAGGCCTTCTCCACGATGGTGCCGTCTGGGGCGATCCCGGACGCGAACTCGCCCAGCACCCGGCGCCGGTAGCCCGGCTTGTGCTCGCCGCACAGCCAGTCCGCCCAGACCATCTTCGGGTACAGCTCGGGGTCGGCGGCGTGCAGCCGCTTGGCGACATCGGGGAAGCCAGCCGCGAACGCCTCGGCCTCCTTCACGACGTGGTGGAAGACGAGAGTGTGCCGGAAGCCCTCCTTCGACGACGCCTTGAGCAGCGCGGTCTGGAGCGCGGCGAGCCGGGCCCCGCGGACCTGGTCCGAGCGGCTCTCCATGCCTAGGAGCTGCGCGGCCTGGAGCTGGGTGTCGGTGATGTCCAGGCACACCACTTGGTACGGCGCGCAGATCCCCCGGTCGATCGCCTCCGAGAGCGTCAGCGTGAAGCAGCGGGCGCCGAACGGCCCGTCCGGGTCGTCCTCCATGCTCGCCACCAGCTCGCCCTGCGCGCCCTCGGCATCCTCGTCCATCTGCCACAGCCGGGGCGTGGCGGTCATGTAGAGGCGGCGCAGGGACGGGATGCGGGTGTTGTCGTGGACGACCGCCCACGGCCGGCCGATCCGGCCCGAAACCCGGTGCGCCTCGTCCACGACGATCAGGTCCCAGCCCGGAAGGCCGGCCTGGTGGGCGCGTTCCAGCGTGCCGAGCCCGAGGGAGGCGTACGTGGCGAACACGGTGACTTTGTCGAACGGCCGCACCCAGGAGACCAGCTCACCCACATCCGTGGTGTTCGGGAAGGACGCCTCCTCCCCGCGCAGGGAGGAGACACCGATCATCGGCCCCGTACGCCCGCCCTCACGCCAGGCTGCCTCGGTCTGCGCCAGCAGGTCCAACGAGGGCACGAGCACCAGCACCCGGCCCGCCCGCAACTCTTCCGCGCTGCGCACGGAGACGAAGGTCTTCCCCGACCCGGTGGCCATGATCACCTGAGTCCGCAGACCCCGCTGGGGCACAGTAGATCTTGCAGGCAATTCGAGCGCCCTGAGTACTGCATCCACGGCTTCCCGCTGATGCGGACGGAGTTCCTTCACAGCCACTACGGTCCAATCCCTCCTGCAAGCAGGACGCCAGTCCTCACCCCGCAATACAGCCAACTAGCGTCCTTACCAAGGAAGTTGGTCAGCAGCACATCCGTACGGCACCAGGTCCCACGCCCTCGATCTGAGCGAAAATGACCGCCCTCCAGCCGGCCACACACTCACAGAGGCACGGCTACTCAATTCCAGACTCTATCGTAGCCTCAAAATGAAGCGGAGGAGCGGAAGAATCATCCCATGAGCTACGGGTACTCCGCACGCATTACCACTCACCCGACCAGGAGAACCATGACCCACAACACTGACAACACTCGAGGCAACCGGTTCTGCAAGGCCTGCGGCACGCCCGCCGAAGACGGGAAGCTGTGCAACCACTGCGGCGCGGTCCTCGACCTCCCCGACCAGGCCGGACTGATCGAGGATCAGGGAGCCGCGATCTCCCCGACCAGGCCGGACTGATCGAGGATCAGGGAGCCGCGATCAGGCGCGACTTCGAAGGCCGCACCGAACAGCAGCACAAGTGACCCCGAATCGAACCTGGGCCGGCATAGCAACCCCAGCAGGCCGCGCGGCAGCTCGGCCGGCCCGCGCACCACACTCCCACCTGATGTGCGACCAAGGGGGGAAGCTGCCAACGCGGCACCCGGCTCAACGACAGGAGCTCACCCCTTACTGCTGCCAGCCCGGGCCGCGCGGAGCGTGGCCCGATGCCTCGCACGCAGTGCGAGGCACACGGTTCGCAGCGCAGCGGAGAACCGCCCCAAGCCCCGAGCGGAGCTCGGGGCCGGCCACGTAGTGGCCCGCTCCTGGAGCGCAGCGCAAGGAGCGCCAACTCCGGTGCGAAGCACCGGAGTTGTGCGGGGAGCGCAGCGAGCCGC
>NZ_JBEOTD010000045.1:0-66338 GCF_040426375.1 Streptomyces sp. NPDC096012
CCAGTTCGTGAAGCCGGCGAACAGCGGCGTCGCGAACATCAGCAGCATGATCGTGCCGTGCATCGTGAACGCCTGGTTGAACTGCTCGTTCGACACGATCTGCAGGCCCGGCCGGGCCAGCTCGGCGCGCATCAGCAGCGCCATCACACCGCCGATCAGGAAGAACGCGAACGAGGTGACCAAGTAGAGCGTTCCGATCGTCTTGTGATCGGTGGTCGACAGCCACTTCACCACGATGTTGCCGGGCTGCTTGCGCCGGACCGGCAGCTCGTTCTCGTACGAGTCCTCGGCCGGCGTCGCACCGTGGGGTTCGTTGAGGATGCTCACAAGTAGGGGTCTCCCGAGGCTCGCGATTCACGTCGTGCGTAAGGCGCCAGCCTGGCTTCGCCGGGGGTGGGCCCGCATCCTTGAAGGACCGGCGTACCCCCTACGGCATGACAGATGAACCCGAGTGGAGCAACGGCGGCCCGCGCTCACCAGCCGGTGAGCAGCAGATGGTTGAGCAGCAGCGCGAGCACCGCCTGCGCGGCGA
The DNA here is from genome assembly GCF_040426375.1 of Streptomyces sp. NPDC096012. Taxonomy (NCBI): domain Bacteria; kingdom Bacillati; phylum Actinomycetota; class Actinomycetes; order Kitasatosporales; family Streptomycetaceae; genus Streptomyces; species Streptomyces sp. NPDC096012. The sequence goes on from NZ_JBEOTD010000045.1 coordinate 533, forward strand.
GCCAGACACGGGGACGGGGCAGGAACGCACAGGCCGGCAGCAGCCACAGGGCGAACGGGAGCCAGATGCGCTCCGTCTCCGCCTTGCTCATCCCGGACAGGTCGGCGGCGAGCAGCGCGAGCAGCGCGGCCGCCACGAGGACCGCCAGCCGGAAGCGCGCCGCCGCCTCACCGGTCGCCTTGTGGGTCCGCTCGCCGTTCGCCTCGCCGGCCCGCTCGCCGTTCGCCTCGCCGGCCCGCGCGCGCGTGGCCCTGTCGGTTCCCTCGACGGTCGTCTCTCGCGTCCCCCTGGTGCTCCCGTTCCCCTCTGCGGTCTCCTCGCGGCCGGCGTCGGCGTCCCGGCGGCGCAGCAGTTCCGCCGCCGTCCGCCGCAGGCCCGCGGCCGTCGCGAGGCCGGTGATGAGCACGGTGCAGGCGAGGTTGGCCCACACCCAGTAGGCGTAGGGGCGGATGCCGCCCACGCCCTGGTAGTAGCGGGTGATCAGCAGACGGTAGGCCTCCCACCAGTCGAACCCGACGAGGGTGAGCACGACGGGGATCACGGCCAGTCCGGCGAGCAGTGCGGGCAGCACCGCGGGACGGTCCCGTACCCCCTGCCGGCCGAGCACGAGCACAGCGGCGCCGATCAGCGCGAAGAGCGTCAGGCCGTAGGACAGGTAGCAGGTCAGCCCGAACAGCAGCCCGGAGACGGCCGCCCACGCCGGGGAGCGGCCGGTGACGGCGAGGGCCAGCAGGCCCACGGCCCACGCCGCGACGGCCGCGAAGTAGGCGTCGGCGGACGCTCCCATCCACACCGCCGCCGGCGCGAGCACCAGGAAGGGCGCGGCCCGTCGTGCGAGCGTCTCCCCGGCCAGCGCGCGGATCGCGACCAGCACGGCCACACACCCCGTCGCACCGACCGTGATGCACCACATCCCGGCCCAGCCGCCGCCCCGCAGTCCCACCCGGTCGAGCAGGACGAACGTCACGGTGGCCAGCGGGGGGTGCCCGGCGACATGGGCGGGCCAGGGCTCGGGCGTGCCGCTGACGATGTGGTGGGTGAAGTCGCGCAGCGCGGCGGGGATGTCGTGGAAGCGTCCGATGACGCGCAGGTACTCGTTGTGGCCGGTCAGCTTGGACGCGATGCCCTGCTGCCAGCCGTCGACGAGCGCCAGCGACAGGATCCACGCCAGGGCGGCCGCCCAGGCGCCCGCGAGCATGGTCCGCCAGCGAAGGCGGGCGGCCACTGCGGGGCCGTACGCCACGGTGGCCGCCGCCACGGCCAGGGCCGCCGGAGTCCCGGGGCCGACGTGCGGATCCCACTCGGCCAGGACCGGCGGCCAGTGCACGAACAACGTGTGGCGGGTGTCCTGGATGTGGCGGCCGGTCAGGACGGCCGCCGTCACGAGCAGGGCGGCGGCAGCGGCGGCGTACAGGTCGCGGCGGAGGAAGCGGGTCACGCCCGAACGCTAGGCCGGGGCAGCGGCGGCGGGGCACCACCCGGGCCGGACGTCAGAGTTTCGTCATGGGTCGCGGGCCCATGACCGGCCCTCTTCCGCCCTACGGTCGGGACATGCGCGACCATCCCCGTCTCCCCACCTCTCCCGGCTTCTGGCGCAGCCCCCTGCGCGGAGCGTGGTTCACCTCGGTGCTCGGCCTCGTCCTGCTCGCCGGCGTCACCGTGCTGTTCGTGACCGGTCTGGTGTCGTACGCCGCCTACAACCCCGGCCTGTCCCCGGTGAACGACAAGACCCCGGACAAGGGTGTCCTCGGTTTCTACCTCTTCGCCTGGCCGACCCGCCCGGTATGGCTGTACCGGCTCACCCAGGGGGTGCACGTCACGCTCGGCGTCACCCTGATACCGGTCCTGCTGGCCAAGCTGTGGTCGGTGGTGCCGAGGCTGTTCACACTGCCGCCGGCCCGCTCGGTCGCCCACGCGCTGGAGCGGATCTCGCTGTTGCTGCTGGTCGGAGGCGGACTGTTCGAGTTCACGACCGGTGTGCTCAACGTCCAGCTGGACTACGTCTTCCCCGGGTCGTTCTACCCGCTGCACTTCTACGGGGCATGGGTGTTCTTCGCCGCGTTCGCGGCCCACGCCGTGCTGAAGGCACCCGCCGCCGTACGGAACGTGCGCGACGCCCGCCGCCGGACGGACACGGTGCCCGGCGACGATCTGGTCTCGCCCCGCCCGCAGCCGCCGACCGTCTCCCGGCGCGGCGCGCTGGGGCTGGTCGGCGGCGGCTCGCTGCTGCTGTCGCTGACCACGGCCGGACAGAGCCTGGGCGGCCCGTTCCGCCGCACCGCCCTGCTCGCGCCGCACGGCGCGGCCGATCCCGGCGGCGGCCCGAACGGCTTCCAGATCAACAAGACGGCCGGGTACGCCGGGATCACCGCGGCCGACACGCACGAGGACTCCTGGCGGCTCGTCGTCACCGGCCGCACCGGCACCGTCCGGCTCACCCGCGCCGAACTGCTCCGACTGCCCCAGCACAGCTCGTCGTTGCCCATCGCCTGCGTGGAGGGCTGGTCGACCGCCGACCAGTGGTGGCGCGGGGTACGGCTGCGCGACCTCGCGGCGCTCGTCGGCCACGACGTCGATCCGCCGGACGTGTTCGTGGAGTCGCTGCAACGGCACGGCGCCTTCCGCCGCGCGGCCCTGCGCGCCAACCAGGTGGCCGACCCGCGCTCCCTGCTCGCCCTGCAGGTGGGCGGCGAGGAGCTGTCCCCCGACCACGGCTACCCGGCGCGGATCATCGTGCCCGCCGCACCCGGTGTGCTGAACACCAAGTGGGTGTCGCGTCTGACGTTCGGAGACCTGTGATGCCGCGCCGTCTTCCGCCTCTGGGCAGCCCGCTGCAACTGCTGCTGCTCGCCTGCTCCTTCGCGCTCGCCGTGTACGCCGGTGTACGGCTGCTCGCCGGTGACCGGTTCGGCGTGGCGCTGTGGATCGTGGGCGCCGCGCTGCTGCACGATCTCGTCCTGGTGCCGCTCTACACGGTGGCGGACCGAACGGTCGCGCGCGGGCTCGGCGCGGCCGGGCGGCGCGGCCGGACGATGTACGTACGGGTGCCGGCCGCGCTGTCCGGGCTGCTGCTGCTCGTCTGGTTCCCGCTCATCAGCGGCATGGTGAGCGAGCGTTACCGGTCGGCCACGACGTTGCCCCCGGACGGTTTCCTCGCCCGCTGGCTGCTGATCACCGCCGTACTCTTCGGCGGCTCGGCGCTCCTGCTCGCGCTGCGGGCGCTGCGGGCGCGCAGGGCGGCGAAGCACCGGTCGCCGGTCTCCCACTGAGCCACGGCCCGCAGCCCGGCCCTGCTCGCGTACCGCAGCAGGGCCGCGGTGCCCAGGCGCGCCCAGAGAAAGGGAACACCGGTGCCACGCGGGGCGTCGACGACGTCCACGACCTGGACCCGGGCGCGCTCGTCGACGTCACCCCGCACGGTCTCGGCGATCAGCAGACCGCCCGGGCGCAGCAGCCCGGTCACCCGCTCCAGCAGCGCCGCCGGATCCCCGCCGATGCCGATGTTCCCGTCCATGAGCAGCACGGTGTCCCAGCAGCCCTCGCCCGGCAGCGGTTCGAAGACCGAGCGGCGCAGCGCCTGCCCGTCCCCGCCCTGCCGGACCGGCTCGAAGCGTCCCTCGCCGGGCAGCGGTTCGAAGACCGAGGGGCGCAGCGCCTGCCCGTCCCCGCCCTCACCCTGCCGGACCGGCTCGAACAGGGCGGAGCCCAGGCGTCGCGCGGTGTGCTCCACGGCGGCGTCGCTGACGTCGATGCCGAGCACGGTACGGCCCCGGGCGGCGAGTTCCGCCACCAGCCGGCCCGGCCCGCAGCCGACGTCGAGGACGGCGCCCTCGCAGCGGTCCAGGACCTCCCTGTCGATCGCGTCGGCCCGGGCGCACCAGCGCTCCACCTCCAGCGGCAGCAGCCAGCCGTCGGCACGGCGCAGGAACAGCGGGCCCCGGCCGCTGCGCAGCGCGGTCGCGTAGGGGTCGGCGGCCGCCCAGGCGATGCGGGCGGTGGGCGGGCTGCTCATCGCCCGGCGACCGGCGTACAGCGCGCCAGGCACGCGGCGAAGCGGCTGTGCGGCGCGAGGGCGGCCACGGCACGGGCGTCCGCGGCCACGTCGACGTCGCGCAGCCGCGGCAGTTCCCGTACCCGCAGCCCGGCGGCGATCAGGCGCGCCCGCTGCGCGGCCCCCGTCCCGGGCGTCGACATGGGAACCCCCCGCAGCAGTACCGGGTCGGCCTCGGCGAGCCCCAGGGCCCAGAACCCGCCGTCCTCCGCCGGGCCGAGGAACGCGTCGCCGCCACTGAAGTCGACGGTGAGCAGTTCCGGCGTGACCTGCGGGGTGTCCATGCCGATCAGCAGGGCCGGGCCGCGGCAGTGCGCGAAGGCGTCCGCCAGCCGCTCGTCCAGGCCGCCCGCGCACTGCGGCAGCACCTCGAAGCCGGGCGGCAGCCACGCTCCCGGAGCGCCGTCGAGGACGAGGACGCGCCGGGTCGCGGGCGCGGCCGCCACGGCGTGCAGGGTGTCGGTGAGAGCCGCCTGGGCCAGTGCCGCCGCCTCCTGCGGGCTGAACGGCGGGGTGAGCCGGGTCTTGACCCGTCCGGGACGCGGTTCCTTGGCGATGACGAGGAGTGTGGTCACCGTACGGTCCTCCGGTCGGCCGGAGCCCCGGCGGCCGGTGCCTCGGCCAGGACCCGGCTCATGTCCCGCACCGCCTGCCAGGTGCCCCGCCAGGTGCCCGTGACCTTCGAGGCCCCGGTGCGCGGCAGGTACGGCACGTCGTGCTCGGTGACCCGCCAGCCGGCGTCGGCCGCGCGCACCACCATCTGCAGCGGGTAGCCGCTGCGCCGGTCGGTCAGGTCCAGTGCGAGCAGTGCCTCGCGGCGGGCGGCACGCAGCGGCCCGAGGTCGTGCAGGCGCAGCCCCGTCCGGCGGCTCAGCATGCGCGCGAGCACCGCGTTGCCGGCCCGGGCGTGCGCCGGCCAGGCACCCCGGCCCCGCGGGCGCCGCCGGCCGAGCACCAGGTCGGCCTCGCCGCGCCGGACCTCGGACACGAAGGGGATGAGCAGCGAGGGGTCCAGGGAGGCGTCGCAGTCGCAGAAGCACACGACGTCGCCGGTCGCCGCGGTCAGTCCGGCGTGGCAGGCGGCGCCGAAGCCGCGCCGCGGCTCGTGCACCACCGTCGCGCCGAGAGCGCGGGCGGCCTCGGCGGAGCCGTCGCTGGAGCCGTTGTCGACGACGATGGCGCGCCACCCGGCCGGAATCCGGGCGAGCACCCAGGGGAGGGCCTCGGCCTCGTTCAGGCAGGGGAGCACCACGTCGATCTCCGAAGAAGTGGTCGTCACGACTTCACCCTACGAAGCAGAATCGGACATACCGGTCGAGCGCTCCTTACGAAACGCGGACGCCGTACCGGCCGCCCCGACGCCCGCGGGCGCGCGGTGCGAGGCTGGGGACATGCAATCGCCGTACGCGTTCCAAGGGAGCGCAGCCACCGACGAGGCGGCCCGTGTCCTGGTGGTCGACGACGACCCGACCGTCGCCGAGGTCGTCACCGGGTACCTGCACCGCGCCGGATACGTGGTCGACCGGGCCGACGACGGGCCGACGGCCCTCGCCCGCGCCGCCGCCCACCGCCCCGACCTCGTGGTGCTGGACCTGATGCTGCCCGGCATGGACGGTCTGGAGGTGTGCCGGCGGTTGCGGGTCGACGGCCCGGTACCGGTCGTCATGCTCACCGCCCGCGGCGACGAGGACGACCGCATCCTGGGCCTGGAGGTCGGCGCCGACGACTACGTCACCAAGCCCTTCAGCCCCCGCGAACTCGTCCTGCGGGTGGAGTCCGTGCTGCGCCGCAGCCGCCCGGTCACCGCCGGGCCCAGGCTGGCCGCGGCGGGACTGTCCGTCGACGTCGAGGGCCGCAGGGCCACCAAGGGCGGCAGCGAACTCGCCCTCACGCTCAGGGAGTTCGACCTGCTCGCCTTCTTCCTGCGGCATCCGGGCCGGGCCTACAGCCGCGAGGACCTGATGCGGGAGGTGTGGGGCTGGGACTTCGGCGACCTGTCGACCGTCACCGTCCACGTGCGCCGGCTGCGCGGCAAGGTCGAGGACGACCCGGCCCGGCCCCGCCTGATCCAGACGGTGTGGGGCGTCGGCTACCGGTTCGAGCCCGCCGAGGCGGTGCACTGACCATGCGCGACACCCTGCTCATCGCCCTGTACGCCTTCGCCGGCGCCGCGGTCACCGGCCTCGCCGGAGCCGGTGTGCTGCGCCTGATCCGGCGCCGCTCGCTCACCGCCTCGCTCACCGTGGTCGCGGCGGTCGGCGTCGTCGCCATGCTCACCGGCACGCTCGCCGTCGCCTGGGCGATGTTCCTGTCCCCGCACGACCTGACCGTGGTCACCACCGTCGTCGCGATGGCGGCCGCCGTCTCGCTGGCCACCGCCCTGCTGCTCGGCCGGTGGGTCGTCGCCCGCAGCCGCGAACTCGCCGAAGCGGCGCGCCGCTTCGGCGACGGCGGCGAGTTCGCCGCACCCGCCGCCCCGGCCACCGCCGAACTGGCCGCGCTCAGCCGGCAGCTGGCGGCGACCAGCGCCAGGCTCGCCGAATCCCGTGAGCGCGAGCGGGCGTTGGAGGCCTCCCGGCGCGAGCTGGTCGCCTGGATCTCGCACGACCTGCGCACCCCGCTGGCCGGCCTGCGGGCCATGTCGGAGGCGCTGGAGGACGGCGTGGCCGCCGACCCCGACCGCTACCTGAAGCAGATGCGCACCGAGGTGGAACGGCTCAACGACATGGTCGGCGACCTGTTCGAACTCTCCCGCATCCACGCCGGCACCCTCCCGCTGAGCCCCACCCGCATCTCGCTGTACGACCTGGTCGGCGACGCGCTGGCGGGCGCCGACCCGCTCGCCCGGGAACACGGGGTGCGGCTGGTCGGCGACCGCGTCGAGCCGCTGCCGGTGCAGGTGGACGGCAAGGAGATGAGCCGGGTGCTCGGCAACCTTCTGGTCAACGCCATCCGCCGGACACCGCCCGACGGCACGGTGGCGATCGCCGCCGAGCGCACCCACGAGGGTGTGCTGCTGTCCGTCACCGACGGCTGCGGCGGCATTCCCGAGGAGGACCTGCCGAGGGTCTTCGACACCGGCTGGCGCGGCACCGACGCCCGCACACCGCCGGCCGGAGCGGGCCTGGGCCTCGCCATCGTCCGGGGCATCGTGGAGGCCCACCGGGGCCGGACGAGCGTCCGCAACATTCCCGGCGGCTGCCGCTTCGAGGTGACCCTCCCGGCCGCTCCCTGACGCACTCCCCAGACAGTCCGGCAGCTCTCCGACGCACCCCTCACACAGTCCGGCAGCTCTCCGACTCACTCCTCAGACAGTCCGGCCGCTCCCTGACTCGCCCCTCACGCAGTCCGGCAGCTCTCCGACTCACTCCGCGCCCAGTCCGGGCCGCCCGGGGTCACTCCGCGCGCAGTCCGGCCGTCCGAGGTCACTCCTCCCTGAGGCCGGCCCGCGCGAACTCCCGCATGCCCGCCGCGAAACCGACCCGCGGCCGCCAGCCCAGTTCGCTCCGCAGCCGCGCCGAGTCCGCCGTGATGTGCCGCACGTCGCCCAGCCGGTACTCCCCGGTGACCACGGGCTGCGGCCCCTCGGACGCGGCGGCCAGCGCCCGCGCCATCTCGCCGACGGTCCGCGGCTCACCACTGCCGGTGTTGTACGCCGTGAGGGCGCCGGGCGCGGCCCGCGCCTCCAGTGCCACCACGTTCGCCGCGGCCACGTCCCGCACGTGCACGAAGTCGCGCCGCTGCCGCCCGTCCTCGAACACCCTGGGCGACTCGCCGCGGGCGAGCGCCGAGCGGAAGAAGGAGGCGACCCCGGCGTAGGGGGTGTCGCGCGGCATCCGGGGCCCGTACACGTTGTGGTAGCGCAGGGACAGCGCCGACCCGCCCGTACAGCGGGCCCAGGCGGCGGCCAGGTGCTCCTGTGCCAGCTTGGTGGCCGCGTACACGTTCCGGGGATCGGTGGGGGCGTCCTCGCCGACCAGACCGGGGACGAGGTCCCGACCGCACCGCGGGCACCGCGGCTCGAACGATCCCTGGTCGAGGTCGGCCACGGCCCGCGGCCCGGGCCGCACGACACCGTGCCGGGGGCACTCGTACCTGCCCTCGCCGTACACGACCATCGAACCCGCCAGCACGAGGCGCCGCACCCCCGCCTCGGCCATGGCGGCCAGCAGCACGGCCGTGCCCAGGTCGTTGCGGGAGACGTACTCCGCCGCGTCCGCGACACCGTCGCCGAGCCCCACCATGGCCGCCTGGTGGCAGACGGCGTCCACCCCGGCCAGCGCCCCGGCGACCGCTTCCGCGTCGCGCACGTCCGCGCGCGGATCCTCCCTGACGTCGTACACCAGCGGCTCGTGCCCGCCTTCCCGGAGTGCTTCGACGACGTGGGACCCGATGAACCCGGCACCGCCGGTGACCAGTACGCGCATACGGGCCACGCTAGAACGGGCCGCGACCCGGCCACGCGCACGCGCGCGGAACGTCAGGAGTCCGTAAGACCTGGTCGACGGCGGCGCGGCGGCACACCGGTCGCCGGGCAAGCGGACCCAATGCTACAAAAGTGACATGAGCGGACGTTCCCGCCGACCATGGGCGAGAGCGGCGCCGCCACCCGGCACACCGCGGTCATCCGGTCCGTCCCGTGGGCCAAGGCCCCGGCCGTCACACGGGCGCCGCCTTTCGCCGTCCCTGAGCGTCCGCACGCTCGCCGCACAGGTCTTCCTGCTGCAAGCCCTCATCGTGCTCGTGCTGGTCGCCGTGGCGGCCGCCGCCCTCGTCGTCCAGGGCCGCTACGACGGCGAGCGCAACGCCACAGAACGGTCGCTGGCCGTCGCCGAGACGTTCGCCCACGGCCCCGGCACGGCACCCGCCCTGCAGTCACCCAATCCCACGGCCCGGCTCCAGACGGACGTGCGGGACGCCGCGAAGGCCTCCCAGGTCGACTTCATCAGCGTCCTGGACGTCCACGGGGTCCGGGTCGCCGACCCCGACCCCGCCCTGATCGGGACGAAGGCCCAGGGCGTCGGCCGGGCCGCGGCGGGCCACGCCTTCACGGAGACGTTCCACGGCAGCCCGGGCGACGCGGTGCGGGCGGTCGTGCCCGTTCGGGACGCCGGCGGGCGCGTGGTCGGCATGGTCAGCGCCGGGATCCGGTACGCCAATCTGGCCAACGTGTTCAACCAGCAGCTGCCCATGCTGCTCGGAGCGGCGGCCGGTGCGCTCCTGGTGGCGACCGGCGGCACGGCCCTCGTCAGCCGCCGGCTGCTGCGGCAGACCCACGGGCTCGGGCCGGCCGAGATGACGCGGATGTACGAGCACCACGACGCCGTCCTGCACGCGGTGCGCGAGGGTGTGCTGATCACCGACGGTGACGGCCGGGTCGTGCTCGCCAACGACGAGGCACGCCGGCTGCTGGGCCTGCCCGACAATGCCGACCAGCGGCGGGTGACCGAACTGGGACTGGGATCCGAGGCGACGCGTCTGCTGCTGTCGGCCGAGCCCGCGACCGACGTGGTGGTCCCGGCGGGGGCGCGGCTGCTGGCGGTGAGCACGCGGCCCATCGCGCCCCACGGCCGCGCCCAGGGCCTGGTCGCCACCTTCCGGGACACCACGGAGCTGAGAGCCCTCACCGGCCAGGCCGAGCTGGCGCGGGGCCGGCTGTCGTTCCTGTACGAGGCCGGCACGCGGATCGGCACCACGCTCGACGTACGGCGCACGGCCGAGGAACTCGCCGAGGTGGCGGTCCCGCGCATGGCCGACATCGTCACCGTGGAACTCCTGGAGTCCGTCCTGCGCTCCGAGGAGCCCACCGGCGCCGTGCACCAGATGCGGCGCACCGCGCTGCGCGCGTCGCTCGACGGGCACACCCTGCAGCCGGTGGGCGAGCTGATCCGGTTCGTCGAGGCCGACACACCGATGACGGAGGCGCTGCGCGGCGGCACGGCCGTCCTGGTCCCGGACCTGCACACCGCCCAGGACTGGCGGGTGCAGGACCCCGAGGGAGCGGGCCGGGCGCTGGACTTCGGCATCCGTTCGCTGATCACGGTGCCGCTGCGGGCCCGCGGGGTGATCCTCGGCATGGTCAACTTCTGGCGGGCCGCGGACTCCCCACGCTTCGAGGAAGGGGACGTCGCGGTGGCCGAGGAACTGGTGGCCCGGGCCGCCGTCGCCATCGACAACGCCCGCCGGTACTCCCGCGAACACGCGATGGCGGTGACCCTGCAGCGCAGCCTGCTGCCCCGGGGCCTGCCCGAACAGGACGCCCTGGAGATCGCCTCGCGCTACCTCCCGGCGCAGTCGGGCGTCGGCGGCGACTGGTTCGACGTCATCCCCCTGCCCGGCTTCCGGGTCGCCCTGGTGGTCGGCGACATCGTGGGGCACGGCCTGCAGGCGGCGGTGACCATGGGCCGGCTGCGCACCGCCGTACTGAACTTCTCCTCACTGGACCTGGCCCCGGAGGAACTGCTCGGACACCTCGACGAGATGGTGTCCCGGCTGGACAGCCAGAGCGGGCCGGACGCCGACGACCAGGCACCGCTCACCGGAGCGACCTGCCTGTACGCCGTCTACGACCCGGTGAGCGGGCAGTGCTGCTTCTCCCGCGCAGGGCACATCGCACCCGCCGTGGTCGACCCGCAGGGCCGGGTGACCTTTCCCGACCTGCCGCTGTCCCCGCCCCTGGGGGTGGGCGGCCCTCCCTTCGAGGCCGGTGAGCTGGAACTCGCGGAGGGCAGTCGCCTCGTCCTGTTCACCGACGGGCTGATCGAGAACCACGAACGGGACGTCGACGAGGGCCTTGAGCTGCTGCGCGCCACCGTCGCCCGGGCCGGCCCGGCACCGGAGGAGACCTGTCGCGCCCTCATCGAGACGATGCTGCCCGAACACCCCGACGACGACGCGGTGCTGCTGGTGGCCCGCACGCGGCTCCTGGATCCGTCCCACGTGGCCGTCTGGGACGTGCCGTTCGACGTGGCGGCGGTGTCGCGCGCCCGCAGCGAAGTGAGCCGGCGACTGACCGACTGGGGCCTGGTGGAGCAGGCGTTCACCACGGAACTGATCCTCAGCGAGCTACTCACCAACGCGATCCGCTACGGCGCCCCGCCCGTACGCGTCCGGATCCTGCTGGGCCGCACCCTGGTGTGCGAGGTGTCGGACGGCAGCAACACCTCACCGCGGCTGCGGTACGCGGCCACCACCGACGAAGGCGGCCGCGGCCTCTTCCTCGTCTCCCAGTTCGCGGAGAGCTGGGGCACCCGCTACATGCCGCGGGGCAAGGTCATCTGGGCCGAGCAGGCACTGGACGGCACCGCGGTACCCGACGTGTCCGTGCTCTTCGACGAGCTGGCTCTCTGACGTCGCCCGGCCCGCCGCGGCCGTGGACACGACCGGACGCCCGCCCCGGTCAGACCGTGCCCGAGGGGCGGATGTTCTGGTTCAGGCGGAACAGGTTGGTCGGGTCGTAGGCGTCCTTGACCCCGACGAGGCGATCGTGCACCGGGCCGGGGTACGAGGCGCGCACCTTGTCCTCGGCGGCGTCGCCGGTGAAGTTGACGTACATGGTTCCACGCCCGTGCCGGGCGATCTCCTCACGGGTGTCACGGGCCCAGCCGACGTGCGCGCCGAAATCCGCCGCGTCGGGGGAGCGCGCGACCACGTTGCACAGCACGCTCGCGTCCCGCTGGCTGAAGGCCGTGGCCTGCGCCGGCACCCGGGCGAAGGCTCCTCCGAGTTGGTGCAGGTGCACCTCGCTGAAGGGCGTGGGTGTCGTCAGGTGCCGGCGCAGCACGGCGTCGAGCGCGGCGTCGGACGGCTCGATGAACGCGGACGTGAAGTAGTTGTGCGCACCGGCCGTCCACAGCGGGTCGACCAGTGACTGCATCCCTGTGTACGGCACGGGTCCCATGAGGTCGGCGATGGGCGTGCCCAGCGTCCGCAGCGGCGCGACGGCCAGCTCGCCGGCCGCGAGGTCACCGGCGTACATGCCGAGCACCACCGCGACGCGGGTGCCGTGGACCTCCTCGGGCAGGAACGGCAGGGGAGGCGCCGTCGTCAGGTTGACCACGGTCGTCAGGTCGTCGGGGGCGTCCGCGATCAGCTCGCGCCAGCCCGTGACCACCTGCCGGGCCTGCTCCAGGGGGTAGACGATCAGCCCGCCGAGCACCTGCGGCCCGACCGGGTGCAGCCGGTACTCGAGCGAGGTCACGACCCCGAAGTTGCCACCGCCGCCCCGCAGGGCCCAGAAGAGTTCGGGGTGTTCGTGCGCATCCGCGCGCACCACGCGGCCGTCCGCGGTGACGACCTCGGCGGCCGTCAGGTTGTCGGAGGCCAGGCCGTGGCGGCGCAGCAGCCAGCCCACCCCGCCGCCGAGCGTGAACCCGGAGATCCCGGTGGTGGAGATCAGACCACCGGTCACGGCGAGGCCGAAGGCCTGCGTCTCGTGGTCCAGGTCCCCCCAGGTCATACCGGCCTGGGCGACCACCCGGCGCCGTACGGGATCGACGACCGCGCCCTTCATGGACGACAGGTCGATGACGATCCCGTCGTCGCACGTGGAGAATCCGGCGATGCTGTGAGCGCCGCCGCGCACCGCCACGAGCAGGTCCTGGCTGCGGGCGAACTCGACGGCACGGACGACGTCCGCGGTCCCGGCGCACCGCACGACCAGCGCCGGGTGTTTGTCGTGCGCGGCGTTCCACACCGCGCGGGCCGACTCGTAGTCGGGGTCGCCGGGGCGGACGACACTGCCGCGCAGGCCGGCCTCCAGTTCGGCGACGGTGGCGTCCCCCAGGACACCCTTTGCCGTGTCGATCGACATCATCGGCTCCTTGGTGTGTGTGCTTGTGCCGACACCCGGGACGCTAGGAGGCGCCGCTTAGCACTCACTCAGCAGCGGCTTTGCCGACGGGGTCGACGGACTGCGGGGGCTCGACGGGCTTCGCGGCCTCGACGGGCTGCGCGGGCTCGACCGACTTGGGAGGTGCGGCGGGGGTGGTGGGCTTGCCGGCTCCGGCAGGTACGGCGCCTTCGCCGGTTCTGGTGGGTGCGGTGGGTGCGGCGCCTTCCTCGGATCGGGTGGGTGCGGCGCTCTCGTCGGTTCCGGTGGGTGTGTTGGGTGCGTTGGGTGCGGTGGGCTCGTCGGCTCCGGTGGTTCCGGGGAGTGTGGCGCCCTCGTCGGTTCCGGTGGGTGCGGTGGATGCGGTGGGCTCGTCGGCTTCGGTGGGGTTGGTGGCTGCGGTGGGGACCGCGCGTCGCAGTGCGGCCGGGGCGCGGGTGTCGCCGAGGCGGGCGAAGAGGACGGCGGCCCGGGCCGCCGTCGCCCTCGCGGACGAGACCTCGCCCGCCTCGTGGCGCAACTGCGCCAGCATGAGGGCGACCCAGCCGGCGGCACACGTTGAACCCGCGACCTCCACCAGACGCTCGGCCCGGGCCAGCAGGGCCCGCGCCCGCGCCGAGTCGCCGGTGGCCCGGGCGACGAGCCCGAGGTGGAGCAGGCTGTTGGTGACGCCGGGAATGTCGTCGGTCTCCTCGAAGCCCGCGAGGACACGGGCGAGGGTCGCCTCCGCGCTCTCCGTGTCGCCACGGGCCAGGTGGAGCAGGCCCAGACAGCCCAGGGTGATGCCCTCCTCCCTGCGGTCGCCGAGCCGGTGCCTGATCGACAGCGCCGTGTCCAGGTACTTGCGCGCCGTATCGTGGTCGCCGCGGCTGCGGTGGATGTTGCCGAGAGCGTTCAGGGCCAGGGACTCGCCGTGCGGGTCGTCGAGCGCGCGGAAGCGGTCCACACTGCCCAGGGCCGCCTCCGCGGCGGCGGCCGTGTCGCCGTCGAGGCGGTCGGCCCAGGCGAGCGTGGCGAGCGCGTAGCCGCGCGCCCGGGACGGGCCGACCGTGCGTCCGGCGAGCACCGTCTCCTCGAAGAACAGGGACACGGGCCCCGCGCCGTCGTCCCGCAGCGTGTACCCCGGCGTCATGACCGGGAAGAACGGGCCGCCGCCCGTACCGACGCCGTCCAGCAGCCGCAGACTCTCCCGGCAGGCCTCCCGGGCCACCGGCCCCTCGCCGCGGCAGACGGCCCACACACCCTCGAGATGCGCCACGACGGCGAGGACCGCCGGCTCGCCGGCCGCGGCGGCCAGGGCGCGGGCCAGATCGAGGGCGGTGCGCGCGCGGTCCCACGCACCCCGCATCCAGAGCAGGACCGCCTGCTGGCAGTGGGCGTAGGCCAGCGCCGCCGGGTCGTTCCGCTCCCGGTGGATCCCGATGATCTGCTCGGCGATGCCCTCCAGCGGAGAGCCGTCGCCGAGACGGATCGCCAGCACGGCCCGCCCCATCAGCGCCCGTGCCCGCTCGGGGGAGGGCTGCGGCGCGGCGGCCAGGGCGTCGTCCAGGCACCGCCGTCCCTCGGCGAGGTGGCCCCGCTCGGGCCAGAACGACCGCAGGGCCACGGCCAGCCGCAGCGCGCGGTCCGGTTCGTGGCGCAGCAGGGAGCGCAGGGCGGCCCGGAGATTGCCGTAGTCGGCCTCCAGTTCCAGCGATGTCGCCCCCGAGACGCCGGTGGGCGGCTCGCGGTCGCGGGCCTCGGCGAGTGCCAGGTAGAAACGCCGGTGCCGTGCCTCGACGGACGCCGCTTCCCCGGCGGCGCGCAGGCGGTCCGCCGCGTACTGCCGGATCGTCTCCGGCAGCCGGTAGCGGACCTCGTCCTGCCGGGGCTCCACCGACACCAGGGACTTGTCGGCCAGCCGGCCGAGCACGTCCAGAACCGAGTCGTCCCGCGCCCCTTCCGCGCACACCTCCTCGGCCGCGGCGAGGGAGAAACCTCCCGCGAAGACCGCGAGCCGGCGGAACAGCCGCTGCTCCTCGACGTCGAGCAACCGGTGGCTCCACTCCAGCGTGGCCAGCAGCGTCTCCTGCCGGGTCGCGCCGCGCCGGCTGCCCCGGCCGAGCAGGGCCAGGGCGTCGTCGAGGCGTTCGGCGATCTGGCGGGGGGCCAGTACGCGCACCCGGGCGGCCGCGAGTTCCAGGGCCAGCGGCATGCCGTCGAGCCGGAAGCAGATCTGCGCCACCGCGGTCGCGTTCGCGGCGGTGAGCCGGAAACCGGGAGCCGCGTCGGCGGCCCGCTCCACGAACAGCCGCACGGAGGCGAAGAGGCCCAGCTCCTCGACCGACGGCAGCCGGTGCGGGTCGGCCAGACTGAGGGAGGGCACCCGGAAGGTGCGCTCGCCGTAACTGCGCAGCGCCTCCCGGCTGGTGGCGAGGACGAAGACGTCCGGGCAGTGGGCGATGACCGCGGAGGCCAGGGCGGCGCAGGCGTCGATCAGGTGCTCGCAGTTGTCCAGCACGAGCAGCAGCTGCCGGCCGTCGAGCTGGGCGACCAGCGCGTCCAGGCCCCCGCCGTACGGCGGAAGGCGCAGCCCCAGGGCCGTGGCGACCGCCTCGCTCAGGAGGTCCGGCTCCGCCAGCCCGGCCAGGTCCACGAACCACGCCCCGTCCCGGAAGCCGCCGCCCCGGCGGGCTGCCACGGCGAGCGCGAGCCGGGTCTTGCCACAGCCGCCGGCCCCGGTGAGCGTGAGCAGTCCGCTCCGGCCGAGCATCTCCTCCACCTCGGCCATCTCGCGCTCCCTGCCGATCAGTTCCGTGGCCGGCGCGGGCAGCCGGTGCCGGGAGACCGGGGAGCGCGATCCACCCGACTCGGCCGACCGGTGCCACGAGGTCCGGGCCGACGGTTCGCGCCGCTGCCGCAAGGCCCGGGCCGCCGGGTGGCGCGGCTCGGCCGGGGCGGGGTGTGAGGTGGGGGCTGTTGGTTCGTGGTGCCCGGGCGGGGCGGGGTGTGAGGTGGGGGCTGTTGGTTCGTGGTGCCCGGGCGGGGCGGGGTGTGAGGTGGGGGCTGCTGGGGGGCGCTGCTCGGAGGAGGCGGGGCGCGAGGGTGGAGCCGCTGGTTCCTGCGTCGTGCGCGAGGCGGCTTGCGGGGTCTGAGCCGGTGGTTCGCGCGTCCTCGCCGAGGCGGGTGGTGAGGCGGGGGCCGCTGTCGCGCGCCGCTCGGCCGGGGCGGAGGGTGTCGGCCCGGCCTGCGGCGTCCGCGTCTCGACCGAGTCGGTCAGCAGCTCGCGGTAGAGGCGGCGCGTCTGCGGGTCCGGGTCGGTCCCCGTGTCCCGGTGGAGCGCGTCCCGCAGCTCTTCGTAGGCGGCCAGTGCCTCCCGGCGTCGTCCGGCGTCGGCCAGGACCCGCATCAGAGCCCGCCGCCCGGGCTCGTGCAGCGGATCCTCGGCGATGAGGGCCCGCAGCACCTCGAGGGCCTCGGCCGCGCGCTGCTCCCGCTCCAACGCCTCGGCAAGCCCGAGCCGCAGGGTCCTGCACCGCGTCTCCATCGCTTCGGCCGCCGCGCTCGCCCACGCCTCGTACCGGTCCTCGGGCAGCAGCCCCGTACCGGCCACGGCGAGCGCGGCACGGTGGTCGGCGCTCCCGCCGGCCGCGGCCCGCCGGGCCGCCTCGTCGAAGTCGTCGAGGTCGATGCGTACGCCACCGTCGGGGCCGAGCAGCACCATGTCGTCGCGGAGCACGACCACGTCACCCGTCGCCCCCGTGGCGGCCAGCGCCCGGCGCACCGCGTGCAGCACCTGGTGCAGGTTGTTGGCCGCGGCCGTCCCGTCGAGGCCCGGCCACAGCAGGTCGTAGAGCCGCTCACGGTGCATCCGGTGCCCGGGCGCCAGACAGAGCAGCTTCAGCAGACTGCGGGCCTTGCGCAGGCGCCACAGCCCGGCGGCGACCGGGCGGTCGTCGACCGCAACGGTGAACCCGCCGAGGAGCCGGATGTGTACCTGATCGGCCATGGCTGCCCTTCACGAGCAGGTTACCGCCGGTGGGGCGGCGCCGCCCCAGATGCATGATCATGGCCGCCGTGGAGGGAGCGGGCCCGGGGCGAAGCCCCTGAGAGCGCGCTCGCCGCAGCCGGGAGGAGCAGGCCATCCGGACCCTGCTCCCGGCGCGCACCCCGTATGCGGACAACCGGAGCAGCGGCGTTCCTCTGTCACCCTCCCGCTGGGCGTTCCCCGGTACCCGCGACCGCCTGCGGCGCCGCGGCGCTCAACGACCCGGCGCCCCGTGCGCAGGCCGTCCAGCGCCCTCGGCGCCGCGGCGCTCAACGGCCCGGCGCCCCCGTGCGCAGGCCGTCCATGACCAGATCGAGGAGCCGGGTGGCGCGTGGCTGCCAGTCCTCGTGCGGGGCGAGCTGCCACAGACCGGCGATGGCCAGGAGAAAGTCGTCCGCGGTGACTCCGGGGCGGATGGTGCCGGCCTGCTCGTTGGCGCGCAGCAGCAGTTCCGCCGCGGAGGACACCGGCGTGTGGGCGGGCTTCGCCGGGCTCCCGGGCGTGCCGGTGACCTGGCGGATCGCGTCGGCCAGGCCGGCCTTGGCCAGGGCGAACTCGGCGAGCCGGTCCATCCAGGCCCGCAGCGCCCGTTCGGGATCAAGGGTCGCGAGCAGCTGGGCGGCGCTGTCGGCGACCTGCTGCATCTCGTGGCGGTAGACCTCCAGGACGAGGGCCTCGCGGTTGGGGAAGTTGCGGTAGAACGTGCCCTGCCCGACCCCGGCCTTCCTGGCGATCACGCTCAGCGGTGCGCCGGCGCAGTGCGTCAGCTCGACGAGTGCCACCTGCAGGATGCGCTCGCGGTTGCGCTGCGCGTCGGAGCGCAGGGGTGCGTCCTTCTTCGGCACTCGTCCTCCTCGGGTTCCGTGGCCGAACCCTGCCCTTGATAACCGGACAGTTGTCCGTTACGGTTTCCTTCATGCGGACAGCTGTCCGGTTGTGTCCACGATAGCCACGGACGCCTCCTCACGGCAGTCGCCGGTCCCCACCTTCGGCGGCGCCGGCGCACCGCACCGCTCGGCCCTGCGGCACCGGGCCCGTACCACGCACCTTCCACGACGGCCGATCCGTCCGGCCACCGGCCCCCATCTGTCCTGGAAACGCGAAAGAAGCTGACCATGGCCCGATCGACGACCAGTGTCATCACGTCCAGCGTCATCACTCTGAAGATCAACGGCGAGAGGTACACGCTGCCCGTCGACCACCGCACCACCCTGCTCGACGCACTGCGCGAGCGCCTCGACCTGACTGGCACCAAGAAGGGCTGCGACCAGGGGCAGTGCGGCGCCTGCACCGTTCTCCTGGACGGCCGCCGGGCCGTCGCCTGTCTGCAACTGGCCGTGGCCGCCGAGGGCCGGGAGATCACCACCATCGAGGGCGTCGCCGACGGCGAGCGGCTGCACCCGGTGCAGCAGGCGTTCCTCGACCTGGACGGTTTCCAGTGCGGCTACTGCACCCCCGGCCAGATCTGTGCGGCCATCGGGGTGATCCGGGAACACGCGGCGGGCTGGCCGAGCGCCGTCACCGCCGACGTCCGCCCCGAGGCGGGACCCCCACCCCTGACCGCCGAGGAGATCCGTGAGCGGATGAGCGGCAACCTGTGCCGCTGCGGCGCGTACGTCTCGATCGCCGAGGCGGTGGCCCGCGCCGCCGAGACCGCGACGGACCCGGACGGGGACACCGGGACGCGCCCGGGCGGCGACACCGGCACGTACGGGGACGGGGGCACCGGCACGCACCCGCACGGGGACACCGGGGTACCCCCGCGGAAGCACACCGAGGCGCACGGGGGCCCCGCGGCCGAGTGCGCGAAGGAGGTCGCGGCATGAGGGAGTTCGGCTATCAGAGGGCGTCCGACGTCGCCGGTGCCGTCGCACTGCTCGGCGCCGACCCGGACACGCGCCCGCTCGGCGGCGGCACCAACCTCGTCGATCTCATGAAGACCGGTGTCGAACGCCCCGCCCGGCTCGTCGACATCCGCGAACTCCCGCTCGACGACATCGAGTCGACGCCGGAGGGCGGTCTGCGCATCGGCGCCACCGTCACCAACGGCGACCTGGCCGCCCACCCCGAAGTACGGCGCCGCTACCCGGCACTCGCGCAGGCCGTGCTGGCGGGCGCGTCCGGGCAGCTGCGCAACATGGCCACCGTCGGCGGGAACCTGCTGCAGCGCACCCGCTGCGGCTACTTCACCGACGTCACCCAGCCCTGCAACAAGCGTGTCCCCGGCAGCGGTTGCCCGGCCGTCGAGGGCGACCACCACAACCACGCCGTCCTGGGCGCCTCCGAGCACTGCGTCGCCGTCCACCCTTCGGACATGGCCGTCGCGCTCACCGCCTTCGACGCCGTCGTCCACTACGAAACCGCCGCCGGAGCGGGGGAGTTGCCGCTCGGCTCGTTCTACCTGCCCGTCGGGGAGACCCCGCACCGCGAGACCGCTCTGCCACCGGGCGCCCTCATCACCGGCGTCACGCTGCCCCCCGTACCCACCGCCGTGAACTCCCGCTACCGCAAGGTGCGCGAGCGTGCCTCGTACGCCTTCGCCATCGGCTCGGTCGCCGCCGCCCTCGACGTCCAGGACGGTGTCGTCCGGGACGCGCGCCTCGCCCTCGGCGCCGTCGCCTCGCGCCCGTGGCGGGCCCGCGCCGCCGAACGCGTCCTCATCGGCGCCCCGGCCCGCGCCGAGACCTACGCGGCCGCCGCGGACGCCGAACTGACCGCGGCACGGCCGCTGCCCCACAACGCGTACAAGGTGACCCTCATGCGCAACCTGATGGTGGCCGTACTGACCGAACTCGCCGAGGAGGCCGCCCGATGACCGCCGTCACCACCGGCACGCCCACACCGACACCCTCGGTCGGCCGCGCGCACACCCGGATCGAGGGCCGCGACAAGGTCACCGGCGCCGCCCGCTACGCGGCGGAGGTCCCCTTCGACGGCCTCGCGCACGGCTGGCTGGTGCTGTCCACGGTCGCCCGCGGCCGCATCCGCGCCGTCGACGCCGAACCCGTCCTCGCCATGCCGGGCGTCCTCGCGGTCCTCGACCACCGCAACGCCCCGCGCCTCGACACCGATTACATCGGCCTGCTGGGCACGCGGCCGGACCCGACCTGCGCCGTCTTCCAGCACGACCGGGTGCCGCACCGGGGCTGGCCGGTGGCACTGGTCGTCGCCGAGACCTCCGAGCAGGCCCGAGAGGCGGCGGAGGCACTCGTGGTGCACTACGAACAGGAGCCCCACGACGTCGGTTTCCGGAGCGGCCACCCGGACGCCTACGCGCTCGACAGCCACGGACCGGCGGTCACGGAGAAGGGCGACCTCGCCGCCCAGCTGGCGGCCTCGGCCGTCGTCGTGGACGCCGAGTACACGACCCCCGAGGAACACCACAACCCGATGGAGCCCCACGCGGCCACCGCCCGCTGGGAGGGCGGCCGGCTGGAGGTGATCGACTCCAACCAGGGTGCCACCTGGGTCGTCGGCGAACTCGCGAACCTCTTCTCGCTCGACCCGGCCTCCGTGCGCGTACGCTCCGAACACGTCGGCGGCGGCTTCGGCAGCAAGGGCGTCCGCGCCCACCAGGTCGCCGCCGTCATGGCCGCGACCGTTCTGCAGCGCCCGGTACGCGTCGTGCTGACCCGCCGTCAGATGTTCTCGCTGGCCGGCTACCGCAGCCCCACCGCCCAGCGGGTCAGGCTCGGCGCCGACGCCGACGGACGCCTGCGCGCCCTGGAGCACGGCTCGCTCAGCCTCACCTCGACCGTGCACGAGTTCGTCGAATCGAGCGCCGGCGCGGCCCGGGTGATGTACGACGCCGACGCCCACCACACGGCCAACCGCGTCGTACGGCTCGACGTGCCGACCCCGACGTGGATGCGCGCCCCGGGCGAGGCGCCGGGCTCGTTCGCGCTGGAGGCGGCGCTGGACGAACTCGCCGAGAAGTGCGGGCTCGACCCGATCGAGCTGCGTCTGCGCAACGAACCCGCCAAGGGGCCGGTATCCGGCCTGCCGTTCGCCGGCCGCAACCTGCCCGCCTGCTTCCGGGAGGGCGCCCGACGGTTCGGCTGGGCGGACCGCGACCCGCGTCCGGGACTGCGCCGCGACGGCCGCTGGCTGCTGGGCACGGGCACCGCGGCGGCCTCCTTCCCCGCGGGCGCCGCACCGTCCACGGCCACCGTGACCGCGCACCCGGACGGCGGCTTCACCGTCCGCATCTCCGCCGCCGACATCGGCACCGGCGCCCGCACGGCGCTCACCCTGCTGGCCGCGGACGCGCTGCGCGTCGCCCCGGAACGCGTCCGGGTGCTCATCGGGGACAGCGACTTCGGGCCGGCGATGATCGCCGGTGGCTCGATGGGCACCCGCTCCTGGGCCTGGGCGGTCACGGCCGCCGCCGCCGAACTGCTCGACCGCCTCGCCCACGGCACCGGCATCCCGCCGGAGGGCATCACCGTGCGGTCGGACACCGCGGCGGCCATCGGCGCCCTCCCTCCGGCCGAACGCCATTCCTTCGGGGCCCAGTTCGCCGAGGTGGCCGTGGACACCGCCACCGGTGAGGTGCGCGTGCGACGAATGCTGGGCGTCTTCGCCGCGGGCCGGATCGTCAACCCGCTCACCGCACGCAACCAGTTGCTGGGCGGCATGATCTGGGGCATCTCCATGGCCCTCCACGAGGAGGCCGTCCGGGACCGCGCCTCGGGTGGCCACGTCGGCGCCGACCTCGCGGGGTACCACGTGGCCACGCACGCCGACGTGCCGCACATCGAGGCCCACTGGATCGAGGACCACGATCCGCGGGACCCGGTCGGGATCAAGGGCATCGGCGAGATCGGCGTCGTGGGAGCGGCGGCCGCCGTCGCCAACGCGGTCTGGCACGCGACCGGCGTACGGCACCGCAGCCTCCCCATCCGCCCGGACCGCGTCCTGACGGACACCGGTGGAGCGAGGCCCGGGACGCGGACGCCGCCGGACGGGGGAGCGCCGGATGCTTGACGTGGCCGAGGAACTGGGCCTCTGGATGCGGGAGGGCCGGGACTTCGCCGTCGCCACCGTCGTGGCCGTCGGCGGCAGCGCGCCGCGCGGTCCCGGCGCCGCCCTCGCCGTCGACGCCGGGGGCACGGTCGTCGGCTCCGTCTCCGGCGGCTGTGTCGAGGGCGCGGTGTACGACCTGTGCCTGCGAGCCCTCGAAACGGACGAGAGCGTCACCCAGTCCTTCGGCTACAGCGACGAGGACGCCTTCGCCGTGGGACTGACCTGCGGTGGGACCATCGACGTACTGATCACACCGGTCAGCGGCCGGCGGCCGGACCGGGCGGTCCTGGCGGCGGCGGTGTCGGCCGCCGGCCGGGGCGAGCCGGCGGCCCTGGTGCGGGTGGCCCGCGGTCCGGCCGAACTCCTCGGCCGGGCCCTGCTGGTGCGGGACGACGGCACGTACGCCGGCGACCTCGGTGGCCGTCCCGAGCTGGACCGGACGGCGGCGGCCGAGGCCCGGGCCCTGCTGGAGGCGGGGCGCACCGGCACCGTGGACGTCTCGGCGGACGGTTCGCACTGCCCCGGCGGTCTCACCCTGCTGGTCGAGTCGCACCGGCCGCCCCCGCGGATGATCGTCTTCGGCGCGGTCGACTTCGCGTCGGCGCTGGCACGGGCCGGGAAGTTCCTCGGCTACCACGTCACCGTCTGCGACGCCCGCCCCGTCTTCGCCACGCCGGCCCGCTTCCCCGAGGCCGACGAGGTCGTCGTCGACTGGCCGCACCGCTATCTGCGGCGCACCACGACCGACGCCCGTACGGTCCTGTGCGTGCTGACCCATGACGCGAAGTTCGACGTGCCCCTGCTGAAAGAGGCCCTCGCCATGCCGGTGTCGTTCGTCGGCGCCATGGGCTCACGCCGCACCCACGAGGACCGCGAGCGGCGGCTGCGGGCCGAAGGCGTGGGCGAGCGGGAGCTGGCCCGGCTGCGGTCCCCGATCGGCCTCGATCTCGGTGCGCGAACACCCGAGGAGACCGCCCTGTCGATCGCGGCGGAGATCGTCGCCGCCCGCCGGGGCGGGACGGGCCTCCCCCTCACCGGCTCACGCACGCCGATCCACCGCGAACGGCCCCCCGGCGAACCGGCGGACCCCGCACGCGACATCACCGCCCACCGAACTGCTCCGTCCGGGGGCGGCTCCGGACGGAAGGGGCCGTCACCGGCGAAGTCCCCGCCCGCCCGCGCGCGTAGCCGGTCCTGAGGCCGGTCCGGCACTTCGCGTCGTGGGGCGGACGGGAACGGCCGGACCGGCCCCAGGCCCTGTCTGACAATGCGCGTCTGCCGCGCGACGCCCTGCACGCACTCTCGCCGCACCGGCCCCAGACCCGAGTACGTCCCGTACGAGCGCCTGGGGCCGGCACGCCGAGAGCACGCACCTGACGCCGCGCGGCCGCCCTTCGGGCGACGACGAGAATTGTCAGACAGGACCTACGGGTAGGACACCACCGTGGAGGGGGTCGTGGACGTTCCCGACGTCGGGGCTCCCGTCTCGTTGATCACGTGCTCGTACTGGCCGTTGCCGCCGAGCGAGACCACCAGCAGGCCGTGGAACCGCACGCCCGGCCGGTTCGGCGCGGCGAAGCCGTTGTGCTGCACGATCGACGGGTTGACGTTGTAGTAGCAGTAACTGCCCAGGCCCCAGCCCTCGTGCGCGGTGACCGCGTCGCCGACCTTGTACGCCGCGTAACCCTTGACCGAGCCGTTCTGGACGGCGGCCTGGTTCGGGGCGTCGTAGGCCTTCTCGTTCTGGAAGAAGATCGTGCGGCCGCGCTGGCCGTTCCACTGCACGTCGTACTTGTTGAAGTGCTCCACGAACAGGCCGGTGCACAGCACGTCGTCGCCGTTGACCACGACACCGTAGTCGGCGCGGTTGGTCTCCCAGCCGACCCCGGTGCCGTGGTCGGCGCGCCAGACCCAGGTGTGGTCGACGATGGTGTGCCGGCTGTTGATCACCATGCTCGTGGTCGCCTTGCCGGCGCCCGCGCCGCCGATGCGCACGAAGACGTCCTGCACGGTGGTCGGGTTGGCGGAGTGGTCCGCCGAAGCGCCCGCCGGGCCGACCTCCAGCAGGGTGGCGGAGTTGACCGGGCCGGCGTCGACGAGGAACCCGGCGAGCCGCACCCCGTCGACGTCGGCGACCTTCAGCACCGTGGACCCGTTGTCGGGTACGAGGGTGGCGTAGCCCAGGCCGAGGACCACGGTGTTGGCCCGGTCGACCCGGATCGGCTGGTCGACGTGGTAGACGCCCGGCGTCAGCAGCAGGTGAAGTCCCTGGGCGAGCGCCTGGTTCAGGGTCGCCGCGCTGACGCCCGGCTTCGCGACGTAGAACTGCGACAGCGGCAGGGAGGTGCCCCTCGGGGTGCCACTGCCCCAGGTGACCCCTCGCGCGCCCGTCCGCTTCTCCGGCAGGAAGACCCGGAACTCGGTCCCGCTGACGTAAAGGAACGGTTTCTCGCGGGAGACCGGGGTGGTGTCGAGCGTGGTGTACGGCGGGTTCGGGAAGCTCTGCGCCGGCGCGCCCTGGACGCCCGAGAACACCATGTTCCACACGCCGTTGAGCCAGCCGCCGACGACGCTGTCACGGGTGTACCACTGCTGCTGCGAGTACGGGCCGACCTGACCGTCGATCCGGCTGTCCGCGATGTAGCCGCCGCTCGCCCAGCCGTAGCCGGACGGGGCGAGGTTGAGGCCGCCTCGCACGTGCATCCGGCGGAAGGGCGCCGCCTGGGCCACCGCCCACCGGTTCGTGCCGTTCACGGGGACCAGGGCCAGGTTCTCCGCCGAACGCCAGAAGTTCTGCGTCGCGTTGCCGTTGAACCAGCCGGCGTCGACCGTGACGTCACCGTTGATCGTCGTGTCGTCGGGAGAGAGGCCGAGGCCCGCGATGGAGGTGTAGAAGCCGAGCTGGGCGTTGAGGCCGTTGTACGTGCCGGGCTTGAACAGCAGGGCGTACCGGCCGGTGCCGAACTGCGCCGACTCCTGCTGGTGGAAGACCTGGTCCAGCTTGGCCTGGATGCCGGGCGTGGCGGGGTCGAACACGAGCACGTTGGGGCCGAGGTCGCCTCCACCGGGCAGGGCGCGGACAGAGGCGCGCGCCGCGCCGGCCGCCCGGGCGGGCGTGGACACGCCGGCCAGCACGGGCACCGCGGCGGCCGCCGCACCGAGAACGGCCCGGCGGCCGACGGACGGCGCGGCGGAGGCGGAAGAGGAGGCGGGGGAGGAAGGCGATTCGGAGGAGGAAGGCGTGGAGGGAGAAGACGGCGAGGCGGGGGATGCGGGGGGCATGCGCGGCTCTCCTTGTTCAGGAAATGAACGAAGCGGGGTGGGGGAGCGCTCTCTCGACGTTGGATGTTTCATTGACGTGAACGATGCGTCAAGAGTTGCAACCGAACTCGCACGTACGGTGCCTGATTCCGCGTCACCTCGCCACCGAGCTTTCGGGAAGTGAGCGAACGGGTCTGCTGATCCTTTGGTCGATTGCCTTGACACCCTCCGGCCACCGCCCAACACTCCAGCAGTGGGAGAGCGCTCTCCCAGCTCCGTCCGTCCTCCATCTCCCCTCCTGCCGAGGAGCCCCCATGTCACGGAGATCGAAGATCCTTTCGGGCGCACTGGTCACCTCCGCCCTGGTACTCGCCTCGTACGGCGTCACCGGAGTCGCCGCGTCCTCCACTCCCCGCGCCGCCGCCGGGGCGGCCACGCATACCGGACACACCATGGCGCTGTCGACGGCCTCCTCGCCCGACGACCCCGACGGCGACGGCTACATCCCCGCCGACCCGCCCGTCACCGGCACTCCGTCCACACAGACGCCGCCGCACCGCTACTTCCACGAGTTCCAGGCCAACTGCGCGGTCAGCCACTCCCGGCCGGACGACCCGATCGTCTACCCGCAGCAGCCCGGTAAGTCCCACGACCACACGTTCATGGGCAACACCACCACCAACGCGAGCAGTTCGACGGCCTCACTGAGCGCGGGCGGCACCACCTGCAAGGCGCCCGGAGACCTGTCCGGGTACTGGATGCCCACCCTCTACAACGGCGACCAGCAGATCCTGCCCGTCGGCCCGCAGGTCATCTACTACAAGGCCGGTGTCACCGACTACACCAGCGTCCGCCCCTTCCCCAAGGGACTGAGGTTCGTCGTCGGCGACCCGATGCAGACCGCGGACGAGTTCCGCCACCACCGCGGCTTCGTCGAGGGCTGGGAGTGCGGCGACAGCTACTTCAACACCGAGTTCCCCGCGACCTGCCCGAACCGCGCCGACGTCCGGCTCAACATCCGCTTCCAGGCACCCAGTTGCTGGGACGGCAAGTACCTGGACACCCCCGGCCACCGGAGCCACATGGCCTACCCCGTGGTCAAGCCCGGCACGAACGACAACATGTGCCCCGCCGACCACCCGGTGGCCCTGCCGATGATCGAGTTCAAGATGGCGTTCCCCGTCAACGGAGACATGTCGCGGGTGCGGCTGGCCAGCGGATCCGGGCACAGTTTCCACTACGACTTCTTCAACGCCTGGGACGACCGCACGCTCAAGGCGCTGGTCGACCACTGCATCGTCGGCGGTCTGCAGTGCGACGCGCGCGGTTACGACGAGACCCACCCCGAGGCGGGCGCCGCCCTGAACGCCGACTACCGCCTGCCGTAACGGCCGCCCGCCCTCCCCGCCTCCCCGCGTCGTCCCGGCACCCGCTCCCCACCCGCTCGCACGTCCCGCCGACGCCGGCCCCCACTCCCCGCGCCACCCGCACCCCTCACGGAGAACCCACCACCATGACCCCACCACCACGCGCCCGCGCGCGCCGCCTGGCCGCGCCCCTCACCGCCGGCATGCTGGCCGCCGGCGCCCTCACCGCCCTGCCGGCCGCGCAGGCCCACGCGGCCGGCAGCGTCGTCAAGGTGACCGGCACCCAGGGCAACTGGCAGCTGACCGTGGACGGCCGGCCGTACCAGGTCAAGGGCCTGACCTGGGGCCCGTCCGTGGCCGACGCCGACCGGTACCTGCCCGACCTGAAGTCCATGGGCGTCAACACGATCCGCACCTGGGGCACCGACGCCACCAGCAAAGCGCTGTTCGACTCCGCCGCCGCACACGGCGTCAAGGTCATCGCCGGTTTCTGGCTCCAGCCCGGTGGCGGCCCCGGCAGCGGCGGCTGTGTCGACTACGTGACCGACACCGCCTACAAGAACCAGATGCTGGACGAGTTCCCCAAGTGGGTGCAGACCTACAAGGACAACCCCGGCGTTCTCATGTGGGACGTCGGCAACGAATCGGTGCTCGGACTCCAGAACTGCTACAGCGGAACGGAGCTGGAGCGGCAGCGCGACGCCTACACCACCTTCGTGAACGACGTCACCAAGAAGATCCACGCCGTCGACCCCAACCACCCCGTGACCTCCACGGACGCCTGGGTGGGCGCGTGGCCCTACTTCAAGAGGAACGCGCCGGACCTCGACCTGTACGCCGTCAACTCCTACAACGCGGTCTGCGACGTGAAGGCCGCCTGGGAGCAGGGCGGTTACGGCAAGCCCTACATCGTCACCGAGACGGGCCCGGCCGGCGAGTGGGAGGTGCCCGACGACGCCAACGGCGTACCGCTGGAACCGGGCGACCGGGCCAAGGCCGACGGATACACCCGGGCATGGGGCTGCGTCACCGGGCACAAGGGCGTCGCGCTCGGCGCCACGATGTTCCACTACGGCACCGAGTACGACTTCGGCGGCATCTGGTTCAACCTGCTGCCCGCCGGGGAGAAGCGGCTGTCGTACTACGCCGTCAAGCGTGCCTACGGCGGGGACACCTCGCACGACGACACCCCGCCCGTCATCTCCGAGCTGACCGTCGGGGGCGACCCGGGCAGGGTGCAGGCGGGCCGCGACCTGACCCTGACCGTCAAGGCCACCGATCCCGACGGGGACCCGATCGGCTACGAGGTCCTCGTCAACAGCATGTACATCGACCAGGGCAAGAACCTCGCCTCCCTGCCCTTCACCGACCTCGGCGGTGGCCGTCTGAGGATCACCGCACCCGACCGGCCCGGAGTGTGGAAGGTCTACGTCAAGGCGAAGGACGGCCACGGCAACGTCGGCGTCGAGACCCGCTCCCTCAGGGTCGTCCCGCCCACCCCGAGCGGCACGAACATCGCACTCGGCAGGCCCGCCACCGCCTCCTCCTTCCAGCCGGGCTACGGCGACTGCCCCTGCCCGGCCGCCAACGCCGTCGACGGGAACCAGACCACGCGCTGGGCCAGTGACTGGAGCGACCCGCAGTGGATCCGGGTCGACCTCGGCGCCCGCACCACGTTCCGGCACGTCCAGCTGCTGTGGGAGACCTCGTACGCGAAGGCGTACACCGTGCAGACCTCCGACGACGGGCAGAACTGGCAGACCGTGCGCACGGTGACGGACGGCAACGGCGGCGTCGACGACTTCGACGCCACCGGAACCGGCCGCTACGTCCGCGTCAACGGCACCGCCCGCGGGACGGGCTACGGCTACTCGCTCTACGAGTTCGGCGTCTACAGCTGACCCGGGCGGTCGGCGACGACAGGAGGTGGGGATGACCGACGAGGACGAACTCGACCGGCTGCTGGACAAACTGACCCTCCGCTCCCGGGTCCGGCTGCTCAGCGGCGCCACCACCTGGCGCACCGCCGCCGAACCGGACCTGGGTCTCGGTGAGCTGGTGCTGTCCGACGGTCCCGCCGGCGTGCGCGGGGAGAGCTGGGACGAACGGGCCACGTCCGTCCTGCTGCCCTCCGCCTCCGCGCTCGCCGCCACCTGGGACGAACGGCTGGTCGAGGAACTCGGCGGTCTCCTCGCCTCCGAGGCCCGGCGCAAGGGCGTGCACGTCGTGCTCGCCCCCGACCTCAACCTCCACCGCACCCCCCTGGCCGGCCGGCACTTCGAGTGCTTCTCGGAGGACCCGCTGCTCACCGGCCGGATGGGGGCCGCCCTGATCCGCGGTGTGCAGGCGCACGGCGTCGCCGCGACCGCCAAGCACTTCGTGGCCAACGACGCCGAGACCGACCGGCTGACGGTCGATGCGCGGATCGACGAGCGAACCCTCCGCGAGGTCCACCTCGCGCCGTTCGAGGCGGCGGTCCGGGCCGGGGTCCGCCTGGTGATGGCCGGATACAACCGGCTGAACGGCACCACCATGACCGCCCACCCGCTGCTGACGGCACCCCTGAAGGACGAGTGGGGGTTCGACGGCGTCGTCGTCTCCGACTGGGGCGCCGTCCGCGGCACCCGGGACACCGCGCGGGCCGGACTCGACCTGGAGATGCCCGGGCCCGCGGGTGAGTGGGGCGAGGCACTGGTCCGGGCCGTGGAGGCCGGCGAGGTCGCGGAAGGGGCCGTGGCCGACAAGGTGCGCCGCCTGCTGCGGCTGGCCGCCTGGTGCGGAGTGCTCGGCGGACCGCACCGGCCGGCCCGGCCGCACCTGCGGCCCCGGCAGGCCCGGGCCCTGACCCGGCGGGCCGTCGCGGCCGGAGCCGTCCTGCTGGCCAACCGGGATGTCCTGCCGCTGGACCCCGCCCGCCTCCGCACGATCGCCGTCATCGGCGCGCCCGCCGCCCGCACCCGCACCCAGGGCGGCGGCAGCGCCGGCGTCTTCCCGCAGGACGAGGTGTCGATCCTGGACGGCCTGCGGGAGGCCCTGCGCGGCCGGGCCCGGGTCGTGCACGTCCCCGGCCCGGCGCCGGACGGCCCGCCCCCACCCCTGGACGGGGGCGTCGGCTCCGACCCGCGCAGCGCCCTCCCCGGCGTGCTGCTGCGCGTACTCGACGCCTCCGGCACCGAGCTCTACGCCGGACACCGCGCAGGCGGACGGCAGTTGGAGCCGCCGATGCCGGCGGGGGCGCACACCGTGGAGATCAGCGCCCGGCTGCGTCCGCGGACCTCGGGCGCCTGGCGGATCGGCATCGCGGGATTCGGCCTCCTCAGCCTCCACCTCGACGAACACCCGCTCCTCCAAGGCGAGTTCGCCACCACCACGGACGACCCCGCCGTGATCCACGTGAGCCCGCCCACCCGGACCGTCACCGCCCGGCTGACCGCCGGTACGGCCCCGCTGCTGGTCGCCCGCCGCCAACTCGCCTCCGGCACCGGCCGCGCCACGGTCGTGAGTGCGGCACCGATCGGACCCGACGCCCCGGCGGCCCTGGCGGGTGCCGCCCGGGCGGCACGGGAGGCGGACGCGGCCGTGGTGGTCGTCGGCACCGGCGAACAGCACGAGTCCGAGGGACGCGACCGGACGCACCTCGCGCTCGGCGCGGGCCAGGACGCCCTGGTCCGCGCCGTCGCCCGGGCCAACCCGCGCACGGTGGCCGTGGTCAACAGCGGCGGCCCGGTGGAACTGCCCTGGCGGGACGAGGTCGGTGCACTGCTCCTGGCCTGGTTCCCCGGTCAGGAAGGGGGCGGCGGCCTGGCCGACGTGCTGCTCGGCCGCACGGAGCCCGGCGGCCGGCTGCCCACCACCTGGCCCGCCCGCCTCGCCGACGCCCCCGTCACCCGCACTCGACCCGACGCCGGCCGCCTCCCTTACGAGGAGGGCCTGCACACCGGCCACCGCGGCTGGCTGCGCGCCCGGCGCACCCCGGCCTACTGGTTCGGGCACGGACTCGGCTACACGACGTGGGCCTACGAGGACCTGTCGGGGCCGGCGGAGCCGGTGGCGGGCGACGACGTCACCGTACGCGTGCGGCTTCGCAACACCGGGCCGCGGGCCGGACGGGAGGTGGTGCAGGTCTACCTCTCCCGCCACGCGACGACCACCGTCGAGTACCCGCGGCGGTGGCTCGCCGGGTGGACGGCGGTGTGGGCCCGGCCCGGTGAGCCGGTCGTCGCACAGGTGCGCATCCCGGCCCGCGCCCTGAGCCACTGGGACGTCCGCGCGGGCGGCTGGCGCACCGAACCGGGACCCTGCCGGGTGCTCGACGGCCGCTCGGCGGGCGAGCTGCCGCTGACCCTGGAGGTACGGGTGCGCGCACGGACCTGAGAGCGGCCCCCGCACCGGAGAGCGCTCTATCCCCGTAGACCGCCGGGCCGTTAGGGTGCTGGCATGAGCAGACAGGCCCCGACCCTGGAGGACGTCGCCCGGGAGGCGGGTGTCTCCCGGGCCACCGTGTCCCGGGTCGTCAACGGTGTACGCAACGTGGACCCGGCGATCCAGGAACTGGTCCGGCGGGCCATCGATCGGACCGGGTACGCACCCAACCGGGCCGCCCGCTCGCTGGTCACCCGCCGGGCCGAGACCGTGGCACTGGTGGTGTCCGGAGCCGGTGACGCCTCCGAGGAGGACCAGGCCGCCTTCGCCGCCCGGGTGTTCGCGGACCCGTTCTTCGGCCGGGTGGTCGCCGGGATCGTCGGCTTTCTGCGGCCCCGCTCCGTGCACCCGGTCCTGATGTTCGCCGAGTCGGCCGAGTCCCGCCAGGAGGTGCTGACCTACCTGCGGCAGGGGCGGGCCGACGGCGCGCTGGTGGTCTCCAGCCACGCGGACGACCCGCTGCCCGCGCTCCTGGCCGGGGCCCGGTTGCCCACGGTGCTCTTCGCCCGCCCCTCGCGTCCGGTGCCGCTCAGTTATGTCGACCTGGCCCACCGGGACGGCGGCCGGCTCGCCGCCGAGCACCTGCTCGCCCGGGGCTGCCGCCGACTCGCCACGATCAGCGGCCCGTTGGCGGTCGCCGCGAGCCAGGAACGGCTGGCCGGCTTCCGCGACACCCTCGCCCGGCACGGCCACCCCCACGTCCCCGTCGCCGAGGGCGGCTTCACCCTCGGCAGCGGCGGCGCCGCCATGACCGACCTGCTGGCCGCACACCCGCACCTGGACGGCGTGTTCGCGGCCAACGACCTCATGGCCCAGGGCGCCTGCCAGGTGCTGCGGGAACACGGCCGGCGGATACCCGAGGACGTCGCCGTCGTCGGCTTCGACGACTCCACCGTCGCCGTCACCTGCCGGCCCGGGCTGACCACCGTCCGTCAGCCCGTGGAGGACATGGCCGCGGCGATGGCCCGCCTGCTCGACGAACACATCCACGGCGCGCGCACCGAACCGACGTCGATCGTCTTCGACCCCGAGCTCGTGGTGCGGGAGTCGGCCTGACGGCGACCGTGGCACCGCGCGGAGGGGGAGCCGGCCGTGGGAGTCGGCCTGACGGCACGACCGTGGCGGGGAGTACGTGAGGCCGGGGGCCTCAGGTGTGAGACGTGAGGCGCGGGCCCCGCGGGGTGAGGCGCGGGGCCCGGGATGATGTCGGGCCCCCGAAAGGCCGATCGCGCTCGCGCCCTTGCGCTGTTCGCCGGGCCGGGCCCCCACACTTGGCGGACTGCGGTATTCGGTCGTGAACGAAGGGAACCCGTCCGCTCATGCACATCGACCTGACAGGACGCACCGCCCTGGTCACCGGTTCCACGCAGGGCATCGGAGCGGCCGCGGCCGTCGCCCTCGCCCGGGCGGGAGCCCGTGTGGGCATCAACGGCCGCGACGAACGGCGGGTGGCCGACCGGGTGGAGTCGCTCGCCGGCGAGGCACCCGGCGCCGACCTGGTGCCGGTGGCGGCGGACGTGTCCACGGACGAAGGCGCGCGCCGGGTGACCGAGCTGCTGCCGGAGGTGGACATCCTCGTCAACAACCTGGGTATCTTCGGCGCCGTCGACGCGCTGGAGATCACCGATGACGAATGGCGGCGCTATTTCGAGGTGAACGTCCTCGCCGCCGTACGGCTGACCCGGCTCTATCTGCCCGGCATGACCGAACGCGGCTGGGGGCGCGTGCAGTACGTGGCCAGCGATTCCGCCGTCGTCATCCCGGCGGAGATGATCCACTACGGCATGTCGAAGACCGCACTGCTCGCGGTGGGCCGCGGCTTCGCCAAGAAGGCGGCGGGCACGGGCGTCACGGTGAACTGCGTCATCGCGGGGCCCACGCACACCGCCGGCGTCGAGGACTTCGTCTACGAGCTGGTCGACCGCGAACTGCCCTGGGACGAGGCGCAGCGCACGTTCATGCGCGAGCACCGCCCGCAGTCCCTGTTGCAGCGCCTGATCGAACCGGAGGAGATCGCCCACATGATCGTCTACCTCAGTTCCGAGCAGGCATCGGCCACGACCGGAGGGGCCCTCAGGGTCGACGGCGGATACGTCGACTCGATCCTGCCCTGACGGTGGCGCGCGGGAACGGCCGGTGATGAGATCGGCCGCGGCCACCGGCTACCTGGCCGGACACCCGGACGCCACAGCCGCCCAGGTCGCGTCGGCACTGACCGGCGCGGCGGCCTCCGGCAAGACGGGCGACCCGGGCGCCGGAACGCCCGACAGCCTGCTGAAGGTGACGGAGCGGGCGTCGCTCTCGCCCGGCACCGCGCGCACCCCGGCACCTCCCCGGCCGGTGGACCCCGGCCGGGACGGGTTCGCCCGGGCCGGGCGGGGGAGCACGGTGTGCCTCAGGAGGCCGCCAGGCCGTCCAGCATCGCCTTGGCGGTCACGGCCGCGTCGTAGTCCTCGCTCACCCCGGGCACGAGGATGATGTCGCCCCCGATGTGCCGCGAGCGCAGTGGGGCGATCTCCTGGTAGGCGGCGGAGTCCCACCAGGCCCGGGCGCGTTCGATCGACGGGAAGCCGATCACGACGACGTGTCCGGGCCAGCTGCCCTCCTTCACCTCGTGCGTGCCGGCGTGCACGAGGAACCGGCCGCCGTACGGTTCGAAGGTCCCCGTGATACGCGTGATGTACTCGGCGATCTCAGCGTGCGGTGCGGCTTCCCGCAGGTGGGCTATCGCGTAGGCGGACATGGCATCCTCCCGGACCGGGGTCGGCTGGCTGTCGATGTCCATGACTCTGCCACCGGGGCGGTGCCGGGGTCGATGACCTGTCAGGTAAGGGGGAACGGCGCGACCCGGATCCGGCGAAGCCCTCCCGGCACGCGGTGGCCGGGTGGCGTCCGGACGTCGTTCCCGTCCGTCACCTGCCCGCGAGGCCCGTGGGCAGGAGCGTCTGGAGCGAGGTGGCGGGGTGGCCCACCTCCAGCGATCCCAGGAGACCGTTCAGGAGGGACGCGCCAGGAGCCCCGGAGGACGGGACGGGGTGCTGGGCGGCGGCCTCGGCGGCGGGCGCGGCGGCCAGGAGAGCGGCGGCCACGACGGTGACACATGCGAGCTTCTTGATCATGTGCGGCCTAACGACCGGTGTCCGGAAGGGAAACGCTCGCCGATAGGCCGACCGGGTGCCATCACCTCGTGCCGGGCGCGGGGGCGGCAAGGGACCGGGACCCGGTGCCGTACGTCCCCCGCACATGGCCCCCGTCGCACCACCGACCTGCTGTGATGTGCCCCACCTGCTCTTGTCGTCACGGTGAAGGCGTACCTAAGTTCGGTGGTATGTCCCCCCATGACCCCACCCCTCCCAGCGAGCCGGTCGACTTCGCCGTCGACCTCACCGGTCACGAGATGGTCCGGCGGGCCCACGTCATGGAGGCGCTCGGCCCCGGCTGGGACCCCGTCGAGATGCTGCGTCGCGAAGAGGCGGCGTACGACCTCCTGTACTCCGGGCTCGACGAGGAACAGCAACGGGTGTACGACCTCCTCGTCTCGGCGGGTGTCCTCCCACGACGCGGAGACGGCCGTGCTTCCGCTTGACCCGCAGGCGGACATCGGGCGCCGCGCCTGGGTGACCTGCCCGAACTGCGAGGACCACCGCGGCTGCCCCACCTGCGAGCAGGGCCGCAGGTGCACGGACCACTGGCGCTACATGCTCGCCAACACCGGCAGTCTCCTCCACCTGCAGTGCCCCTCGTGCACCCACATCTGGGACCACGAGACGGGCTTCGGTGCCACGCGCACCCAGTGGACCCGCACGAAGAGCGGCCGGTTCCGGCACTGACCACACCCCTCGGTCACTCCGGGCGGTGCGCCCCGCGCCCTGTACGTGTGTCCCCGGGTGGTGCGCGCTGTACGTGTGTGTTCCCGGGCGGTGCGCCGTGTGCGTGTGCTCGGCTCGACGTGCCGACGTGGTCGTTGCGTCCGTGCGGCGGCGTCGTCACCGTGGTCGGGTGATTCTCGTTCCGTGGTGGCTGTGGGCGCGCGGGCCGGTGGTCCGGGCCCTGGGCGCGGGGCTCGCCGCCGGGGTCTTCTTCGGGGCTTTCGTGCTGGTGGAGTCGGGGTCCTGGGCCGGCGCGCTCGTGGTCCTCGTGGTGCTGGGCCTGTTCTACGGAGTCCGGGTGGCCCGTCGGATGGCCGGGCTCTGGCCCGCGGCCCGGCACATGAACTCCGCCGACCGCGCGGCCGTGGTACGGGCCACCCGCCGGGGCGAGGCGGTCGGGGACCCCCGGCTGGCGCCGTCGGTCGCCCAGTACGCCGACGCCCTGCGCCGCGGTGCCGAGGAGGACCTGGCGCGCCGCTGGATCGTCGTGCTCGTCAGCGTGTTCGCGGTCGTTCTCGCGGTGTACGACACCCTCATGGGCACCAGGGGCGAGATGATCGCCTCCTGGCTGGTGGTGGTGCTCTTCCTGGCCGACCTGCTGTGGTGGCCCCGCAGACGGGACCGCCTGCTGGCCCGGTCCGGCCGAGCGGCGGCGGCATCGGCGCGCCGCCCGCCGGCCGCGGGCAGTGCACCGCAAGACTCCTGACGAGCCGACGAGCCGACGAGCCGACGAGCCGACGAGCCGACGAGCCGACGAGCCGACGAGCCGAGGGGCCGAGGGGCCGAGGGGCCGAGGGGCCGAGGGGCCCACGAGTCTCACGGTGGGGGACAGCCGGGCAGCTGCTGTTCCGCCCAGATGGTCTTGCCCGTGGCCGTGTACCGCGTGCCCCAGCGCTGGGCGACCTGCGCGACCAGGAACAGGCCGCGACCTCCCTCGTCCGTGCTCCGTGCCCGGCGCAGGCGCGGGGAGGTGTTGCTGGCGTCCGAGACCTCGCAGATGAGGGTCCGCTCGTGGATCAGGCGGAGCCCGATCGGTCCCGACGCATGCGTGATGGCGTTCGTGACCAGTTCGCTCACGATCAGCTCGGTGGTGAAGGCGACGTCCTCCAGCCCCCAATCGGCCAGCTGGCACGCGGTCCGCTCGCGCACCTCGTGCACCGCCCGGGGCTCGGCGGGCACCTCCCACGAGGCCACGCGGTCGGGGGTCAGGGCGCGGGTGCGGGCGACCAGGAAGGCGACGTCGTCGTGCGGGTGCTCCGGCAGCAGGATGCGGACCATCGTGTCGCAGATCTCCTCCAGCGGCCGGTCGGGGTGGGCCAGGGCGAAGCACAGCCGCTCGAAGCCGACGTCGACGTCGCGGTCCGAGGCCTCGATCAGGCCGTCGGTGTAGAGCGCGATCACACTGCCCTCCTCCAGCTCGATCTCGGCCGACTCGAAGGGCAGACCGCCCAGCCCCAGTGGGGGGCCGGCGGGGATGTCGGGCAGTTCGACCGGTTCGCTGAGGTGGGCGATGGCGGGTGTGGGATGCCCGGCGCGGGCCACGTTGAGTTTCCGCGAGATCGGGTCGTACACCGCGTAGACGCAGGTCGCGCCGATCACCATCGGGTTGTCCGTGGCCGCTTCCGCCTCGTCGGCCTGGCGCAGTACGAGGTCGTCGAGGTGTGCGAGCAGTTCGTCGGGCGGCAGGTCGAGGTCGGCGAGGGTCTGCACGGCAGCCCGCAGCCGCCCCATGCTGGCCGCGGCGTGGATGCCGTGGCCGACGACGTCCCCCACGACCAGGGCGACGCGGGCGCCGGACAGTGGGATGACGTCGAACCAGTCGCCGCCCACGCCCGCCTCGGCATCGGTCGGCAGATAGCGGTAGGCGACGTCGACGGCGCAGTGATCGGGCAGGACGGGTGGCAGAAGGCTGGTCTGCAGGGCGAGGGCGGCGTTGTGCTCGCGGACGAAACGCCGGGCGTTGTCCACGCACACCGCCGCGCGCGCCACCAGCTCCTCGACGAGCAGCAGGTCGTCCTCGTCGATCGGGTCGCGGTTCTCCCAGCGCAGCAGCGTGACCACTCCCATGGTCTCGCCCCGCGCACGCAGCGGTACGACCAGATGGGTGTGCACGCCCAGCCGGCCCAGCTTGGCCCGGCGCTGCGGGTCGCCGGCGAGCCACCACGTGGTCGCGTCCAGCATCGGATCGCGGATCGGCCGGCCGGTGGTCAGGCAACGGCGTTGCGGGGAGTCGGGCGGATACCCGCTGGGCTCCCCGATGGGGACGACCGTCTCCGGCAGATCGTCCCGGATCGACAGGTGGGCCGCCCGCTGCAGCGTGCCGTGGCCGACCGGTCCGCAGGCCAGGTCCTTGGCCGCGAGGACGCCGCGGAACAGGTCGATCGCGACGAAGTCGGCGAGCTGCGGCACCAGGACCTCGGCGAGTTCCTGCACGGTGCGGTCGAGGTCCAGGGTGGTGCCGATGCGCTGCGCCGCCTCGTTGACCAGGGCGAGCCGCTCGCGGGCCCGGTCCCGGGCGTCGACCTCGACGGCGGTGTGGCACACCCCGAGGGTCTTGCCCGCGACGTCCCGCAGCGGGAACGACGAGCGGAGCCTGAGGTGGTCCTGCGTCTTGCGCCGGTACATGCCGGGCGGCGACGTCACGTGTTCCAGGGCCGGAGTCACCCGCCCCCACATCAGCACCTGGCGTGCCTGCCAGTCCACGGCGGGCGGCACCTCGCCCGCTTCCGGTGGCCCGTCCGTGGCACCGGAGCCGTTGGGGTGCGCCAGGCCCTCCATCGTCGCCAGCACCCGGTTCACCCACTGGAAACGCAGTTCCGTGTCGAGGACGCCGATCCCGATGGGCGACTCCTCCAGCAGGCCGCGCACCACCGCCTGGTCCAGCTCCCACTGGCGTGCGGAGGTGACGTCACAGGCCACGGCGAGCCAGCCGGAGCCCAGCTCGGCGTGCAGCGGGCAGGCCCGTACGGCGAGCTGCACGCCATGGCCGGCCCGGTGGCGCAGGGTGACCAGGCCCTCCCAGCCGTCCCGGACCCGGTGGGCTCCGGACAGCGCGGACGCCGGAGACTCCCGGGTCGCCAGGACGGACGTCACGGGTCGCCCCAGCACCTCGGCCGCCGGATGACCGAGCAGGGCCTCCGCCTGCGCGCTCCAGAACCGGATCGTGCCGTGCGCGTCCACCAGGGCGACCGCGGCCGACGTGATGTCGAACGGATCGCCTCGCCGATCGTTCACCGTATCCCTGAGACCCATGCTGTCGGCCCCATCCGCGGGCGGGTTTTCCTTGCACAACGGTCTCACATGGCCCCTCGTGTGTCTCCGCGCGCGAAGTCCCGCCGGTCCCCTCCGCGCATGCCGTCAGCGGTTGCGCTCCACGGGCATCTCCAGGCGGAGTTCCCAGCCGCCGTCGGCCGTGGGGCCCGCGCTGACGGTGCCGCCGAGGAGTTCGGCGCGCTGGCCCAGACCCGCGAGGCCGTGGTGGGCGCTGGGCAGGGGCAGTGCGGGGCGGGTGGCGGCGGTGTTGGTGACCGTGGCGTGCACGGCACCGTTCCTGCCCACGAGGCGGACGGTGGCGGTCGCGCCCGGGGCGTGTTTGCGGACGTTGGTCAGGGCCTCCTGGACGGTGCGGTAGACGGCGCGCTGCACGGTGGGGGGAAGGTCCTCCGGCAGGTCCGTCTTCAGTTCCGCCTCGATGCCGCTGCTGCCGACGAGCCGCTGCAGGTCGGCGAGGGACGGCTGCGGGGTGAGCTCCGTGGGACGGCTCCCGGAGGCGCGCAGCACGCTGACCATGTGCCGCAACTCGTCAAGGGTCTGCACGCTGAGCCGCCGGATGGAGGCCGCGGCCTGCTTGGTGTCCTCGTCCCGGCTGCCGACCTGGAGCGCGCCGGCCTGTACGGCGATGAGGCTGACCTGGTGGGACACCACGTCGTGCATCTCCCGGGCGAGCTGCGCGCGTTCCTTCGCCAGGACGCTCTGCGCGGTCAGCAGCCGTTCGGACTCACGGGCCGCGGTGATCTCGGCGAGCCGCAGCGACAGCTCGCGCCGGGCCTGGACGAGCTGGCCGAGGAAGACGGGGGCGGCCGCCGTCGCCAGGCTGTAGCCGAAGTGGACGACCGCGCGGGTGTCGGCCAGGTCGTCCGCGCGCAGACGCGTCCAGGGCCAGGGCAGGAAGTCGCTGACCGCGTAGATCAGGGCGCAGGCGCCCAGCAGGATGCGATTGCGGCTGAGGGAGGAAAGCGTGTAGAGCGCTGCCACGGGGGCGACGACCGCGTCCGAGACCATGGCGGCCGGGAGCGTGAGCAGGAAGGTCAGGATCGGCAGACGGTGGCGCAGGAAGAGGGCGGACACCGCCAGCAGCGCGCAGGCCGGGGCCACCGGCGGATCCTGGAGACCGACGTGGGCCCAGGTGTCGATCAGCGCCGCGCAGAAGAGGGCGGCGTCCAGGAGGAGCGAGGGCGGTCGCGGTCGGCGGGATGTCATCGGGTGTCCTCGGCGTGCGCGGGCCCCAGCAGGCCCGCGCGCTCCGCGATCAGGGCGGCCTGCACGCGGCTGCCGACCCCCAGCTTGCTGAGCACGGCGCTGACGTGGCCCTTGACGGTGCCGGTGCTCAGGTGCATCCGCCGGCCGATGTCCGTGTTGCCGAGCCCCGATGCCATCAGGACGAGGACCGTCCGCTCGCGATCGGTCAGCCGGGCGGTGAGGCGGGTGGCCGGTTCACGCGCACCCTGGTCGAGATAGCCGTCCACCACCGTGCGGGTGACCTTCGACGACAGCACGGTCCCGCCGTCGGCGAGGGCCCGCACCAGGTGCTGGAGTTGCTCGGGATCGGTGTCCTTGAGCAGGAACCCGGCGGCACCCGAGCGCAGTGCGGCCGCCACGTACTCGTCGGCGTCGAACGTCGTGAGCATGGCCACCACCGGGGGGTCCGTCATGCGCCGGATCTCGGCGAGGACGGTGAGCCCGTCCACGTCCGGCATCCGGATGTCCAGCAGGACGACGTCCGGGTGCGCTTCGCCGACCGCCTGGACGGCCTGACCGCCCGGCACCGCCGCCACGACCTCGATGTCGTCCGCCGAGCTGAGGATGTGGGTGAAGCCGCCCCGGATCAGGGCCTCGTCGTCGACCACCAGTACCCGGATCACCTGCGCTCCGCTCCTCGCACGTCCGCGGTTCGATGCGTACCACCCCGGGAGCCGTCCGCGAACATGCCCGGGGCGTTTCCGCCGATCGGCCGTACGGTCCCGGCCCGTCGGCCGACGGGGGTCCGGCCGGTTTCCGGGGCGCCTCCGGAGACGGACCGGTGAGCCGCGCCGGGTGCCCGGCCGGCATCGGTGGCACGACGGGGAATCTGTCGGCGGCTCCGCCGGACGAGGCGCCGCCCGTGGCCGCGGCGCACCGTTCGTCCTGGTGACGCCCGGCCGCGCCGTGACCGGCGTGGACACCGACATCGAGGCGATCCTGAGCTTCTGCGGCCCGTTGTTCCTGCTCATGGCCTCTGCACCGGCTGCGGGCCGGAACGCGGGCCGTCCTCGCCGCGGTCGGAGCGCTGATCCTTCCGCAGGCACTTTTCACGATACGGCAGTCCGCCGGGGCCGGTAAGCGGGCGGATGCCGTCCCCGACGCCCGGCACATCCTCCGTCCCGGCGGCGCCCCGCCCGGCGGCGCCCCCGGGACGGACGGCGGGGACCTGCGCCGGGGACCGACTGCGGGGGAGACGGAGGGAACGCGATCAGGTGCGGCGCCGGGCGCGCAACGGCGCGTACACGGCCAGAGCCGCGGCGAACGCCACGGGGTAGGCGAGGTCGGCGCCGTGCAGGGCCCGGGCGACCGGACCCACGTACAGGCTGGTGCTCATGAACGGCACCGCCACGGCGAAGGCGACGACGAACGCGGTCAGGGCCGGCCACCACGGCTGTGGCCGGGAGGCCTCCGCCGCCAGGTCGACCGGACGGCCACCGCGGGCCCGCGCGCGCACCACCCAGTCGACGATCACGATCGCGACGAACGCGGGGATCCAGTACCCGACGAACAGCAGCACGTTCTGGAAGCGGGCGGTCGTGTCGGCCGCGTGCATCCACAGCACCAGCGGGAAACCGAGCACCGCGGCGAGGGCCGCGGCCACCGGCCTCGGCAGCCGCACGCCCATGGTCTGCAGCGCCAGCGAGCCGCTGTAGTCGTTCATGGCGTTGCTGCACAGCGCCGCGAGGGCGACCGCGAGCAGCCCGAACGCGCCGAGCGCGCCGCCGCCGAGCAGGTCGTCGACGCCACGGGCGGTCTGGTCGGTGAACTGCGCGGCTCCCCACAGGCCCAGCGCCTGCACCGCGACGAAGGACACGGCGACGCCGAGCAGGGTGCACCAGAACATGCGCGGGCGGGACGCGGACCGGGGCAGATAACGGCTGAAGTCGCTGGCGTACGGGGCCCAGGACAGGGCCAGGCTGAGCGCGACGGTACAGGTGAGGACGAACGCGCCCGCCCGGTCCGCGCCGTGCACCGTCGTGGCCGTCGCGGGCTCGGCGCCGTTCAGGAGCTTCACCGCCAGGCACGCGAACGACGCCGCGAGCGCGAAGGTCATCACCGTCTGCAGCCGGTGGATCGCCTCGTATCCGAGCACCCCCAGCACGCCCTGTGCCGCCATCATCACCAGGACGCCCATCCAGAAGGGCAGACCGCACAGTTGGGCCAGCGCATCCCCGCCGAACAGGCCGATCAGCGCGTCCCAGGCGATGGACGACAGCCATTGCAGGGCGCCGGGCAGGGTGACGCCCCGGCCGAAGGCCAGCCGGGCCAGCGGCAGCTGTCCCGCACCGGTCTGACTTCCCCAGGTGCCCAGGTAGGCGGTGGGTATCGCGCCCAGCACGGTGCCGAGCACCACGGCGACGAGCGCGGTGGCGAAGTCCAGCCCGAGGGCGGCGCCGACGGTGCCGGTGAACACGCCCGTCATGGTCAGGTTGGGGGCGAACCAGACGGTGAACAGCCGCCCGGGGCCGCCGTACCGGGCGTCCTCCGGCACCGGCGCGATGCCTCGCGCCTCCACCCGCAGATCACCGGGAGCCGCCGGCATCCGCCCGTCGAAGACACGCTGCGGTTCGTCGACCGCCGCCTCGTCATGGGCATGCGGCAATGACATGTGACATCCCTCCGCCAGTCCTAACTGGTTCAGGTTCGACGGGTGTGATCTCAGCCCCCGCGTGGGGCACCCCGTGTCCAGGTACGGCGGCAAGGATAGCCCGGCCCGGCCGGCGGCACGGGCCGGGGGAACCGGAACCGGGCGAGGACGATGGCGGGCGCGGCACGCCGGCACCGGGGGACCGGCGAGGCACCGCGCGCCGCGGTCTCAGGCCAGCGGGCGGGCCCCGGGGTCGGGCAGCACCCTGACGTCGCCCGGATCGAGCACGTCGTGGTCCCCCGAGCACTCGACGACGACCCGTACGGGCGCCCCGCAGTCGCTGTGCAGGATGTCCAGGACCGGTCCCTCGGGGTCGGCGACGTACGTCTCGCCCCACTGCCGCAGCGCCACCAGGACGGGCCACAGGTCCCGGCCCTTGCGGGTGAGGCGGTACTCCCGCCGGGTCCGGCTGCCCTCCTCCCGGTACGGCACCGTGCGCAGGATCCCGGCGGACAGCAGCTTGCGGAGCCGGTCGGCGAGCACCGCCTCCGACAGCCCCACATGACGGTGGAAGTCGTCGAAGCGGCGCACCCCGTTGAAGGCGTCACGCACGATCAGCAGCGTCCACTTCTCCCCGACCAGGTCGAGGGTGCGCTGGACCGTGCAGTTCTCGGTGCTCATCTCCAGCCACTTCATGCCGTCAGCTGCGGCCGCGGACCACAGCATTAAATGCCGCCCGCACGCCACGAGCACCTGCATGCTGCTGCCCCTGCCCGCCGCCTGACCGGGCCGGCGACGGCTAGCTAGTTGATGCAGGTCGTCCATGACCGCGGCGAGCAGCCGCTCATGGACGTCCGTGCGGCCACAGAAGCGGGGGGAGTGGCCGAGACCGGGCCGGCGTCCAGGTCACGCGGTCAGCCGGGGCGACCCGGGTGCCGCGCCCGGTGGACGTTCCGCACGCTCACTCATTCAGCCGACGGGTGGAGTCACCGCAAATCGATTTCCGGCACATATTCTGCGAAAAACCCCGTCGGTGCCCACTCCATCGGAGATCAGAAATGCATGACCAGCAGCAGGCGAAGGAAGTCCCCCGGCGTCAATTCGTCGCGCTGTCCGGTGCCCTCGGTGCCGCGACGGTCCTGACGGGCGCGGCCGCGACGGTCGGCGGTTCCGCTGCGGCGGCGAGCGGTCTCGACGCTGGTCCGACCCCCGACTCGTGCCCCACCACGCTTCCCCCGGGCGGCACCAGCCCGTGCCCGCCCACTAGCCTCCAGGGCATCTGCGGCCGGCCCACGGACAACGACCCGCTGTGGCACGACGTCCAGTACTGCACCAGCGGAATCGTCCCCCCGCCGCCGCAGCCCAAGCCGGACTGCCTGAAGGTGACCTCGAATTACGTCGTGCTGCACGGAAAGCCGGAGACGACGCACAACTATCTCCTGTCGCCGACGTGCCGGGTCACGGGCATCGAGTGCCCGTTCCTCGTGACCAGCGGGCCGCCCAACTACTGGAACGAGGCGTGGCAGAACGCGCGCAGCGGCGGAGACGTCCCCGTGCAGTACCCGAACATCGGCCTGGGCATCAACTCACAGACCGCCCGCCGCTTCAACCAGCTCCACATCCACATGGCCGGCGTCCGGGCGAGCACGCAGCGGCGCCTCCAGGAACTCGAGTCGCAGGGCCGCATGGCCACGTCCCCCTCCCAGTGGGCGAACCCGGCCAACCAGGCCGCCGTCACGGGCTCGGCGGGCGACCGCGTGTACCGCATCCTCCGGCTCCCCAACCTCCAGGACAACCTCTTCGGCCTGCTCTACACGAACGTCGTCCGCCCCAACTCGCTGAACATGGCCGACCAGACGATCATCGTGGTCCCGAAGATGACCGCCGCCGGGTTCGCGGGTGCCTTCTACGTCCTCAACAGCGACACGTCGATCCACGACGGCACGAGCACATGCGACTACCTCCTCGTGTACAGCTGACGCACCTGTGCCGGGCGACCACTAGTACTCCAGTCAGAAATCGTTGCCTGAGCTGGTCGGCTTCGTCGTGCTGGTCGTGGTGGGGATGAACGAAGCCGGTTCGTGGGCGGCAGAGTCGGAGTCGGTGTCCTGGGGGCCCAGCACAGGTAGAAGGCGATTTCGCCGCTGCTCTGGGTGCGGCGGATCAGCAGATGCCGGGGGGCAGTCGGCCCCGATCTCGATCCAGGCCCAGTCGTAGTAGCGCGGCCTCTTCGCTCCGGCTCCGGCGCTCTGCCGGTGCCAGGTCGAGGCGGGCAGGCGGTCGGCCACGGCATCCGCGCGGGCGGTGGTCCGCCCCTGATTGATCAGCACCCGTGTGCCGCAGGCGACGGCCAGGAACCCGCTTGAACCGGCCCGCAATCCGGGACATGGCCAGGTCGAACAGGGCACGCCAACGGGCGGCATCTATGCTGTGGTCCGCGGCCGCAGCCTGATCTTCAGGAGTCCACACAACCCCTGGTGATCACGCGGTGGCCGCTCCAGATCCATCGGGTGTGACCTGCTGGTTCAGTCAGTGGGATCCGCGCCGGACGAGGCACGGGATCGACCGCCGATCGCGACATGCGTCAGCGGCCCGACGCCCGGATATTCAGCCCGTGGTTCCGGCACAGGGACGGTGTCACGGACTCGGCCGACGATGTCTCTCCCGGCCTGCGGCTGCGTGGCGATCGAGTGCAACAGATCGAGTGCAACAGGGGGTTGGGGATGGGCGAGGATCCACTCGTCACGGCGGTGCGGAACGGGGACGAGAACGCGGTCAGAATACTGCTCGAGGACGGGACGGATCCCGACGCCGTCGACGAGCAGGGCACCCCCGCACTCTGCCTGGCCATCTCAGCGTTCAACTCGACGATCGCCGGCTATCTGGTGGAAGGCG
Source organism: Streptomyces sp. NPDC096012 (assembly GCF_040426375.1). Classification (NCBI taxonomy): domain Bacteria; kingdom Bacillati; phylum Actinomycetota; class Actinomycetes; order Kitasatosporales; family Streptomycetaceae; genus Streptomyces; species Streptomyces sp. NPDC096012. The sequence continues at coordinate 45,388 of NZ_JBEOTD010000045.1, forward strand.
GCGCGGATCCTGACCGTCGGCTGCCCGACGGGAGCACCCCACGATTGCGGGCCGTCGACAGCGGTTCCATCGGCCTCGTCTTCGGCATGCTCGGTGGATCGGCCCTCATCGGCGAGGCCACCCGCGCGGAACTGCTGGCACGCGCCCGGCAGTGGCACGAGACAGGCCCGGTCACCATGCTCCGGGAGCTGACCGGTACCTCGGATGCGGTCGAGCGGGTTCGCATCCGGGACAAGGAGTGGTCCACCGATTACCACGTGCTCCGGCTCGGCGGAATGACCGTCCGCGACGGCCACACAGGGATTCTCACCGTCCTCGAGAAGCACTTCGGACTGCACGTGGGCTTTGACGAATTGGCGGCCCGCGCGTGCGCACTCGAGTACCCGGACCGTGAACACGCCGTCTGGTCGGAGATCGTCCACACCGTTGCCCGGAGACAGGACGACGAGACCTGGGAGGCTGCGGCGGCACTGCGGGGCCATCCCGATCCCCTGCACCGCCGCTTCGGCGTGGAGGTCCTGGTCTGCCTCCACATCGAGGCTGACCTGACGAACGTCCCGAGCCCGTTCGAGCAGCGCATGCTCGAGCTCTTCCTCGACTGGGCGAAGCAGGAGCAACACTCGGACGTCCTGGCCGAGATCCTGGCCGGCCTGAGCCACCATGAGGACCCGAGGATCGAGCCACTGGGGCTCTCCTACCTCGCCCACCCTGCCCCGCGGGTACGCGCCGGGGTGCTCTCGACCCTGAGAATCGTGGACTCGGAGAGGTCGGGGCGGCAGACGTTCACACCCGAGGGGTTGAACGCCATGCTCGCGCTGGCCCGGGACACCGACGCCTCCGTCCGCAAGGGCGCCGGCTACCAGCTCGCGCACAGCCTGAATCCGGAACCAGCCATCGGGGACACCCTGGCCGGCCTGCTCGACGACGCGGACCAGCAGACTCGGATCTGGGCCGTCTACGGACTGGCCGAGCGGGACGAACCGCGCTGCGTTGACGGCGCCGACCGGGTGGGACCCGTCGACGAGTACGAGTCATGGTCCTGGATACTCGACGCGCCCTCACGGTACGAGCAGCGCCAGAGGGAGCGGGAAGCACCAGCCACGACCGAGTAACGAATGCTCGCCTCCGCATCCCATTGTGTGTCGGCTGTGGTCATCCGGGCCTGCTCCGCCCTGCCCATCCGGTACACGATGCGGCTGGGCGCCCGGCCCCGACGCTCACGAACCTCGATCCCGGAACCCACCGACGAAGCCCTCGGCCACATGCGACCAACACGAGATCGCGAAGTCGCACCGGAGTACTAGACGGCGGGCTCGACGGCCTCCCGGTCCGCCGTGCCCGCGGGGCCCGGCAGCGTGAGGACGGCCGCGAAGGCGAGGACGGCCACGGCGGCGAAGAAGTAGAAGCCCCACGGGTGGCCGACTCCGGCGGCGACCAGGGCGCCCGTGACCGACGGGCCGACGATGGAGCCGATGCGCCCGATGCCGGACGCCGAGCCGAGGGCGGTGCCGCGGACGGCGGCCGGATAGAAGTTCGTCACATAGGCGTAGACCAGCACCTGCGCCGAGAAGACGAACACCCCGGTCAGGAACACGACGGTGTCGAGCAGCAGATCACTGTGCATCCTGACGCTGAGACAGGCCAGCATGCCCACCGAGACCGCGAACCACCCCGCGGTGGTGAGCCTGATGCCGCGCCGGTCGGCGACGAAACCGCCCAGCACCAGCCCCGCCACCCCGCCCACGTTGAGGATGAGCAGCTGGGTGACGGCCGTGGGCACGGGGTAGCCGGCGTCGTTCATGAGCTTGGGCAGCCAGGTGTTGAGGCCGTAGACCAGCAGCAGGCCCATGAACGAGGCCACCCAGATGCCGATGCCCGCGCGGAGGTAGGCCGGCTTCAGCAGGTCGGCGAACGGCACACGCCGGGGTCCGGGCGTCTTCCGGGCGCGGACGAACGCCTCCGACTCCGGCAGCCGGAACCACTGGACGACCGCGACGACGAGTCCGGCGGCGCCGAGGACGTAGAACAGCACCCGCCAGTTGTCGGTGACCTGAAGGGCCAGGAGCGAGGTGATCACGGCGCCGGTGTGGTAGCCGGTCATGGTCAGGGTGCTTGCGCGGGCCCGGCGTTCGGCGGGCATGTGCTCGGCCATCATCGTCAGCGACACCGGCATGCAGGCACCGAGGCCCAGACCGGCGACGAGGCGGAGCACCGCGAACATCGCGACGGAACCGGCGAGCGGCACCAGGAGGGTGAAGACCGAGAAGAGCACCACCGAGCCGATGAGCAGCGAGCGCCGGCCCAGCCGGTCGGCCAGCGGGCCGACCAGGACCGCGCCGATGGCGACGCCGACGAGCGACAGCGTGGCGACGGTGGTCGCGTCCCCCGCCGTCATGCCGAGGTGACGGGTCTTGAGCAGCGTCGGGATGATGGCGCCGAGGACGACGAGGTCGTAGCCCTCGAGCATGACGGTGGTCCAGCACAGGACGACCGTCCAGACGTTGCGTCCGGAGGCGCCGGTCGACGCGGAGGCGCCGGACGCGTGGGAAGAGGCGACGGATGCCATGGTGATTCCCCCCTGGGAGCGGCTGTGGGAGAGGAGGACGGGGACGGTGTGCGCAACTCGCGGCCGGGGACCGCTGGTCGTGGGCGCGGTGCCGGACGGCTCAGAACGGGTAGTCGGCGATGTCCGGGCGGACGGTGACCCACTGCGTCTCGGTGAAGGCCTCGACGTTGGCGGCGGCACCGCCGAACCGGGACCCGGTCCCGGACGCCTTGACCCCGCCGAAGGGCGCGTTCGGCTCGTCGCCCACGGTCTGCTCGTTGATGTGGATCTTGCCGGAGTCGATCCGGTCGGCGAGCTTCATCGCCGTACCGACGTCACCGAGAATGCCGACGGACAGCCCGAACTCGCAGTCGTCGACGATCCGCGCCGCCTCCTCCAGGGTGGAGAAGCCGAGGACGGGTGCGACCGGCCCGAAGATCTCCTCCCGCCAGGCCGGCATGTCGGTGGTGACGCCGCTCAGCACCGTGGCCCGGTACCCGGCGCCCACGATCTCGCCGCCCGCGGCCAGCGTCGCGCCCGCCGCGACGCTGGCGGTGACGATGCCGTGCACCCGCTCCAGTTGCCGCCGGTCGATGATCGGGCCCAGCGCGACGTCCTCCCGGGCCGGGTCGCCGACCGGCAGCGCCGCGGCCTTGGCGGCGAGCGCGGCGGTGTACTCCGCGAGCAGTGACTCGTGCACGAGGTGGCGGCCGGTCGTCATACAGATCTGCCCCTGGTGCAGGTACGAGCCGAACGCCCCGGCGGAGGCCGCCGCGTTCACGTCCGCCCCCTCCAGCACCACCAGGGCGTTGTTCCCGCCCAGTTCCAGGTGGGCCCGCTTGAGCAGACGGCCCGCCCGCTCGCCGATCGCCCGCCCGACGGGGGTCGATCCGGTGAAGGAGACGACCCGCACCTCGGGGGCCTCCACGACCGCCTGGCCCACCGACCCGTCACCCGGGAGCAGATGGAGCACACCGGACGGCAGCCCGGCCTCCTCGAAGACGCGCGCGATCACCACGCCGCCGCTGACCGCGGTACGCGGATCGGGCTTCAGCAGCACGGAGTTGCCGAGCGCCAGTGCCGGCGCCACGGAACGCAGCCCCAGGATGAGCGGGAAGTTGAACGGGGCGATCACGCTCACCACCCCCGCGGGACGGCGCCGGGCGAGCGACCAGCGGACGTCCTCGGACGTGAGCACCTCACCCTGGGGATGCGTCGGCAGCGCCGCGCACTCGAAACACTCGCCGATGGCCAGGCGCACCTCGGAACCGGCCTTGGCCCGGACCGAGCCCGCCTCCCGCACCAGCCACTCCTCGATCTCGGCGGCATGCTCCGTGAACAGCTCGCCCGCACGGCGCAGCACCGCCGCCCGCGCCTGCGGTGAGGTGGCCGCCCAGGCCCGCTGCGCCCCGGCGGCGCGCACGGCGGCGCGGCCCACGTCCTCGGGTGCGGCCAGCCCCACGGTGCCGAGCTGCGACCCGGTCGCCGGCTCGGTCACCGGCTGTTCGTGTGTGGCGTCCCGCCAGCCGTCGCTGAAGAACCTCTTGCTCCAGACGTCGCTGTCCAGCAGTGTCATCGGTTTCCCTTCCGTCACCGTGAAGTCGGTGAGCCGTCCGAGGAACGGGCTTGTGGGCACAGTGTGTTCAGGACGGCGTGGTCAGCGCCGTGTCGACCTGGATCAGCCGGGGGCGGTCCGGGTGTTCGGCCAGTACGGCCCGCAGCTCCGCCGCGCCCGCCACGTGCCGGGCGGCTACGCCGTAACCCTCCGCGATCCGGGTGAAGTCCAGCCCCGGGATGTCCAGGCCCGGCGCGTCCGGCACCCCCAGCAGCCCGCCGAACCAGCGCAGTGCCCCGTAGGTCCCGTTGCGCAGCAGCACCACGGTGAGGGGCACCTGGTGCCGGGCCGCCGTCCACAGGGCGGTGATGCCGTAGTTGGCCGAGCCGTCCCCGATCACGCCCACGACCGGGCGGTCCGGCTGGGCCATCGCCACCCCGACCGCGCCGGGCAGCCCGAAGCCCAGGCCGCCGGCCGCCGGGAAGTAGTAGGAGCCGGGCCGGCGCAGGTCCATCTGGCGCCACCACGAGGAGTTCGTCGAGGTCGACTCCACCACGTACGCCGTGTCGTCGGGCTGTTCGTCCCGGAGGGCGGCGAACACCTCCTCGGGATGCAGGCGGGGCCCGTCCGCGGCCGGCGGCGCGGGCACCGGCCGGTAGCCGGTACCGGCCGCGTCCGGCACGTCGGGCGCGTCGATGGACTTCACCAGCAGCTCGATCACCGCCGCGGGGTCGGCGACCAGTGCCTCGCCCATCGGCGCCCGAGCGGCGGCGCCGGCGTCCTCGGTGACCTGGATCAGCCGGGTGCCCTCCGGCAGATACCGCCCGGGGAGGTACTCGTGGTAGCGGAAGACCGGAGCGCCGAGGACCAGGACGAGGTCGTGGCCCTCGAACGCCCGGGAGACCGGTTCGATGCCGGCGGGCAGCACTCCGCGGAACAGCGGGTGGCGGTTGGGGAAGGGCAGCCGGAACAGCGACGGCGCCGCCCACACCGGCCCGCCCAGCCGCTCGGCCAGCCGCACGGCGTCGTCGAAGAGCCCGGCCGAGTCGATGTCGCCGCCCAGCACCAGCACGGGCCGCCGGGCGGCGGCGACCGCCTCGGTCAGCGCGCGCGCCTGTTCCGCGCCGGGCACGCCGGCGTGCAGCACCCGCCGGTCCAGCACGGCCGACGCGTTCTCGTCCGCGTCGGCCGCCCAGTCGTCGTACGGGACGGACAGATAGGCCGGCCGGCGCTGGAGCCGCGCCTCGAAGACCGCCTGCGCCAGGGCGCGCGGCACGTCCTGCGCGCAGGCCGGCTCGGCCGCCCAGCCCACGAGCGGCCGCATCAGCGCCGGAGCGTCCACGTTGGCCAGGTTCGCCTCCGGTCCGATGGCCGGCCGCACCTGCTGGCCGGCCACGATCACCAGGGGCGTCCGTGAGGCCACGGCGTTCGTCAGCGCGCCCATCGCGTTGCCGGAACCGGAGGCGGCGTGCAGGTTCACCAGCACCGGACGGCCGCTGGCCTGGGCGTACCCGTCGGCCATGCCCACGACGGCGCCCTCGTGCAGCCCCAGGACGTACCGGAACCCGTCCGGGAGGCCGGCCAGGAAGGGCAGCTCGTTGGAGCCCGGATTACCGAAGACCGTGGTGAGCCCCTGCCGGGCCAGGAACTCATGGGCGATACGACGCACAGACGGCACAGCTGTTCCTCTCGGAGTGACGCGCCACAGCTCCTTCCGGAGTGATGCAGCACACGCTAGGGAGCGCGCGACATGGTCACCAATAGATGTTGATGGCCCGCGATATAGAGTCCGTCGATATGAGCAGCTTCGACCTCAATCTCGCCCGTGTCTTCGTGCTGCTCTACGAGACCGGCAGCGTCACGGCCACCGCCGAGACACTGCACGTCACCCAGCCCACCGTCAGCTACAGCCTGGCGAAGCTGCGCCGTCACTTCGACGACGAGCTGTTCCGCCGCACCGGCCGGGGCCTTACCCCGACCGCCGGTGCCCGCCGCCTGTACGAGCCGCTGCAGCGGGCCCTCGCCGAGATCGACGGGGCGATCCGGCAGGGTGACGACTTCGATCCCGCGACGATGGCGGGACGCTTCACCGTCGCCCTTTCCGACCTGGGGGAGGCGACCCTCCTGCCGCGCCTGCTCGCGGCGGCCCGCGAGCGTGCGCCGCGGGTGTCGTTCACCGTCCGCGCCCTGGACGTCGACGAGGCCGAGAGCCAACTGCGCCGCGGCGAACTCGACGCCTTCGTCGCCACGCCGGTCCTGACCTCCCACCGCACCGTGCGCATACCGCTCTTCCACGAGCGCTACGTCGGTATCGTCGCCGCCGAACACCCCCGGGTCCGCGGCACCTCGGTCACCCTGTCGCAGCTCGCGGCCGAGCACCATGCGACGGTGTACGGCCCGAGCGGTCACGTCGTCCCCCGGTCCGTGCTGGCCAACCACGGACTCCTGGACCGCGTTGCCGTCGACGCCACCCGTTTCACGATGCTTCCGTACCTGCTCGAGCGGACCGACCTGATCGCGGTCGTCCCCGAGTACGTGGGCGAGGTCTTCGCCGCCTCCCACCGACTCCGCCTGGTCCGGCTCCCGTTCGAGATCGAGCCGATCGAGATCGCGCTCTACGCCCGGCACGAAGCCTCGCGCAGCCCATCCCAGCGCTGGCTGGTGCAGTTCATGGCCGAGGTCCTGGGTGAACTGGTCAGTCCGGCCCAGCTGCCACCGGGCCCGGCGCCCGAGGGACCGGCCCGCTGACCCGGGCGTCCGCCGGCCGCGGGTCACCGACCCGGGTGCCGTGCCCACCATGGGCCGCTGACCGGGGTGCGGTGCGGACCGTGGCCCGCCGACCCGCGTGCGGTGCGGACGGTGGCTCGCTGACCGGGGTGCGGTGCGGACGGTGGCTCGCTGACCGGGGTGCGGTGCCGACCGTGGCCCGCCGGCCCGCGTGCGGTGCCGACCGTCACCCGCCGGCCCGCGTGCCCTGCCGGCCCTGCGGACGGTCGCGCGCCGACCCTCGGGAGGTTCTGCCGCCCGCTGCCCGCTGCCCGCTGGTCCGCGCCCTGCCGGCCGCGGCCCGGCGGCGCCGTGGTTCCGGCTCACTGATTTCCTCCCAGTGAATCCGTGCATTGGCATGGACCTGACCCAAGAGGGCCGCTAGGCTCTGCCCCGTCGCACATGAGAGCGCTCTCAGCAATCGGCTGTTCCACCCCCACTTCTGGAACGACGAAGGGCAACTCCCGTGAGACACAGAAAACTTGCGCATGCCGCCGTGGCCGCACTGCTGACGCTCGGTGGCGTGAGCGCGGCGGGTGCGTTCCCGGCGTCGGCGACCGGCTCGCACCCCGGTGCCGCCTCGGCCACCGGCTCGGACTCCGGTGCCGCACCGGCCGCCGCGGCCAAGCCGGCCTCCGACGCACTGGTGTCCGCCATGCGGCGGGACCTGCACCTGACGCGGCAGCAGGCCGAGGCCAGGCTGGCCGCGGAGCGCACCGCCACCGCGATCGCCCCGAAAGCGCGCCGCGCGGCCGCGGCCGCCTACGCCGGGTCCTGGTTCGACGCCGTGAGCGGGCGCCTGACGGTGGCCCTCACCCACGACGCGTCGGCCACCACGCGCCGGGCGGTCGCCCGAACCGGGGCCGCCGTCCGCACCGTCGAACACAGCGCCCGGACGCTCGACACGGCCAAGGCGCGCATCGACCGGCTGCCCGCCCCCGCGGGTGTCAGCGGCTGGCACGTCGATCCGGCCGCCAACACGGTCGTCGTGGACGTCGTGCGCTCCGAGCGTTCCGACAACGATGTCCGGCGCTTCCTGGCCCGTGCCCGCAAGGCGGGCCCCGTCACCGTCGGGACGGTCTCGTCGGCCCCCCGGACCTTCGCCGCGGGCACCGTGGGCGGCGACCCGTACTACACGGGCAACGTCCGCTGCTCCATAGGATTCTCGGTGTACGGCGGCTTCGTGACCGCCGGGCACTGCGGACAGCCCGGCGCCGGGGTCAGCGGCTGGGACGGCTCGTACATCGGCACCTTCCAGGGCTCCTCGTTCCCGGACAACGACTACGCCTGGGTCAGCGTGGGCAACGGCTGGTGGACCGTCCCGGTGGTGCTGGGCTGGGGCACGGTGCCCGACCAGCTCGTGCGCGGCTCGGCCGTGGCACCCGTCGGGTCCTCGGTCTGCCGTTCGGGATCGACGTCGCACTGGCACTGCGGGACGGTGCTGGCCATGAACGAGACCGTCAACTACAGCCAGGGCGCGGTGTACCAGATGACCAAGACGAGCGTCTGCGCCGAACCCGGTGACTCCGGCGGCTCCTTCATCTCCGGAGATCAGGCCCAGGGCGTCACCTCGGGCGGCTGGGGCAACTGCTCCAGCGGCGGCGAGACCTGGTTCCAGCCGATCAACGAGATCCTCAACCGCTACGGCCTGACCCTGCACACGTACACGGGCTGATCCACGCGGACGGCGGGCCGGCCGGCTCCACGCCCCGTACGCCGGCCGGTTCGGCGACCCCTACGTCGGCCGGCCCGGCACCTCGTGAGCGGGCCGGCCTCGCGCCCGTCGGCGGGCCGGCTCCGCACGCGCGCCGAACCCGACAGCCACGGCCCGGGGCCGGCCACGGCCGCGTCAACGGGCGACGCGGCGTGCCCCGCGCCCTCGCCGGAGGCGCAGCGCGACGTACACGAGATCGGCGACGAGGACGACGGCACCGATGACCAGCAGATAGAACAGGCCGTGGACGGCGAAGCCGATGATCCCCAGGACCAGGGCCACGAGGACCAGCAACAGGAACACGCTCATCGAAACTCCCGGCGGCTGCGACGCGTCAACGGCGGGCGAGGCGTCGTTCACCGCCGGCGCCCGTCGCGTAGTCCAGTTCGTAGTGGGCGAAGACGGCCGGTTCCTCGGTGGCGGGCAGTTCGCCGTCGGTGTCGATCGCCGGTGCCTTCTTGACCACGTCCTTGCTGTAGGTGACCTTCACGTATCCGGGGCCGACCGTGGCACCGCCGAGCGGGACGAACGCCAGGCGGCGACGGGTGGGCAGGCCCATGGTCACCGTGGCGAAGAAGGCCTGGTCGGTGACCGTGTCCACATAGACCGACTCCAGTGTGCCGATCTTGTGGCCGTCCCGGTCCACCACGTCGTGCCCCCGCCATTCGCGGATGTCGCCGGCCTCGAACATCGTGACCTCCTCCAGTGGGGTGACCCCGAGCGCCCCCGTGATGTCTTCGCCCCACGCCGGGCGTCCGAGCGTCCGCCGCCCGCGCAAGGGCCGCTCATCGTCGCTCGTCGCGTCGGCCACTGCCTCAGCCTCCTCGTCACCGGGGTGCGGACGCCTCTTACACCCTGCGGGAGTGCCGCCGGGTCCGCACCCGGGCGGACCCTGCGGGAGTGCCGCGGGGTCCGCACCCGGGCGGACCCTGCGGGAGTGCCGCGGGGTCCGCACCCGGGCGCAGGGCCGGTCCGCCCCCGCGACCAGCCGAACGGCCGTCCTCCGAGTGCGTCGCCGTCCGGCCGGGGCGAGGGTGGCGCTGTGCCCCAGGTGATCGTGTACCCGCCCGCGGAGGACGGCGGCCGCCGCGTCCGCGTCGGCCCCACCTTCGCCGGGATGGCATACACGCTGATCGACATCGTCGAGTTCCTGCGGGCGGCCGGTATGGACGACGTCGAACCGGAAGACGTGACGAGCGCCGAGTGGATCGAATGGCGGGGCGGCGGCCCGGCGGCCTGGCAGGGATGATCGCCCGGAGGCCTGCCGGCGATGACCGCCCGACGGCCTGCCAGTGATGACCGCTCGACGGCCTGCCGGTGATGACCCGGCCTGCCGTCGATGGCCGCCCGACGTCACCGAGGCGGTGACCGCCTGAGCGTGCCGGGGCGGTGGGCCGAGACCGTCCCTCGGCCAGGGACCGGCGCCGACGAGGACGTCCCGTTCGGTCGTACCCACCGGGCGTGCCCCTCCGCCGCGTCGGATAGTGGTGGTGGGGCGACGTCCCCGGCAGCTCTCGTCCCCTGGCGCAGGAGGCTCGATGCCCGCTTCACGGTCCAAGGTCGCGCTCACCGGCGTCGCCCTGCTCGGCCTGGCGCTCACCGCCTGCCAGGACCGGGCCTCCGGACAGATCGAGGCCTGGAACGGCGCCCGGCACGTGCAGACCATCTCCAATCCGCCGATCAAGGGCTGTCACCGTTTCCGTCAGGACGTGACCCGGGTCGTCAACTACACGCAGAACAGCATGCTCCTGTACACGACCCCGAACTGCACCGTGCCGCCCGGCAAGGAAAGCATCTACCTGGACATGCAGTCCGAGGACGTGGCCGTCCTGTCCAACGGTCCATGGCGCAGCTACTCCTTCCCCTCCCACTGACCGCCGCCCCGTCCGGCACCACGGTCCTGTGGCGTCGGGGCGAAGAGAACCCGGGAACGGCGTGACGCGACCCGCCGAATTCGATGTTCCGCCGGCCGCTCGACTGCCCAGGGAATGTCGTATTCCGCGCACTCGTGGCGACGCGCGCGCAATTCCCGGAAAACGGTGTGAGGTTCGACGCCGAAGCGAGTTCCCAGGGGCCGGAATGGGGCTATAGGAAACAGGACACCGGCGCCATCGTGGCCGAACTGGCTTTCCATCCGGACCCGAGTGGACGTCGACCACCGGAGCGCAGACTGTGCGGCAACGGATTCCGCTTCCGGATATCGCCGTCAGGAGGTACGGGTTGTCTCCGGCCGAGCAGTTGACGTACCCGGCTGCCGATCTCGACGAGATCGAGTCGTCGTCCATCTGGGTCGAATCGCATCCGGTCACCCGGGTACCGATCGCCTCGCTGGTGTTCGACGACTCACCCCGGCGGGCCGGGGAGGACGAGCACCACGTACGGGTGCTCGCCGAAGCCGGGGACAGGCTGCCCCCCATCACCGTGCACCGCCCCACCCTGCGGGTCATCGACGGCGCCCACCGGATCCGCGCGGCCCTGCTCAACGGCCGCACCGAGATCACCGCGCGGCTGCTGGACTGCGACAGCGCCGCCGCCTTCGTCCTGTCCGTCAGGGCCAACGTCACCCACGGTCTGCCGCTCTCCCGGGCCGACCGGGCGGCCGCGGCGGAACGCATCGTCCTGACCCACCCGCAGTGGTCCAACCGCGCCATCGCCGCCGCCACCGGGATCTCCGACAAGACCGTCTCCCGCATCCGTGCGCAGTCCGCCTGCGCCGACCCGGCCCAGTCGGGCACGCGCCTCGGCCGGGACGGCCGGGCGCGCCCCCTGGACATCGGTCAGCGCCGCCGCCGCGCCGCGGCGCTCCTCCTCGACCGGCCCGACGCCGGTCTGCGGGAGGTGGCCCGCGCCACCGGCCTCTCCCCGGCCACGGTGCGGGACGTGCGCCTGCGCATCGACCGCGGCGAGGACCCGGTTCCCGGCCGTTACCGCGACTCCCCGGGCGCGGCACGTACGTCCCTCCCGGAGCGGCGGCACGCGGCCGTCGCCCGCATCCACCGCGAGGCCGTCCCCGTGGACCGGCGCAAGCTGCTCGCCAAGCTCAGCGAGGACCCCTCGCTGCGGCTCAACGAAGCCGGCCGGCGTGCCCTGCGCTGGCTGCGGCAGTACTCCGTCGACGGCGACGGCCTCGAGACGCTCCAGCGCGGGCTCCCCGGCCACTGGGCCCCCGACGTCGCCGACCTGGCCCGCAGCTGCGCCGCCGCCTGGAGCGAGCTGGCCGAGCAGCTCCAGCAACGCCCCGAGTAGGGCGCCTGCCGCACGACATGCGGCCTACGAGCACCTCGCACATGCCACCCGTACCCGCACCGGGAACCGACGCACTCCAGGAGGACTTCCGTGTCCGAGCTCGCCGAGACACCCGCCGCACGTGACAGAGTTCGGAGCGGTCCCGGCACGGGCGTGTGGTTCATCGGGGCCCGCGGCTCCGTCGCCACCACCGCGGTCGCCGGCTGCGCCGCGGTCGCGGCGGGGCTGCGCCCGCCGACCGGGATGGTCACCGAGACCGAGCCCTTCGCCGCCGCCGGGCTGCCCGCCCTGTCCCGCCTGGTCTTCGGCGGCCACGACACCGTCGACTGGCCACTGCCCAAGCGCGCCGAGGCCCTGGCCGAACAGGGCGTCCTGCCGCACGGTCTGCCCCAGGCGGTGCTCGGCGAACTCGGCGCCGCCGACCGGGAGATACGCACCGGCGGACCGGTGACCGGCGACACGCGCACCGACGAGCAGCTGATCGCGGCCTTCGCCGCCGACATCGAGGACTTCACGCGCCGCACCGGGGTGGCCCGCACCGTCGTGGTGAACGTCGCCTCCACCGAGCCCGCCCCGGCCGACGGCGACACCCGGCTGCCCGCCAGCTCGCTGTACGCGGCGGCAGCCCTGCGTGCGGGCTGCCCGTACGTGAACTTCACTCCGTCGACCGGCCTGCGGCACCCCGCCCTCGCGGAGCTGTCCCGGTCGGCCGGGGTGCCGTACGCGGGCCGGGACGGAAAGACCGGGCAGACCCTGCTGCGGGCGGTGCTGGCGCCGATGTTCCGGCAGCGGGCCCTGGAGGTACGTGCCTGGTCCGGCACCAACCTGCTGGGCGGCGGTGACGGGGCCGCGCTCGCCGACTCCGCGGCCGCCGCGGCGAAGAACGCGGGCAAGAACCGGGTCCTGGAGGACAGCCTCGGGGCGCTGCCCGAGGGAGAGGTGCACATCGACGACGTGCCCGCGCTCGGCGAGTGGAAGACCGCCTGGGACCATGTGGCCTTCGACGGCTTCCTCGGCACGCGCATGGTCCTGCAGACCATCTGGCAGGGCTGCGACTCGTCACTGGCGGCACCGCTCGTGCTCGACCTGGCCCGGCTCGCCGCCCGCGCCCACGAAGCGGGGATCACCGGGAGCCTCGCGGAGCTGGGCTTCTACTTCAAGGATCCGGACGGCGGGTCCGCGGCGCTGGCCGAGCAGTACGACGCCCTCCTCGGCCTCGCCGGGCGGCTGGGGGAGTCCCGGTGAGCACTGTCCGCGACTGGGCCGAACTCCTGCGCGTCCCCGCCTTGTTCACTGTCCCCGGTGACGCGCTCGCCGGGGCCGCCGCGACCGGGGTGCGCCCCGGCGCCCGCACCGCTCTCGCGGTCGGCTCCTCCCTGTGCCTGTACGAGGCGGGCATGGCACTCAACGACTGGGCGGACCGGGCGGAGGACGCCGCCGAGCGGCCGCACCGACCCATTCCCTCGGGCCGTATCGCCCCCGCGCAGGCGCTGACGGCCGCGGCCGGTCTGACCGCCGCCGGGCTCGGCCTCGCCGTCGCCGCGGGCCGCCCCGCCGCGCTGTGCGCCACCGCGCTCGCCGGCGCCGTCTGGGCGTACGACCTGCGGCTGAAGCACACCCCGGCGGGCCCGGCGACGATGGCCGCGGCCCGGGCCCTCGACGTGCTGCTCGGCGCCGTGGCCACCGCGGGCACCCACTCCGCCGCACGTCCTCCGGCCACCTTCGCCCCTACCGGCACGGCGGTGCGCGCCGCGCTGTCGCGTGCCATCGCATCCACCGGTCCGGGCACGGCGTTGCTCGGCGCGCTGTCGGGTGCCGCCTCCACCGGCCCCGGCACGGCGGTGCGCGCCGCGCTGCCACCTGCCGCCGCGTCCACCGGCCCCGGCACCATGGTGCCCGGCGGACCGTCGCGTCCCGCCTTCGCCGGCCCCGGCACGGCGGTGAACGACGCCGCGGCCTCGGTCGGCTCCGGCACGGGCGTTCGCGCCGCGCTGCCCGGTGCCCCCAGCGGCACCCGCACGGCCACCCGCGCCGGCGTCGCCACCGGCACCGTCGCCGCCATGCTGCGTGCGCTGCCGTCCGCCGCCGCGATCGGCGCTCACACCTACGCGGTCACCAGCGTCTCGCGCACGGAGACCCAGGGAGGTGCGCCCGGCCGGTCCCTCACCGCGCTCGGCGCGACCGCCGTGCTCGGCGCGCTCGCCGGTGGCCGGCGGGGCGGCGGTCCGGGTGGGAGGCGCTGGAACACGCCGCCCCGGTCACCGTCCGAGTGCGCCCGGACCGCCCTCGCCGGCGCCTATGTGGCGACGGCCGCCAAGCCGTTCCTGCACGCGGCGCTCAATCCGTCGCCGCCGCTGACCCAGCGGGCCGTCGGCGGTGGCATCCGCGCGCTGATCCCGCTCCAGGCGGCCCTCGCGGCACGCTCCGGCACCCTCACCGGCGCCGTACTGCTCACCGGACTCGCGCCCGTCGCCCGCCGGCTGGCCCGGACGGTGAGCCCCACATGAGCATCCGCCTCGGCTACGGCACGAACGGCCTGACCGACCTGCGGCTGGACGACGCCCTCGGCGTCCTCGCCGACCTCGGCTACGACGGCGTCGGCCTCACCCTCGACCACATGCACCTCGACCCGCTGGGGCCCGGTCTCGCCGGCCGCGTCGCCCGCGTCGCCGACCGGCTCGGCACGCTGGGCCTCGGCGTCACGGTCGAGACCGGCGCCCGCTACGTGCTCGACCCCCGCCGCAAGCACGGTCCGAGCCTGCTCGACCCGGTCCCCGAGGCGCGGGCGGCCCGGACCGCGCTGCTGGTCACCGCGGTGCGGGTGGCCGCCGACCTGGGCGCCCACGCGGTGCACTGCTTCAGCGGCGTCCGGCCCGCGAGCGTCGGCGAGGACGCCGCGTGGGAACGGCTGGGCGCCTCCCTGGAGCCGGTGCTCGACGCCGCGGCGGCGGCCCGGATCCCGCTCGCCGTCGAGCCGGAGCCCGGGCATCTGCTGGAGTCGCTCGCCGACTTCCACCGGCTGCGCGCCCGGCTCGGCGACCACCCGCTGCTCGGTCTCACCCTCGACATCGGCCACTGCCAGTGCCTGGAGCCGCTGTCCCCGGCCGACTGCGTGAGCGCCGCGGGCCCCTGGCTGCGGCACGTGCAGATCGAGGACATGCGGCGCGGTGTGCACGAGCACCTGCCCTTCGGCGACGGCGAGATCGACTTCCCGCCCGTGCTCGCCGCGCTCGACGCCACCGGCTACCAGGGGCTGACCGTGGTCGAACTGCCCCGTCACTCCCATGCCGGGCCCGAACTCGCCCGGCGCTCCATGGAGTTCCTGCGCGCCCGGCTCGGCGAGACCGAGCAGACGCGTTCCGGCGGCCACGGCCCGGCCACCGCCGAGCGCGCCCGGTCGCACCCCGACCACCCGGGTCCGGCATCCTCCGCGTCCACCCCTCTCTCCCCGGCACCGTCCGCATAAGGAAGTCCGCATGCTGATCAACCGCGAGGAACTGCTGGCCCGCCTGCGCCCCGAGGGAGCCGCCTGGCTCGACGCCGCACTCGCCGACGCCGCACGCGCCGACGGGCGCGAGACGGCGAACGCCGCCCCGGCCGGTCCGCCGCGCCGGGGAGTACCGGCATGGGAACTGCGGTTCGCGGCGGCCGGCCGGGAGTGCGGCTCCCCGGAGGCGGCGGAGGCGGCCCGGGTACTGCTGCTGTACACGGCCCAGCCCGGAGCGACCGCCGTGACCCGGCTCTACCAGCGCGGAACCGGCGCCGAACGGCGCGCCGTCCTGCTGGCCCTGCCCCACCTCCCGCTCACCCCGGACACGGGCGTCGCGCTGGTCGAGGACGCGCTGCGCACCAATGACACGCGCCTGCTGGCCGCGGCCGTCGGCCCCTACGCCGCCGCACACCTGGACGCCCACGCCTGGCGGCACGCCGTACTGAAGTGCCTGTTCACCGGCGTGCCCCTGGCCGCCGTGGCCCACCTCGCGGACCGGGCCCGCGGCGACGCCGAACTCGCCCGCATGCTCACGGACTTCGCCGCGGAGCGCACCGCCGCCGGCCGGCCCGTGCCGGACGACCTGCACCACGCACTCGCCCTGACCGCCAAGGAAGCCTGATGCGCATCTTCGACCCGCACATCCACATGACCTCGCGCACCACCGACGACTACCGGGCGATGTACGCGGCCGGCGTGCGCGCGCTGGTCGAACCGTCCTTCTGGCTCGGTCAGCCGCGCACCTCGCCGGAGAGCTTCTACGACTACTTCGACGCGCTGCTCGGCTGGGAGCCGTTCCGGGCCGCGCAGTACGGGATCGCGCACCACTGCACGATCGCCCTGAACCCCAAGGAGGCCAACGACCCCCGCTGTGCGCCCGTCCTCGACGAACTGCCGCGTTACCTGGCCAAGGACGGCGTGGTCGCGGTCGGCGAGATCGGCTACGACTCGATGACCCCGGCCGAGGACACCGCGCTGGCCGCACAGCTCGAACTCGCCGCCGGGCACGGGCTGCCCGCCCTGGTGCACACCCCGCACCGCGACAAGCTCATGGGGCTGCGCCGCACCCTCGACGTCGTGGCCGAGTCGGAACTGCCCGTCGAACGCGTCCTGGTCGACCACCTCAACGAGACCACGGTCAAGGAGGCCAAGGACGCCGGCGCCTGGCTCGGCTTCTCCGTCTATCCGGACACCAAGATGGACGAGCACCGCATGGTCGCCGTCCTGCGGGAGTACGGACCCGAGCGGGTCCTGGTCAACTCCGCCGCGGACTGGGGCAGGAGCGACCCGCTGAAGACCCGCAAGGTCGCCGACGCGATGCTCGCCGCGGGCTTCGACGAGGACGACGTGGACCGCGTGCTGTGGCGCAACCCCGTCGCCTTCTACGGGCTGAGCGGCCGGCTCGACCTGGACGTGGCCCGGGCCGGGACACTGCACGAGGGCAACTCCATCCTGCGCGGGGGCGAATGAGCCGTGCGCTTCCGGCATCCGGACGGCTCGACCGTCCACCTCGCCTACTGCACCAACGCCCACCCCGCCGAGACCCTCGACGGTGTCATCGCCCAGCTGACCGCCCACTGCGAACCGGTCCGGCAGCGCCTGGGCACCGAACGCCTCGGCGTGGGACTGTGGCTGGCCCGCGACGCCGTACGCGCCCTGAGCGCCGACCCCGGGGCGCCGCGGCGGCTGCGCACCGAGCTGGACCGGCGCGGGCTCGAGGTGGTCACCCTCAACGGCTTCCCCTACCGCGGCTTCGGCGCCGAACAGGTCAAGTACCGTGTCTACAAGCCGGACTGGACCGACCCGGAACGCCTCGACCACACCGCCGCCCTGGCCCGGCTGCTCGCCGGCCTGCTGCCGCCGGACGTCACCGAGGGCACCGTCTCCACCCTGCCGCTGGCCTGGCGCACCGGCTTCGACCAGGCCGCCGCCGAGTCGGCCCACACGGCGCTGACCGAGCTGGCGAGGCGGCTGGACGACCTGGAGGAGACCTCCGGCCGCTCCATCCGCATCGCCCTGGAGCCGGAGCCCGGCTGCGCCGTCGAGACCACCGCCGACGCACTCGCCCCCCTCGCCGCCCTGCCCGGCCACCGCATCGGCCTGTGTCTGGACACCTGCCACCTCGCGACCAGCTTCGAGGAGCCCGCCGCGGCACTGGACGGCCTGGCACGGGCCGGCATCGCCGTGTCCAAGGTGCAGCTCTCCGCCGCCCTGCACGCCGAGACCCCCCGGGACCCCGCGGTCCGGGCGGCGCTCGCCGCCTTCGACGAGCCCCGCTTCCTGCACCAGACGCGCGCCAGACTGGACGGCGTCCTGCACGGCACCGACGACCTCGGCCCGGCGCTGGCCGGAGACGCGCTGCCGGACACGGTGCCCTGGCGCGCCCACTTCCACGTACCGCTGCACGCTCCGCCCGCCCCGCCGCTGACCTCCACCCTCGACGTGCTGCGCGACACGCTCGCCCTTCTGGTCGGCGGGCCCGTGGCACGCAGCCGTCACTTCGAGGTCGAGACCTACACCTGGCAGGCCCTGCCCGCCGAGGCGCGCCCGGCCACGGACGCCCGGCTCGCCGACGGGATCGCCGCCGAACTCGTCCTCGCCCGGGACCTGTTGACCGACCTCGGACTCAAGGAGCAGCAGTGACGAAGCCCCCGACACCCCTGCTCGTCGTGAACGTGGTGGGACTGACCCCCACCCTGCTGGACCACATGCCCGGTCTGAAGGCGCTCGGCGGCCGGGGCTCGCGGGCCGAACTCGGCACCGTGCTGCCCGCCGTCACCTGCGCCGCCCAGTCCACGTTCCTGACGGGCACGATGCCCGCCGAACACGGCATCGTCGGCAACGGCTGGTACTTCCGCGACCTCGGCGAGGTCCTGCTGTGGCGCCAGCACAACGGACTGGTGGAGGGCGACAAGATCTGGGACGCCGCCCGCCGCCTGCACCCCGGCTACACGGTCGCCAACGTCTGCTGGTGGTACGCGATGGGTGCGGACACCGACTGGACGGTCACCCCGCGCCCCGTCTACTACGCCGACGGCCGCAAGGAACCCGACTTCTACGCCCGGCCCGCCGCCCTGCACGACGAACTCGAGGCGGAACTCGGCACCTTCCCGCTGTTCAACTTCTGGGGCCCGACCGCCGACCTGGTGTCCAGCAAGTGGATCATCGACGCCACCCGGTACCTCAACCGCACCCGCCGGCCCGACCTGTCGCTGTGCTACGTCCCGCACCTGGACTACGACCTCCAGCGCTTCGGCCCCGAGGACCCGCGCTCGCTGCGGGCCGCCACCGACCTGGACGCGGCACTCGCCCCGCTGCTGGACGAGGCCGCCGCCGAGGGCCGCACCGTGGTCGTCCTCTCCGAGTACGGGATCACCGGCGTCAGCAGGCCCGTCGACATCAACCGGACCCTGCGCCGCGCCGGTTACCTGGAGGTGCACACCCAGGACGGCATGGAGTACCTGGACACCACGGCCTCACGCGCCTTCGCGGTCGCCGACCACCAGATCGCCCACGTCTATGTGCGGCGGCCCGAGGACCTGGCCGGGGTGCGGGCGGCGCTCGAAGACGCCGACGGGATCGGTGAACTCCTCGACGACCGGGGCAAGAAGGAGTACGGACTGGACCACCCGCGGGCCGGCGAACTGGTGGCGGTCGCGGAGCCGGACGCCTGGTTCACGTACTACTACTGGCTGGACGACGCCCGGGCCCCCGACTTCGCACAGCTCGTCGAGATCCACCGCAAACCCGGCTACGACCCCGCCGAGCTGTTCATGGACCCCCTCGACCCCTATGTGAAGGTCAAGGCGGCCACGGCACTGGCTCGCAAGAAACTCGGGATGCGCTACCGGATGGCCGTCGTCCCGCTCGACCCCTCCCCGGTGCGCGGCAGCCACGGCCGGCTTCCCGACCGCCCCGAGGACGGACCGGTCCTGCTGTGTTCGCGGCCCGGCGAAGTCTCCGGGCGACTGCCGGCCACGGAAGTGAAACCGCTTTTGCTGCGACTGGCCGGAATCGGCTGACGGACCGCACTCCGCTTCCGCCGGAGCCACTCGCGGAATCCTTTGTTCCACCCTGTGCCCCCACCTGCGGACAGGCTCGGCCGGCGCCCCCTTTTCGCGGGATGCGCGGCGCGGTGCGCAATTGCGGAATTCCGCTGTCGCACACCGTGTCGGCGGCCAACTCCGTTCGACTTGGGGGCTTTTCGGCGCACGACCGAAGAGTCTTCCGGCGTCTATGGTGACGCCGGTCGAATTCGCCCCTGACTGCAGGGGCGTGCCAATGTGAGGAGAGACATGTCGAGAACGAGCAAGTCCTGGGCGGGGGCCTTCCTGGCGGCGGCAGTCGTGGGCAGCCTCACGGCCACCGTGATACCGAGCCAGGCCGCGTCCCAGGCGGCCTCCGGCGGGCACCGGCACACGGTCTCGTCGACCCCCCAGGTCCTGGCGACCGGCCTGCACAATCCGCGCGCCGTCCGGATCCAGGCCGACGGCTCGCTCCTGGTCGCGGAGGCCGGCAGCGGCCCGGAGACCCCGTGCACGGAGCCGAACTCCCACTGCCTCGGCTTCAGCGGCTCCGTCTTCCGGATCAAGGGCTACAAGAAGGATCGTGTCGTCACCGGCCTGCCCTCCGAGATGGAGGTCCGCCCCGACGGCGAGAGCACGATCATGGGCGTGACCATGGCCCAGAACGCCGGCCACGGGACCTACCGCGTGGCGAGCAACCTCAGCGGCAACACCGACCTGCGTACGGCGCTCGGCCCGGGCAGCGCCCCGCTGGGCACGCTGTCCATCGCCAAGGGCAGGATCCTGGGTGACCTGGCGCAGCACGAGGCCCTGCACGACCCGGACTCCGTGACCGGCAACGGCCAGGTCTTCTCCAACCCGTGGTACTTCGCCCGGGACGGCAGGGACTACCTGGTCGTCGACACCGGTGCCAACGACCTGATCCGGGTCCACCCCGACGGCACCACCGAGACCGAGGCCGTCTTCCCGAACAACACCCTGCCGGCCCGGCCTGCCACCAGGTCCTCGGCCGCGAAGTCCTCGCCGGTCCGGCCGATGACCCCGCCCGGACAGACGCAGGCGGTGCCGACCGGCATCGTGCGCGGTCGCGACGGGGCGTTCTACATCTCCGACCTGAGCAGCATGCAGCCCGGCCTCAGCCGCATCTGGCGCTTCGTGCCCGGGGGCAAGCCCACCGTCTTCGCCACCGGTCTGACGAACACCATCGACCTGCGGGTGGCTCCCGACGGCGACCTGATCGCGCTGTCGTACGCCACCGGCTACTCGTCGACCGGCCTGCTGCCCGGCGGTCTGACGCGGATCGACCGGCACACGGGTGCCACCACGCCGATCGACACCGCCGGCCGCCTCTTCCAGCCCACGGGTCTGGACGTGGCTGCGAACGGTGACCTCTACGTCACCAACCACACGGTCGGCGTCAACGGCGAACTGCTGAAGTTCCCGGCCTCCTGACCGGTTCACCCGCCCCACCCGCACAGCCGTGCCCGGTGGCCGCCCGCCGCACTGGAGGCGGACGTCCACCGGCACGGCCCCGAGCGGCGTGCACGGCCACGGCGCCGAGCGGCGGGGCGCCGCCCCCCCCCCCCCGACTCGCCGACCTGCTTCTTGGC